>JAWODZ010000246.1:0-15694 GCA_046483025.1 bacterium
CATAAAACATTTATATGCATCCTCAGGTGATTGTACAATAGGTTCTCCTCTGACATTGAAAGAAGTATTTATAATTACCGGGCATCCTGTTTTTTCATAAAAACGATATATTAGACTATAAAAGAGGGGATTATCCTTTTTTGATACACTTTGAAGACGTGATGAAAAATCTACATGAGTTACTGCCGGAATATCAGAGCGGACAATTTTTAATTGATCCATACCCTCTAATTTTTTTTCTTCATTTGTTATTTTCCGTTGTTTTTCTTTTTTAATATCTGCGACCAGAAGCATATAAGGGCTTTCCCGCTCAATTTCAAAGTATTGGTCAATGTTTTCCTTTAGGACAGAAGGTGCAAAAGGTCTGAAACTTTCTCTGAATTTAATTTTCCGATTTATTTTTTCCTGCATTTGTAGTGAACGGGCGTCTCCCAGGATAGAACGGTTTCCCAGTGCACGGGGACCAAATTCCATCCGTCCCTGAAACCATCCGATCACTTTTTCTTCAGAAATTAAATCTGTAACAATATCCAGCAACGTTTCCCTATTTTTATAATGATAAGTACATTGATGCTCATCTAAAAAATTTTTTATTTCATTATTACTGTATGATGGTCCTAAATATGAACCTTTTTGCAGGTCCTTCCCGTTTTTATTCGGCAGCGGCTGAGAATAGTAGTGATGATAAATAAGTAAAGATGCACCTAAAGCTCCTCCGGCATCCCCTGCAGCCGGCTGTATCCATATATTCTCAAATAAATTTGAACGCAGGAGCTTTCCGTTCGCTACACAATTAAGAGCTACTCCGCCGGCCAGACATAAATTTTTTTTGCCTGTGCAGTGTTTTACATGCCGTGCCATACGCAGAATTACTTCTTCTGTAACTTTCTGAATAGAGCAGGCTATATCCATCTCCCGCTGTGTGATCTCAGATTCTGGTTTTCTGGGAGGTCCGTCAAACAATTTAGCAAACCGATTATTGGTCATTCTTAAACCTGCACAATAATCAAAATATTTCATATTCATAGTAAAAGATCCGTCCTCTTTTAAATCAATGAGGTGATCATAAATTTTATTTACATATTTAGGTTTGCCATAAGGAGCTAATCCCATTACTTTATATTCTCCTGAATTTATTTTAAATCCTGTAAAATAGGTAGCAGCTGAGTATAAAAGACCTAAGGAATGGGGGAAATGCAGTTCTGCCATTAATTCTATATGATTGTCTTCACCAATACCATAACTGGTAGTTGACCATTCTCCCACTCCGTCGATGGTAAGAAAAGCAGCCTGGTTAAAAGGAGAAGGGAAATATGCTGAAGCAGCATGTGACTCATGATGCTCAGTGAAAAGTATTTGTCCTTTATATCCGAGCTTTTTTGAAATAATATCAAGAAATATAAAAATCAAAATCTTGATAATCAAGCAATTTTTTTTCGAGTCTGATATTACAAGAGCAAGAACAGAATTAGATTTTATTTGTTCCCGGGTTGAACAGCCCATTGTATTACCCATTCCCTTAATTCTTTATTAAGACAAACAGCGGTTCCATTTAAAAATTCTAACACTTTTTTGTCCTGAGAGCCAGTGATAAGATATGAAATTAACTTTTCCATAAAGGGAAGATGACCAACCAGCATTTCATTTTTATCATTATCAATTTTATCAGCAAAACTAATGACATCATCCTGAGGATTGATCCCATTTATTTTTTGAATTTTGATATCCGGATTTAATACCGATGCAATAATTTCTGCAGTCTGAAGAGCTCTTTTTTTCCCACTATGTTTAATGCAGAAGACGGGACTCCGGAATTTTTTAATTTGCCCGGCAACCCGTTTGATTTCTTCTGATCCGTATTGAGATAATCCCTTTTTAGGATCTTGATCAGAAGAGAGATATTTACCATGTCTTACCAGATATAGTGACATGAGTTAGTCTCCTTATGTTAATATTCATTTCCCTTTTTATTGTTTTTAAATAAATAAATTATAATTTCCATTATCAGAATAATCATTATCCAAAGCGGTATCAGAGGAATGATCTCTCCCGGACTGAAGAGCCCGTAACCTATATGCTGCCAGGAAAAAGGAAAAAGCCAGTAATTGGAACCGATAATATGATGCTGAAAACTATCAAGAAAAAAGTGAAGTATTACTCCGGCTGACAGATTTAAAAATACTTTTTTTTGAATAGCCGGTTCAAAAAAAAGAGTGATCAAACCGGAAAAAAGTAATGCACAAAATGGAGTATGAAGACAGGCGGTCCAGGATTTGGTAACAGGAAACATGATATACCAGGGACGGGTAAGAATATCAGGGAGAATAGTTCCAAGATAAAGAATAATTCTGAAAGGAAAAATATTTTTATCATTCCTTTTTAATTCAAACGGACGTTTAATCAGATGAGTGAAGGCTACGTGAGTTATTAAATCAGGCATTATTTTTCTTTCAGTTGAAATTGAAATTTTTTTAGATTAAACTTATAATAACGCAAAAACAAAAAAAAGATAATCAAGACCGGAATAACAGAAAGCCATATCTTATATTGTCTATTACTTGCAATAAATACTTTTTCTGCTATAAGATACCCTTCTTTTTTGAAAACGGCCTTTATGCCTACGAATTCACCTGTTTTTAATCCACTGGTATCACAGTAAACTTTGATAGATGGAGCATGGCGTTGTATCATTTGAAATCCATCCGGATAAATTTTACCAATCTTGGGTTCCCAATATTCAGTAATAAGTTTACTGTCATGTTGTTCTGGATTTTGCAGACATTCTTTAATATTCAACCAGGGATGTGTCCAGCCGGTGTAAACGCAAAGCAGGCCAAGTATCGTTAGGAGAATCAATATGGGAATTAATCGTTTTTTCATTTTTTCTTTTTATAATCTTTTTTGGGAATCAACTCGAACTCTTTATCTTCCATTTCACTGGTAGAAATTATTTTCAGATTAATAAAATATTTTCTCATTAAACGGTTTTTATGGTTATTTATTCCTCTGGTAAGGTATTCGGCCATATCAGGATGGATTTTTAAAACTAACCGCCGCTGTCCCTTCTTATATTTAATTTTTTGAATTTTACGTTCTATTTTAGTAAGAATGGTACTTTTAGCTGAGACCCTACCTATACCGTTACATCTGGGACATGGTTCACTGTATTGGTATAAAAGGCTGGGCCTCACTCGTTCTCTGGTTAATTCAACTACTCCAAAATTACTCATAGGCAGTATATCAAATGCCGCCCTTTCTTTTTTAAGTTCTCTTTTTAGGGTAGCTACTACTTTATCTTTGTTTTTTTGTTGAGACAAATCGATAAAATCAATAACGATTATACCACCTAAATCTCTTAACCTGAGTTGATGGGCAATTTCTTTTGCAGCTTCTACATTAGTTTTCAGGGCATTCCTTTCCTGATTTTTCCCCCTTACAGAACTCCCACTGTTTACATCAATTACTACCATAGCCTCAGTCTGATCAAAAATAATATATCCTCCTCCTTTGATTCGAATTTTTCGGGAGAGGCTTTTTTCAATTGCATTTTCTATGGTTAAGGAATGAAACGGAAGTGTGTCGAATATTGGTTTTCTTTCTTTGTAGAGTTCCAGTTTTCCCAACAAATTAGGTGAGACTTCTTTAAGATATTTTTTAATTTCTCTGAATAATTTCCTGGAATCAACCACAACTCTATTTATATCCGGAGAAAACAAATCTCTGATGAGACTGGAAGTGATTCCCATATCTTTATAAATCAATTCAGGTGGAGTAGAACTATTGGCCTTTTTCGTAATTTTATCCCAAGTTTTCAACAAATTTTCCAGGTCTGATTTAATAGGTTGTATTTCTTTGCCGGTAGCAACTGTTCTGATAATCAGACCAAAATCCTTAGGCCGCAGACTTTTACATATTCCTTTCAGCCGCTGTCTTTCTTTTCGGTTTTTTATTTTTCGGGAAATACCTATATGGTTTTCATTGGGGATAAGAACGAGATAACGTCCAGGTAGAGAGATGGAAGAGGTTAATCGGGTTCCTTTGCTGGATATAGGCTCTTTAGTTATTTGAACAAGAATTTTTTGTCCTTGTTTCAATTTTGGTTTTGAAGTCTGATCTTGCTTATTTCCCATGGGTTTTTGAGTATTGGAATCAATTTTTTCTGTTAAAGCAAAATATTCTTTTCCGATTTCTGTAAAGGGAAGAAAGCCGTTTTGTGGTAACCCGATATTTACAAAAGCAGCCTGAATTGCATCAACCACATTTTCTATCTTTCCCAGATAGATGTTTCCCACCATTCTTTTACTGTCAGGTCTTTCAACGTATAATTCTATTAATTGGTTGTCTTCCAGGATTGCAATCCTGGTTTCATCTATTGATGAATTGATAATAATTTCTTTTTTCATTAAAAATTTCCTTTCTACTAAGCTTCCATAGGAGTTATTAATTTATCTCCGGTCTTAATATAAAGACCAGTTCGTTTAATCTTTAATAATCCTTTTGATTCATGGTAGTCATTAATAATGTGATGTAAAATCTCATCTATTCTGGCAGTTTTTTGAGATATATATTTTAAGTCAATGTATAATGCTTTATTTTTAATATATAGTTTATCTATAAAGGTACGGATATCAATGGTTTTTTTCTTTCCTTTTTTTATTCTCAAGACTTTTAAAGAGTTACTTTTTAGAGTATCTGAAATATTTCTTTGTAAATTGGACCAGTTGATTTGATAATCAAAAGTAACGCAGTAAGAGGCCAGAGATATAATGCAGGTCAGAGAGGGTGATTTTTTGTGTATAATTTTTGATTCTAAAATAGTTATCCCCGGAGCAAAGAATTTATTCAATTGTTGATTGAAATCAGCTGGACAAGTATTTTTTAGCTGTACATCGAGATATTCGTTAATACTGCAGAGTCCTAATGGAAGAGGAGGTCCGGAAGAAATTTTTGGTCTGGGGTGATACCCCTGAGAATATGCCAGATCGATTTTTGCTCTATGGAAATTCAACTGGAAAATTCGCATAGTTTCAAGATGAGAAATAAAGCGCAGTTCCGAATTTTTAGAATAAGCTATTCTAATCGGAATTACAGTACTGTTTTGTTTGTTTTCTACTTTTTTCTGATAAAGCGGAATGTTTTTTCTGATTGATTTGTTAGTATGGCTGCTTTTTTTTGATATGATTTCCTGACATATAGGATTGCTCATAAGGCCACATTTGTTACAGATTGATTTTCTACAGTCGATGGTTTTACTGAGAGAAGAGGCCTTATCTTTTTCTGTTAATAAGAAAGTTTTTGTTACTCCTTTTTTAAGATGATCCCAGGGGAGTGGAGTGTCTGTTGGTTTTTCAGATAAATAGTTATCCATTTTAATGTTATTATTTTTAAAGGCAGTCAGCCATTTGTTGAAGTCAAATTGATCTGTCCAGCTGTCAAATTTTGCCCCTGCTTTCCAGGCATCATAGATAACCCGGGATAGTTTTCTCTCACCCCGGCCAAGAATAGTCTCAAGTTTTGATACATTGGCAGCCTCCCAGGTCATTTTGACTTTTGAGTGGGTTATTTTTTCCTGTAGATATTTGATTTTTTTTTGTAGTGAATCACTGCCTTCCCATTTTTCCCATTGAAAGGGAGTCCAGGGTTTGGGTGAGAAAGGAGATATAGCAATGTGAATGGTTTTTTTCCTGAAACGTTTTGCCAGGGTTATTGCCTGTTGAGTCAATTCAGCTATACCTCGAATATCCTCATCAGTTTCTGTAGGAAGGCCGATCATAAAGTAGAGTTTTACTCGCGACCACCCGTTTTTAAAAGCAGTTTCTATTGCCTTTAATATTTGCTGATTGGTAATGTTTTTATTGATAACATCCCGTAATCTTTGGGTTCCGGCTTCTGGTGCCAGAGTCAATCTGTCCTGATTGAAATCAAGGCATATTTTTGCAATTGATTCTGTGAAAGAGTCTGCCCGCAGCGAGGGAAAAGAGAGAGAAATATTTTTCCCTTTTAAAAAGTCGTGGAGTTCTATCAGGAGTTCATATATATTTAAATGATCTAAGGTTGAAAGTGACCCCAGTGATATTTCATTATATCCTGTATTTTTTATTATCTTCCTAATTGAGGTAATAATGTCAGCTACAGAACGTTCTCTTACCGGCCGATAAATAATTCCTGCATTACAGAATCGACAGCCATTTGTACATCCACGCATTATTTCTATTGAATATCTATCCTGGGGCACTTTTATCAATGGAACCAGTGGTTTTGTAGGATAGAAGTTTTGGAATAATTCAGGTTCTATTCGAGCGTTGACTGCTTCAGGGATTTTTTTATTAACAGGATGAAGATATTTTTTATTTTGCTCTTCGGAATTTATTTCATAAAAGGAGGGAATATATACTCCTTTTATTTCTGAAAGAGCTTTTAAGGTGCCCCGGCGAGATAATTTTTGATTTTTTGCTTTTTTAATGACTCGTGCAATTTCAATTACTGCTGTTTCTCCATCACCCAGCACCACACAATCCAGGAATTCACTTATCGGTTCAGGATTAAAAGAGCAGGGGCCACCAGCAATTATCAGAGGGGAGTTTTCTCTCCTGTCCTTTTGCCAGACAGGGATGTGGCATAGATCAAGCATATTTATAATATTAGTATAATGGAGTTCATATTGAAGAGTAATGCCGAGAATATCAAAATTTTTAATAAAACTTTTTGTTTCCAGAGAAAACAGAGGAATTTTATTTTCACGTAATTTTGCTTCCATGTCTATCCAGGGAGAATAAACACGTTCAGCACTTATCCATTTTTTTTGATTAAGTATATGGTAAAGGATGTGTAATCCGGTATTGGAGATACCAAGTTCATACACATCTGGAAAGGCTAAAGCAAATCTGACTTTTATTGATTTATTATTTTTTCGAATACTGTTTATTTCGTTCCCGATATACCGCCCCGGCCGCTTTACCATAGGAAGTATTTTTTCTATATTTTTCCATTCAGCTTTCATACATTAATAGAGCATTTTTCTATGTAATACTTTTAGTAATGTAAAGAATAAAGATATTAACTGCAAGGGTATTAGAGAAAAATTTAATTTGGTAAAAATATTTTATTATATTGTTTAAATTTATTATTTTTTATACAATAATAACATACGCTGGAGGGAAAAAATTAATTAAGAATGTTTTTATTAGTATGTGAAAAAGATTTGAGTTTTAAAATAAATTCTTTATCTTTAAAACAATGGAAAAGTATATACAAGAAATTCAAAAAGAACTTGAGAAATACTCTTTAAAGTTATCTGCTAAACAAATTTCTAATTACATTGGCTATATTAATGATGCACAGCAATTTTTCCCTGTTACTGCTCAGCGTGCTATGGCAATCAAATTATTTGATGATTGGAAAAAAAGTAAAGATAAAAAAATATTAACAGTGACATCAGAAGAATGTAAAGGATCGGGATCTGAATGTGTAACAACATTTGGAATTTTAGGAGTAGATTGGCCGGGTTTTTATGATACCTGTTCCGGAATTATTCATGAAATGGGATGGAATATATATTTTACCAAAGGGTTCTTAATGAAGTGGAATAAAATGAAACTCGGGATTATTTTAATAGGTATACTTACAGAAACCGAAGATGATCATAAAGAAATCGCTAATCAGAGAAAGATAATTATCTCTAAGATCCATCGTGCAGCAATTGGTACCCAGGCTAAAACCTACTTACTCAGTGAAGAAATCAAGAAATTAGAAATTTACAGTCATGTTATTGAGCATATCGAGAAAATTTATCAGGATGATGATTTAATAAATATTATTGGTTTGAATGGTGAAGCAGTTAAGTATTTTGCAGCCCGATCCAGGGATTATATTGAAAATAGAAAAGTAACAGATATTGCTGATCAGATTTTAACAAATTATAAATTTTATAAAAAAGTCAGAAAAACTGGAAACACTATTCATCTTAAGATCTCGAATTTTAAGACAGAAAAGGAGGGTATATTTACCGGAGTAACTGTAGCCGGGCCTGCACAGATGTTATATCTTGAAGACTGTCTGAAAACCATTGAACTTACCAATCCAAATTTTCAATTAAAACACAATCGTGAATTTACTACTGATGATGGTGTGTCAATCTACCGTATAGAGTTTGTAAATTCCTCTGGTCAGCCTTTATCCGAACAAGAAAAGAAGAAACTTGAGAAAAGTTTTGATAAAATGGTTTTGAACAAAAGAAGAGATAGGGCCCAGTGGATTGAATCTATCGGAGGATTTGAACAATATGCCCGGGCCATCATACCTCTTTTGATAAAAGAAACTCAAGCCACCAATAAACCCCAGGTGTATCATGCTGTCTGTAATACAACTGAGTTATTTATTGATTTTAAAGTAATAATTGTATTTAAATCAAGTAAAGATTCAAAGAAAAAAATAGTTAATACTACTCTGGACAGATTAAGTTCTTTAAAATTTTTTAGTATTCTTTCCGTCAAACCCCCTAAAATCTATGGAGAAACTTCTGTATTTATTATAGACTTGCGGGTTACTACTACTGATTTTGATAACATAGAAAATATTTATAAAATTATAAAAGAAAAGATTACTTCAGCTATTGGTGATTACAGAGATTTTGATCAAGGAATGAGAACTATTGATGTTACAAAGCTTAAAACTATTAGAAAAAAAATGGGTAACATTGATAAAACTCTCATCCGGGAATTATACTATAGTATTGAGGATTTTTTTAGAGTAAGTGCCAATGAAATTGAATTGATATCTCATATTAATATTGCTTATAAAATGCTTACAAAACAGCATGAAGTCCAAGATGAAATTATTGTTTTCTCAGATGTTACAAATATTCCTTCTAAAAATGGCAATTTAATTCCGGTAGCTACTCTGATTTGTCTATCGTATCCTCTGGAATATGATCTATTTCCTGAAGTACTCAATATTCTTGAACCTTATGAGGTAACAATCAGTCATCTGGAAAAAAATGGCAGAGATATTTTAATCTGCAGATTAACAGAAAATGATAAAGCTTTATCCTCAATTAAAGAGAAAACCATAGTTAAACAGTTAAAAAAAATGAAAAAGTGAAAAATTCGTCAAATTGTCCAAATCTGGTAAAGATAGATTAAGTAAGCATATTTTTTTTATAATTTTAGAGATTAAGTAAGAATTTTTTTCCGAAAAAAACAATAACTAGAAATTTATTATTCCTGATCTTGTAATTAATGCAGTGGAGCTGAAGCATGAAAGAAAATTTATGTAATACAAATGATGAAAAATGGATTGAGCATTTATTACAGTATGAGAGAAAATTTTGGAATCAGGGGATTTTAAATGTTGCTGGTATTGATGAAGCCGGACGAGGTCCATTGGCAGGCCCTGTGGTTGCAGCAGCTGTTATTTTTTCGCCTGATATTTTTATATCCGGGATAAACGATTCAAAACAATTATCATCTAAACGCAGAGAAGACCTTTTTTGGAAAATAAAAGACAAGGCAATAACTGTTGCTACTGGAATAGTTAGTGAAAAAGAAATTGATAAGATTAACATATACCAGGCTACCCTCAAAGCAATGCGTATAGCAGTTGGAAAATTAAACAGGAGTCCGGATCATCTGTTAATTGATGGATTGACTTTATCGGAAAGCAGTTGTGATCAAACAGGAATAAAGGGGGGAGACGGGCGCTGTTTTTCCATTGCATCTGCATCTATAGTGGCTAAGGTAACAAGAGACAACATTATGATTGATTATGATAAAAAGTATCCAGAATATAATTTTTTTTCCAATAAGGGGTATGGTACTAAGGAGCATGTAGCAGCAATAAGAAAATATGGAAGATGTGAGATACATCGTGCATCTTTTACCATAAAGGGTTGGACTTAGGATGGAGAAGAGATACAACCAGAGGGTTGGTGAAATGGGGGAACAAAAAGCTGCTCAGTTTTTGGAGAAGCAGGGATATAAAATTTTAGAGAGAAATTATCGTTATCAGAGAGGGGAGATAGATATTATTGCAAAAAATGGAGGGGAGATCGTTTTTGTAGAAGTTAAGACAAAACTGAGAGGAGATTTCGGAGAACCTGAGGATAGAGTTGGATTAGCCAAGCAACGTCAAATAGGAAGAGTTGCAATGGGGTATCTACAATCAAAAAAAATTTATGGGGTTGATTGTCGGTTTGATGTTATTTCTGTAACCGGTCCGAAAAAAGAATTACATCATATTAAAGATGCATTCTGGCTTGAGGATACAGATTAAAATTTTAAAACTTTTGAAATTCAAATATGAATAAAAAAAAATTCATCTTAAAAAAATGGAGTGAAACGTTTTTAGAAATTTTTAAATGGGGGGTGGTATTGTGGCTGTTATTGCCAATCAGACATGCATCCCAGACCCCGGTAAACTTTCTACGAGTGACTGTTGGAATGGCTCTTTTTATTATTTTTACCGGGAAAATTTTTTATGATTTAGTTGTTGAGGGTTTAATAAAAAAGAAAAGAGATAATCTGAAAAAAGATTTGATAACCTTAATCGGGATATTATTGATTATTGGACTGGTGGTTGGATTTTTAATTTTTTTTATAAGTTTTTATGTAGTTGAATCAGCCAAAATGATTAATCAAAATTAATATAAAGACATACAAAATAATTTTAAAAACAGGGGAAAAAAATGTGTAAAGTATTTTTATCATTATTATTATCTGTATTACCGTTTTTGTACTGTTCAAACATTGAACAGTATTTTTCCACACAAGAAAAAGAGATAACCTTATCTACTTCAACTGAATCTCCGGAGAATATAACCGGAGTCACGTTTGATTCAGGAGAAATAATTGTTTTTTATAACTCTACATCAGATTCAATTACTACTATTGGCAATTTTATGTATCAAAAATCTAGCAATAGTGGTTTTTCCTGGAGTACTCCTGAGAAGGTATTGCCGATTGAATTAACTATTAGTAATCCATTTGCAACAAAACTTCGTGATCAAAGCTTAATTCTGGTCTTTAATGAAGTTTTAAATGATCTCAATTCACAGAATTATTTTTATCTTATCCGTTCTTATGATTTTGGTAAAACCTTTACTGCTCCCAGAATGGTAGAAATTCCCGGCTACAGGGAAGTAAAAATTACCGGAAAGGTAGTTCAGGTTGGAAAATCAATACTATTCCTGCCCCTGCAGGCTAAAAATAAAGAAAATAAAACATTATGTTTATTGCTTTTTTCAGATAATAAAGGAAAAAGTTGGGAAAAAGTATTTGAAATAACGTCAGCCACAAATAACTTTCAATTCACCAATCCTGTATTGATAAATTTGGAGGATAAAAGGCTCTATTGTTTGCTGGAAGAAAAAAATGGCTATTTTTATTCAATTTTCTCCTGTGATACCGGTAAAACATGGACTGAACCAGAATGTACTAAAATTTACGGAAGCTCCGGGAGTTTGCTCCGTTCATCCGGAGGATATTTGGTGTGTTGTTATGAAGATAAGACACCTCAGGGTGTAAGCATGATGAAGAGTTTTGATCTGGGAAAGACCTGGGAGGGAGAAATGCATTTAATAGATAGAAGTAATATGGTTTTAAAACCTTATTTATTATCTTTAAATAACAGTAAAACTCTATTGTTATATACTCAAAGAGATTCTGTCACTGATGGTAATAAGAGTAAATGGCAACTGCAAGGGAGATTGATTACTTTAAAGAGAATAAAAGCCCCCCGGGCAGTTGTGGCCTCATTGAGTAGTGAGGGAATACAATTACGATGGAATAAGGTAGAAAAAGCTTCTTATTATATTGTATACAGAAGTATTTCATCTGATACAGCCTTGGGGTCTGAGCATAGAATTGCAAAAACTACAATAAATAACTATGTTGATAGATCTTTAAATAAAGAAGGTAAGTATTATTATTCAGTTTCTGCAGTTGAGGGATATGGAAAACTGTTACTGGGTACGGGAAGTGAAAGTGAGCCCTCAGAACCTTTTTTAATTAATTTTAAAATAAAAAAATAATTAAATTACAGGAACTTTTTAAGCATATTTTCGTATTAAAATTACTTTATGCAATAATGGATAGTATTTTTATACTATATGAGTAATATGGGAGATGTATTTATGTTAACAAAAAAAACAAAGTTTTTTACTATAACAGTGTTTGTTTTTTTGGGTATTATCATAGGGGTGCTATTAACATCCAATCTTGATTTAACGCCGGAGGGATTTGCTACAGATGTTGAGCAAGAATCCAATAGTAGCAAATCACATTTCACCTCTTTAACTGATACAGATGTTCAGATTCCGGCTTATAGCAATGATTTTTCAGTGATTGCCAAAAAAATACTGCCTACAGTGGTAAGCATAGCCACAACTAAAATAGTTAAACAATCAGGCAGTGATGATTTTTGGGGACCTATTTTAAAAGATTTTTTTGGTCGCGATTATCAATTTAGAGATCCTGGACCTCAGGAACTGCAGGGTCTTGGTTCAGGAATATTAATTAACAGTGAAGGTTATATTTTAACCAATCACCATGTTATAAATAATGCCGATGATATTACCGTTACCTTGTATGATAATCGATCTTTTGAAGCTGAGATTATAGGCAGTGATCCACTTACTGAAGTTGCTGTTGTAAGAATCAATGGTGCAGATCTTCCTCATGCTCCACTCGGTAATTCTGATTTGGTAGAGATAGGTAATTGGGTTATTGCTATCGGGAATCCTCTTGAGTTAACCTCTACAGTTACTGCAGGTATTGTAAGTGCCAAGGGAAGAGATATAAATATCATTCGAGATGAGACAGATGATGAAACAGGTGGTTCCTATGCAATTGAAAATTTTATTCAGACAGATGCAGCAATTAATAAAGGTAACAGTGGGGGTGCTTTAGTGAATATGAAAGGTGAAGTTATCGGGATTAATACTGCTATTGCAAGCGGAACTGGATATTATGCAGGATACGGATTTGCTATACCGATTAATCTTGCCAAAAGAATAGTAACAGACCTGATTGAACAAGGTCATGTAATTCGTCCCTATGTCGGTATTAGTATGAGGCCAGTCAATGAAGCAGTTGCTCAGCGGTATAACCTGAATCGTATATCAGGTGTATATATTGAACAGGTTTTAGATGATACTCCGGCAGAAAAAGGTGGATTAAAAGAACTTGATTTAATACTAAAACTTGATGATAAAGAAATTGATCAGGGGAATCAAGTACAAAATTATATTGCCATGCAAAAACCTGGAGATGTTGTTACTTTTACGATCCTAAGAGAGAGTTCAGCCGGGAAATTAAAAAAAATAGGAATAGAGGTTACTCTTGGGACAAAAGATCTGGAAAAGAGTCACTCTGAAAATGAAAACCAGGATACGATTACAGATTTAGGTCTTGAGGTTCATAATTTAACCGATGAAATACGTAATAGGATTGATGAATATAAATATGAGGAAGGTGTTATTGTAATGAATGTTACTCCCTCCAGTCCAGCAGATAAAGCAAATATTCAAAGATTATCTCTCATAAACAGGATTGAAGATATAGAAATCACATCAGTGTCAGATTTTCGTAAGGCCTTGAAAAATATAGATAAAGATGTTGTGATTTTCTATTTGAAATACAGAGATCGAAAATATCATGCCTTTGTTAGAATAAAATAGATTATTTCTAATAAATCAATAAAAGGTTGTCATGTTCAATTTTGGCAACCTTTTATTATTTTTCTCTTTTTTTATTCTGCCTGAGTTCTATCCAGCCTGATGTTAATAATACATCACTTTAAATATGATTCAGCAATTTTCTGTTGATAAGTTTTATATTTTTATATTTACTCAAGCTTATAGATAACAATAATTTATAATTTATTTATCCTATTTTTTTCTGAAATTATTTTTAAAAATTGAATCTGGTATAATAATTGCATTTACAATTATCAGAATAAGTAAAGTTATTTATGAGGTTGTCATGCGAGTAATTAAATACTGGAAAGCAGATATTAGTGGATTAATTATTCTTTTAATTATTGGATTTTTTGTCTGGATGGGAAATAAGGGAATAGATAATAATCATTTTGATAAAATCAACTATTCCAGTGAATCTACACGAAAAAACAGTATGTTACTAAAAATGGAAAAGGATTTTGAATCTATTGATCGCATTCTTTATGCTACTTCCGATCATTTATCAATTTTTACTACAGATAATGAAATTGTTAATTATAAATATGAACATGAAGCAATATGGCATAATGGCGAACCTTTAATCAGGGAAGTTAAGTCGTTTCATTTTGAATATAGAGATATTTATGGGAATCTTTTAACTCATTTTACCCGTAATTATACATCAATTGAAACTATCGGGTTTATAGTCAGAAAAGAGAGTAAAAAACAAAAAACAATTTATACAAGTATGGTTAGTGTTCCAAAGAAAATGTTAAGTTATTCAGTTAATAATTAAAACTTCTCCTCCTCTTTTGGTTAAAGGGCTGTTGAAAGGCAGCCCTTTTGTATGAAAATTTAATAAAATACTTGACATTTATAAAATTTTAATTTAATTTATAATAGTAGAATTATGTTTGATTATCTAATTTTTCTTAAGATGCTGATTGTATTGGTTTTAAAATAGTATATTTGATTTGCTATTTTAATAAATTCTACTGAAAGATAAGTTTTATTACTATAAATAAATAAATATTCTAATAATTTTCAGGATTTTTTATGAAGATTTTAAAATTTAAATTGTTTTTTGGAATACTATTTATTTTTTCAGTAAGTGTTGTTACTATGGCATTATACGGTCAAAGCAGACAAGCTGACCATACTAACAGTTTTTCACAATCAATCCCTGACCGCATTCTATATCATCAATTACCTCAAAATACTGATAAATTTTTAAATAATGGTGATAGCAAAAATGTTGATCTGATCGGTCGCTGGACTGAAGGACCTTGTTGGGCTGTTGAATCGCAAGATGATACAATTTTTTTTGGGAACGGGGGAAGTTTTGAGATAGTTGATTATTCTAATAGGAAATATCCGGAACGAATTGGTAAATTCAATCTTCCAAGTCTGGGAGAAGATCTCAAAATTAGTAAAAATTATGTATATATAGCCAATGGTTATGATGGACTCAGAATTATAGATATTTTTAATCCTCATTTACCAAAAGAGATATCGCATATTTATACCGGAATTTACACCAAGAGTATTACAATAAAAGAAAGTTATGCTTATATAACCAATCAGCAAGAGGGCATTTCTATTGTTGACATCTCAAATCCGCATAAACCAGTTCAAGTAAGTTATTATAATGACATAAAGAATCCAATGGATATTGTAGTGGATAGTTGTTATGCCTATGTGCTGGATTTTTATACTGGTTTACACGTATTAGATATATCTGACCGAGATTCACCGTATGAAATAGCACAATTTGATAATTCTGATATCAATTATGCTCTTTTCTTAAAAGACAATCTTATTTATGTTGCCATGAGTGGAAAGGGATTATCTATTGTAGATATTTCTGATCCCGATTCACTTGCTGAAGTTGGATTTATTAGTACGGATGATATTGCCTTAAATGTTGTAGTCCAGGATAAATATGCATATGTTGCAAATGGCTGGAGTGGATTATGTGTGATCGATATTTCAAGCCCCGGTAATCCTATCAAAGTAAGTGAT
>JAWODZ010000251.1:0-2602 GCA_046483025.1 bacterium
CAAAAGAACTTCGGGTATTTTTCTATTATCTGATATTAGATTGTTATCAATGTTAAGGTATAATTTTTTTGTAGGGATTTAATCCATAGTAGCTGTAAACATTACCCCAAAGATATGATTGGTTATATCAGCCTGATTACCAGCTGCATCCTCCTTGTCTTTGAGTGATCCGTATTCAAAAAAGACAGCGGCACCTAATCCCCAATTGTCACCAACCCACCATTCTTTACCTGCAGAAATGAAAAAACCGAGACCCGAATCACTCTCACCCGCATCCTCATTTTCATATTCTATGGTGTCACTAACATACATAACGCTCCCAGACAGGAAAATATTGGAAGGCATTATATAATAGGTGGCACCCATACCGTACCCCATGGCTGAAACACTGACATCTTCGGTAGTTCCTGCAGTACCCTGAATTTCCACATCCGGATTGGTCAGAGAAAATCCACCAATATCACCAAAAAGAATAAAATTTTCTGCTACAGAGCCACCAATCTGGAAATGGAAGTCCGCACCTATGGAAGAAAACTCCATAAAATCATCGTCTATGTTGATACTGCCAGGACCTGCTCCCAGCAGAAAACGCAGAAATAATCCTTCATGCTGTCGGGCAAGAGGATTGGACTGTGCTGATACTGAAACTGGAAGTGTTATACCAACTAAGATAGATAATACCAGAACTGTTTTTAATGCTTTCATGAGTACCTCCTTTGGTTTGTTGATTATTAATAAACAGATATATGGATATATTATTCTTTATTAAATAATAATTTGGTGAATAACTGATACATAGATAATGCAGAATATGATATGATAAAAATGATACTCTTCGGACTTCAATGCATGTTTCTTCAATTCCTCAGGCATAGTACTTTTTATGCCGAACATGTCTGACTGAAGATGTTTAGTATTTTTTTTAAACATAGGCACCCTGAATTTTATACAGTTATATGCCTGTAAGTTATTAAATTTTTTGAAATTATGCAAGTAAAAAATATATTGGCCCGGTAAAAAACGAAAAAAATTACGATTTTTCTTGTTTCAATGGTTATTTTTCAGTATATTTGATTTTTGAGAAGAATCATGAAACAGTCAGTAAAATTTTTTCGGATGGTTTCTTTTATTATGCTCCAATGGCTGAATTTTGCTGCAGTTTACTGTTCAGGAAGTGTATTGGATCTTCCTGTCGGGGCCAGATCAGTCAGCCTGGGAGGAGCCTATACAGCAGTAACTGGTACTCCGGAAGCAATATTTTTTAATCCAGCCTCTTTGTCCGCATCTGATAATCTTCAGGTAAATTTTTCCGGCACCCATCTTTTTCAGATGAAAGAACTACAGTATACAGCTGTTGCTGTGAATATTCCCTATGTCCCTGGAAATGCGGGGATAGCCTGTAAAACCTTTGGTAATTCCATGTATGGTGAAAATTCTGTTAGTCTGGGATGGGCATTCAGTATCGGTAGGCAATTTCATTTTGGACTGGCTGTAAAAAAGAATCAACTCCGGATCAAAGAATATGGATCAGAGGAAATTCTGTTGTTTGATCTGGGGCTGCTTTTCAATGTTACAAAGACTTTAAAAATAGGCGGTGCAGTGTTACATGCGGGGAAATCATCTGATACTGCGTATCGATCATCGATTCCCTTAATCTACAGCACAGGATTGAGCTGGAAAGTGGTTAAGGAATTTCTTTTCTGTTTTGATCTGACCGGGACTGATACTATTGGTCTTAATACACGATTCGGCTGTGAATTGAGGATATGGCAGCCAATATGGATACGTTTTGGAATTGAGAGGGTCCCATCCTGTTTCTCATCAGGGTTAGGTGTGCAGTGGAAAAATATTGTGCTGGACTATGCAGTGAGATATCATTACTGCCTGGGAGCTACTCATTATTGCAGTGTGTCGTTTTTTTTAAGGTAAAAAAATGGTTCTGAGATGATTTAGGTGCGAATATAAAAAAATATATTCTCTCTCCAACTCTTCTCCGACCCAAGTTGTACTTGGGTCAGAAGTAAGGTACAAAGCTGTGCTTTGTATATACAATCAATAAGGAAAATATATGCGAGGTGATTACAAAATATATGATAAACAGGGTGTCTATTTTATAACTTCAACAATCATTCAATGGATTCCATTATTTACTTCAAAAAAATATTTTGACATATTAATTTCATCCATAAAATATTGTCAGGAACATAAAAATCTGGAGATTTATGTTTATGTTATTTTAGACAATCATGTTCATATGATTTGTCATGGGCTTGAACTTAGCAAGACAATACAATCTATAAAACGACATACCGCAAAATTTATCATCAAACAGTTGGAACAAGATAATAAAACCTGGATATTGAATTTGCTGAGGTTTTTTAAAAAGATGCATAAACATGATAGTAAACATCAGATATGGCAGGAGGGCAATCAACCTAAGCAGGTTATTTCGGAAAAAATGTTCAAGCAAAAGGCTGAGTATATTCATTATAATCCTGTTAAAAGAGGGATTGTAACCGAACCTGAACATTGGTATTTTAGTTCTGCCAGAGATTATAATACTGATCAGAAAGGCCCCATAGAAGTACAAAGACTGTTATGA
>JAWODZ010000033.1:0-30258 GCA_046483025.1 bacterium
ATACTCAGGACAAGCTTAAGGCCGTGCCTATTCAGTGCTCGGGGGTGTCCAAAAAGTTCAATATGTTTAGAAATATCATATTGATCACAATAAAAGGATACTGTTTTTATTGGATTTGTCAGTCTTCGACAAGCTCAGACTGACAAAATAATGACTTTTTGGACAACTCCGAGCGTGAAAACAGTACCCATGATCACAGTCCCTAAAAATCGGGAAGTACTTGATTTTTCGCTTCTTTTTTCCGCCTTTTTGAAAAACAACTTTAATAATGTAAAATCCAAAGAGCAGTAACCACACTTGCCCTGTTGGATATTATTTTTTATCCAACCGAGGCCACCCAACCGGCCAAGTTCAACCACACGCTTCACTCGGAGTTTCGCTATCGCTCAATTCCGGTGCAGCTCTTGTTCGTTATGTGTTAATCTTATTATTTCTGATTCTCTAATGTCCATATTAATAAATATTCTTCGGCATTACATACAGGAATTATACTTTTTTGATAATCCTTTTTATTTCTTGTAATTATAAAACCGACATCCTTCGATTTTGCTGTATGATATTGAATTGCATCTTCAAAGTCAATAAAATTTGAATCTAAGGCTAATTCAATTGTTTTATCGTTGATAGAAATGATCTGAATTATTGATTTCAATTTACGTAGATTGTTCAAGGCAAGTTCTTTTGTTGTTAATTTGGAGAGAATGTAATGAATATTAGTAAATACAATAGGGGATGTAAAGCCCAATATTTTTTTTTGATCAATTAATGTTAAAACTTTAGCAGCTGAATTATAAAATGGATTACGATGTGCAAAAATATCTATAAAAATATCTGAATCAATAAAAACTTTGTGCATTAAGAATACTTCTCCATTATATGTTTTTTATACTCTTTTTTTATGTTAACTTTCTTATCAAGTTTAATGATACCGGAAATATCTTTAACGTTTTTTGATATTTGAATTTTATCTATTTCTTTGTTTTCAGAAATAAAATGAAAATAATTTTGAACCAATGATGACAAACTTTGATTCTTCTTCTTTGCTACTTTTTTAGCTTTTTCAATTGTTTCTTTATCAAGTTGTAATGTCAATTTAACATTCATATTTCCTCCATAACTTATACGTATTATATTTACAAAAATTATACGTAATTGTCAAGAAAAAATATTTTTTTATACATAACGCTGCTGGTCAGTGGCCGAGCGTCAGCGAGGTCCAACTGAACCAGCTTGTTAGGCTATTTGTTGTTATGTTCATCAGGCCGAAAAAGTGGCTGCAAGACCGGATGCTTTTGTAGTTCTGTTTCAGTGATACCTTCCCAAATAGTGTCATCAAAGAACAGTTGTCCTTCCTGAATAAATGACTCTTGAAATACAAGTCTTTGAACTTTTCCATCAAAAGACTCAAAGATGAAGGTTGTGGATTTTAGCTTACGATCATAATTGCCATCAAAATGAAAGCAGAGGTATCCAACAACGTTCTTCTCCGCCGGTAGCAATGTTGAATTGTTTAAAAACTGATCTCCGGGTACAAGCAATTTGTATGGTTTATCGAAAGTAAATACTACTAGTCTGTTGTTCCTGGCATCAGCACGAGCCTTTTCTCCATTCTCGACTTCAATTTCGCAGCTAATATTTCTTATATTGAAAGGTTTGTGTTTAGAAAAGACTGATAACTTGTAAAGGTGCATTGTTTGTGTCTGTTGTTTGTTTATATTTGTATACCTGCTTATGATTTTTCCCTCAATTTTGCTACTCTTCAGAAAATTAAATATGATCGGAGTCCATGCTAGTGCGCCGATTAGAGCTAAAACAAATGTTGTTCAAAATTGCACCTTATCACTCATTATTATTTCCCTTATATCGAATGCCTAATTCATATGATCCAGACCATGGGGCCTCTGACCATATTTATGGGATTCTATTTATTTAAGTAATTTCGATGATGTAGTGATCGTTGAATAAATCCATTTTTTATATCCAGGTTTTGTTAACTATCAAGGCTACAAGTTATGTAGTTATGCGTCTTTTTCGCGGAGGCGGAGCCTCTGCGAGACTGGAAAAGTATCTTAGCCCCCAAACCACCCATCGGGATACATATCCCTCCCCATTTTAAGCCCGGGATGAATATCCAGGGCAATCGGAATCGGAGGGGGCAGTGCCTGTGTGAGGCTGGATTTGGTCCTATTATTTTAAAGATATTTTTGCAACCCATCCGCCTCCGGGAGCCAGCCTTATGGTAAGGGAATCATTGTGGGTTACGGTTTTTTCATATCGATGGTAATCACTGGCATACCGGTCGGCATTAATACCATCTTTATACATTAAAGCAAGGTGTTCCCCGTCACCGAGAAAAGACAAGCTCACTTCAAATTCCCGGGGAGACCAGTCAGTCATAGCTCCCAGATACCAGTCCGGACCGCGTTTTCTGGCCAGGATTATATAGTCGCTTATTTTGGCATCTATAACAATGGTTGTATCCCATACTGTGGGAACAGAAGATAAAAATGTCATACATTCTTTTTCTCTCAGGTAATTCGAGGGGCTGTCGCAGAGCATTTGCAAGGGGCTTTCATATACCACATACATAGCCAGCTGATGACATCGGGTACCCATGCTCATGGGCCGGGTAAATATTTCCCGGAAATTGTTTTTCTGGGCATTGATCATGGCGCCAGGGGTGTAATCCATGGGACCGGGTACCATACGGATAAAAGGCAGGGTTAGATTATGTTCAGGAGTCTGAATGTCCTGCCATTTGCTCTGTTCTAATCCCATTAATCCTTCCCTGGTGATAACATTAGGATATGCTCTTCTTAATCCACAGGGAGCAAAGGCTCCGTGAAAATCCACTATCATTTTTCTTTGAGCAGCTTCCCGGGCGATCCGATGATAATAATTGACCATCTCCTGATCGTTCCTCTGCATAAAGTCCACTTTTATGCCCGTAACTCCCCATTTTTGAAATTGATCCAGTGCTGATTTCAGCTGCTTCTGCAAAGGTTTCCACAGTACCCATAATATTATCCCTACCTTTTTGCTCTCTGCATAGTCACAGATTTCTTGAACATCAATACCGGGAGACTGCTGTAATAAATCAGTGGTTTCAGACCACCCTTCATCTAAGATAACATACTCAAGATCATACTGTGAGGCAAAATCGATGTAGTATTTATAGGTTTGAGTATTGATACCTGCCCTGAAATCCACTCCGTAAATATTATTTGCATTCCACCAGTCCCAGGCTACTTTACCGGGATTAATCCAGGAGGTATCTTTTAACTGTAATGGTTTTGCCAGCTTATACACCAGCTGGTTTTTGATCAGATCTTTGTCCTGTTCCGCCAGGATAAAAACCCGCCAGGGAAAGGAACGACTGCCGCTGGTGTGAGCAATATAGTCTGCCCGTTTTTCTATAATTTCATCCCGATCCGGATTTCTGCCGGGTTGGATGGTGAGCGGTACGGCCGGGAATCGGGCGGAGAGACTGGTATTGTTATGACCATGCAGAAACATACCCGGATAATCTTCCAGGTCTGATTCTGTAAACACTATATTGTAATCATCTGAAGTTTTTACGAGAACGGGTAAACTGCACATCTGCTGCTCCCCGATTTCACAGATTTTCAGATGTTGATAGTATCTTTCGAAATGAGTGATAAAACTTTCTTCGGCAGGAAAATAGGTATAAAAATCCCGGGTAAAATGTATACAGACTTCTTCAGATGAGATTTTTATCTCATCCGGAAACGAGGTTTTGAGTCGATAGGCAAATCCTTCATTGTAGGTTCGAAAGACAATACTGTAATTATTTTTGAACATCAGGATCAGTTCATTATACTGATTTTGTATGGTCTTGTCTTTTAATCGGATAACCGGGTTTATAATTTCTTCATGTCTCTGTCTTTTGTGATCAATCACTCGGGGCTGTTTACCCAGGGTCCCTTTATTTATTAGGGTCATGGATACGGGAGAAGGTTCAATGATGTTAGCTCCTCGAAACCGAAGGGAATAGGTGATGTCGTCTTTGATTGTAATTAATACCTGAATTTTTTTGTCGGGAGACTCCAGCAGATATTCGGAAGCATTGAGGCTGGATACAAATAGAATAATACATAGAAAAAAAAATATTTTTTTCATTACTCTTTTCCTTTTTTCTTTTTGGTACAGGGGTGGTGTTTGGTATCCCCGTGACATTCCCGGATCTGTTCTTCGGTGCAGTGTTCCGGTTTGTTTTTCAGCTTTTCCGGTTGTTCACAACAACAGTTTTGGTTTGAATGTTCAGTACACATATACTCTCCTTTAAAAATAAGTTTTCGTTTATAATATAATAAGCATTTGTTTATTAACTAAATTAAAAAATTTTACCCTTCTTTTACATCCATAAAATGTTCTCCTAAATGTTTTCGTACACTTGCCCTAAAATCCCGGAGTCGTTTGTCATCCAGCTGATAATGGATAATGGATCCGTACCGGTCGCTTTTCACCAGACCGGTTTCCTTTAAAATTGCCAGATGCTGAGACACCGCAGGCTGGGTGATGTCTAATTGTTTGGTGATGGCATTCACACATAACTTCTTGTCCCGGATGAGTTCCAGTATCCTGATACGGGATTCCGAAGAGAGTGCTTTGAATATTTTGGCTATTTCAGTTACTTTCATTTTATAAGCCTTCGCTTATTATGCTATAAGCATGTGCTAACATAATAAAAAAAAGTTATAATGTCAAGGCAAAAATGAAATTTTTGTGGTAATTTTTATGATGAATATCCAGGGCAATCGGGATGAAATAATTCAAAGTTCAGAGAGATTCACGGAATTTATGTACCATGAGCACGACCAGAAAAAGAAACATTAATAATTAGGGATATCCAGTCCTTGTTTTTTCAAGGCAGGAAAAAGCTGTTTCTTGTACCATTTTACTGCTTTGACATATTTGTACCAGGAAGTATCTTGATAATCTTTTTTTAAGGTAACATCCAATACTTTACGGGCATTGAATTTTTTCTTATTGTAATCCACAAAGGCTTCCTTCAGCCATTTCTGATCATTGTATTTTATCTTATCCTGATCTTTTTCGAAAAGTTCCCTGTCATACATAAATCGCTGCCACATTTTTATCTTTTTCTTTATTTTTGCCTGTTTGACTAATATTTCAAAAAATTTTTCCAGGTGTTCATTTCCGGAAAGGTTTTTTTCTTTGAATGCAGGATTTTTTTCCAGATAGGTATCGATTTTTTCTTTGATTTTCTTAAAGGCCAGAGTGAATCTTTTTTTATTATCCACTTTGCTTTTCTCATATGCAAGACCTTTGAAGGTATCACTGGGATCAAATTCATAAGACCATTTCAGGTAAGGAGTATCGGGATTCATGGCTGCCTGACCATGTCCGTAAGCTGGCATAATTTTATCGAAATATAAATCAAATTTTTTCTTTGTAAACCACTTTAATAACTTAATGCCCTTGGTTTTCCAGTTAACATCCAGAGGTTTTCCTTTGAGTTTTTCAATATCGTTTTCCTTACTGATCAGACCGGAAAAACCCTGATGGGCAAAGGTATCAGCATAGGTGTGCAGCAGCATACCAAATTGTTCCGGTTCTGCCTTATAGCTTTTGGTAATTATTTTATTAATCACTTTACTGTCGGCAGCACATCGCATTTTTTTTGTAAATACTTTCCCTTTACATCCCGGCACAAAATGAAAAGCAGCTGTATTGTTGATCATAGCCTGATAGTTGAGAGTTTTTATCATAAAATAAGAATGACAGGTGGCGACATTGACCAGTATTTGTTTTCCATCTCTTTCTTCAAAAAGTTCATCTGTAACTTTAGGCTTTTCAAATCCGAGATGATTGATCTTTGCATCATCTACATATTGTGATGCATAGGCGAGTCGCAGGGCAACATATTTTTTCATACCGCAGATTCTGCTAAGAGCCAATACGGCATAATAATGTGATGATTTTTCCATGATTAATCTCCTCTCATTAATAAAAATACTGTAGTTGTTTATGGATTCTGCAATCGAGTGTTAAGCATAACATCATGTAAATTTATTTTCCTGGTATTCAAAATTATTACAACTGATATAATAATAAAAAATTAAATTATTAATTAATGATAAAAAAATATTATGAAATTGTCAAGAAAAATTTAACTTTTTTTAGATGTCATTTGTCCCATACATATACCAGTTGACAAAACAGAACTATATTTATATATTACTAACAGTAAGATCATAAAACAAGGTGAACAGGATGATCAAAAAAACAGTAATTATGGTTCTCAGTATAGTTTGGGTTTTGTCGGTTTTGGTACAGTGCAGCAAGAAATCATTTGTCAGCATCGGTACCGGGGCTGTGACCGGAGTGTTTTATCCCACCGGGGGAGCAATTTGCAGGATGATAAACCAGAAAGCGGATATCTATAATATCAAGGCAACTGTGGAGTCGACTGCGGGTTCGGTGTATAACATCAATGCGGTGTTAAGCGGTGATCTGGAGTTCGGCATTGCCCAGTCGGACCGACAGTATCAGGCGGTTCACGGTTTAGCTGAATGGAAAGATCAGGGTCCCCAGACCTCTTTGCGTTCCGTATTTGCCATTCACCCGGAGGCAGTGAACCTGGTGGTTTCGGTGAAGAGTGGAATCCGTACGGTTGAGGATCTGCGAGAAAAACGCATCAACCTGGGTAATCCCGGATCCGGTCCTCTGCAGAATTCCCGGGATGTGCTGAAAGCCTTTGGTCTCGCCGAAGAAGACCTGAATGCGGAATACATCAAAGCGGTGGAAGCACCCGGACTGCTGCAGGATGAACGCATTGACGGTTTTTTCTACACCGTGGGGCATCCCAACGGAAACATCAAGGAGGCTACAGCCGGACGCATTCCGGTGTATCTGGTTCCCATAAACGGTATATCGGCGGAGCGTCTGATACAAGCAAAACCCTACTATACCAGAACAACTGTTTCCCGGGACCTGTATCCCAAAGCAGCCAATCAGAAAGATGTTGTCACCCTTGGAGTGAGAGCGACACTGGTAACTTCGGCCAATGTAGATGAGAATATTGTGTATGCCATCACCAAAGAGATATTTGATAACTTTGCCAGATTCAAAACCTTTCATCCTGCTTTCCGGGATCTGACTAAACAGGATATGCTGACCGGTCTTTCCGCTCCCCCGCACCCGGGAGCTTACCGGTATTTCAGGGAGGCAGGATTGGTGGAACATATTCCAGAAGAGTTGATTCCTGAGTAAATATCTTGTATATAATCAATAGATATTAGTATTGAAATTTAAAAAATTTATTTTTAACTTGATATGTTATAATATACCACTTAAAGGAGTGGATAATGAATAATCGTATATCAATAGATCCGAAGATTTGTCATGGACAAGCATGTATTAAAGGTACTCGTATACCTGTTCATCAAATAGTACATATGCTGGCAAATGGTGATACTATTGAAGCCATTCTGGAATCATATCCTACCATTGATCGTAAGGATATTTTTGCCTGTTTGGACTATGCGGCTGAACTTGCAGAAGAACAAGTGACACCAATTTCATAGCATGAAAATTTTTGTTGATGAAAATATTCCCAAAATAACTGTATCTGAAATTCAGAAAAAACATACAGATATTAAAGATATTAGAGGTACCCAACAAGAAGGTATTGACGATACACAAATATGGAAAATTGTTCAAGAAGAAGGGCGCTTGTTAATTACAACAGATAAAGGATTTTCCAGATATAGATATCAAAAACATAATGGTATTATTATAGTTTTACTTAAGCAGCCCATATTAATAAAAATACATAAAAGAGTACTATCTACACTTGAAGAATATTCAGACAAAAAATGGAAAAATCGACTAGTCATTGTACGAGATACCGTGAAAAGTTCTTGGCTTAATAATAAATAAAGGTAGTAGAAATTATTTTTGTTAACTGCACCATAAAAGATCATCTCATTACTGATCTATATGATAAAAATTCAACCATCTGACATTTCTATCAGACAATATGTGGTGTATATGGCAGCAGTGCTTTGGGCAGTATTCCAGCTCCTGCTGCCCCAGATAATTATTCTGGACCGGATCACTATTCGGGCTATTCATCTGGCTTTTGCCTTGTTTCTTATATTCACCGCCTTTCCGGCCCGGCGTAAAAAAGGGGAAATCAGATTCTGCACCCCTCAATCCAAAACTGCACTGATCATCAATGCCATACTCGCAGTGCTGAGTTCTGCAGCTGTACTGTATATAGTAATGGACTGGCAGGGAATAGCCACCCGTTACGGCGCTCCCCTTACCAGAGATCTGGTTATTGGAATTGTAGGAGTAGTGCTGATTCTGGAAGCTTCCCGGCGGGTCATAGGTCCGGCTCTGGCCGGAGTGGCGATCCTTTTCTCTCTGTACGGATTTTTAGGGCCCTATCTTCCCGAAGTGTTTGCTTTTAAAGGTGTTTCCCTGAGTAAATACATCACCCAGGTATTTTTATCCTCGGAAGGAATCTATGGAATTCCTCTGGGTGTATCCGCATCCATTGTCTACATGTTCGTGCTCATGGGAGCCCTGCTGGAAAGAGCAGGTGCAGGATCATTTTTTATTCAGTGTGCGCTGTCCCTTCTGGGACGGTTCCGGGGTGGGCCTGCCAAAGCTGCAGTCCTGTCCAGCGGAATGATGGGAAGCATTTCCGGTTCCAGTGTAGCCAATATCGTCACCACCGGTACTTTCACCATTCCCTTGATGAAAAAAGTGGGCTATCCCTCCAAAAAGGCGGCAGCCCTGGAAGTAGCTGCCAGTACGGACGGCCAGATCATGCCCCCCATCATGGGAGCAGCTGCCTTTATCATTGCCGAGTATGTGAATCTGCCCTACATCGAAGTAATAAAAGCGGCAGCCATTCCGGCCCTGGCCTCCTATGGAGCCCTTTTTTACATTACTCATCTGGAAGCCTGTAAATTGGGGATAGAGGGGCTGCCCCGGGAAGAGATACCACCTTTCTGGCCTACCCTGAAAAGCGGTCTGCATTACATTGTACCGGTGGTTGTTCTAATTGTGGAACTGATCTTTCTCAGACATTCTCCGGAGCTGGCAGCCTTCAGGTCGATTATGGTGTTACTGGTAATGATATTTTTACAGGAATGTTTTCGGGCTTGGAAGCAGCCTGCATCAATCACTCACAAGATCAGCAAAGCAGCGCTGACAAGTCTGAAAATAATTATTAGCGGATTTATCAACGGTTCCAAAAATATGGTATCCGTTGCAGTTGCCACTGCAGTTGCAGGGATAATTGTAGGCATTGTCAATCTGGGGATCGGAGGCATGATTACCCATATTGTGGAAATCCTCTCCGGCGGCAATATCATCATCTTGCTCTTTATAACTGCTATTGCCAGTCTGCTTCTGGGGATGGGGCTTCCCACTACTGCCACCTATATTGTTATGGCTTCGCTCACTGCCCCTATTATTGTGCAGCTGGGGAGTGGACACGGGCTGGTCATTCCCCTGATCAGTGCTCACCTTTTCTGTTTTTATTTCGGGATTCTGGCAGATGATACCCCTCCGGTGGGGCTTGCTTCCTATGCAGCTGCAGCTCTGGCCGGATCTGAACCTATACCTACCGGTATTCAGGGTTTTACCTATGATCTCCGTACTGTTGTAATCCCTTTTATGTTTATTTTGAATTCAGATATCATTCTTTATCAGATAAGCAGTCCTTTTCTTATTGTTCTCATTTTTTCCATGACTCTGCTGGCAGCTCTGATATTTACTGCTTTTCTGCAGAGATGGTTTATCACTCAAACCAGATGGTATGAATCTTTGCTTTTGTTAAGCGCTGCTCTCATTCTGTTTTATCCCAGACTGATTACTGTTATTTTTTCCCTGAACAATGCTCTTGATCACTGGATATATGGCCTGGGAGTTATAGTAACAGGACTGGTTTATGTTTTACAGAAAATGAGAATGAAACGTGAATAAAAAATGCTGTTGGATTTCTATTGCCCCGGGTCGTAACAATTTCAGTTTCAAACCGTATACCAAATCATGTTAAGTATAGATGTGAATAGATACTTTATTATATTAAAAAATCATTATTTGTTTTAAATGATTACAATATTTATCTTGTTAGTTATACATGATGTTTTGGGAAGAAATAATTATATTAAGATTAATACCAAGGAGTTGTCATGCCGGATAAATCATTTATTCTTGACCTGGGAAAACTCATGATAGCTGCAGCCTGGGCTGACGGAGAATTGACCAATGAAGAAATTAACAGTTTAAAAGAGGTACTGTTCGGTCTGAAAGATATTTCCGGAGATGACTGGAAAAAACTTGAAATGTACATGGAATCTCCTGTATCTGAGCAGGAAAGGCAAATCTTACTTGATCGGTTACTGAACCAGATAAGATCCCCGGAGGATAAAAAACTGATAATCAATAAACTGCAGCAGCTATTCCACAGTGATGGCGAGATAAGTACCGAGGAAGCAGCTCTTCTGAACGAGATAGAAAACACTGTTTCCAAAATTGGTACGGATATCTTTTCCCAGTTTTCCAAAGCTTTGAAATCCACAATTAGCAAACGTTCCTCAGCAGTACAATCTTCCACACTCAGAGAAAATGACTTTGAGGATTATATAAAAAATACTGTATACTATGATCTGCAGCAAAAACAAAAAGAATCCGGGATGACAATTGATCTGGCAGAGGAAAAGCTCCGCAAGCTTTGTCTGGCTACGGGTCTTCTGTCTTTTGTTGCCGGAGTTGATTCGGAGATTTCGGATCAGGAAAAAAAGGTAATGAGGGATATTATTACCGGTGACTGGCAGCTTTCTGCTGCACTGGCAGATCTTTTAATACAGATCAGTTCTGAACGGGCTGTTAAAGGATTGGATTTTTATAGGATTTCCTACAACTTTTTTAATCGAACTAGGTTAAAAGAACGTAAAGATTTTATAAAGACTCTCTTTAAAATTGCCAATGCTACAGATAAAACCTCTAGAGAGGAAATTGAAGAGATACGCCGTATAGCTCAAGCCTTAAAAGTATCTCATCAGGATTTTATTAAAGCCAAACTGACCATTTCCCGGGAAGACAGAGACGGATTCTAAGGGTATGTGGTAATTAGAATATTGGGTATACGTTGATTAAATAAACAATGAATAATTTTTAATGAATTTTGACAGGTGAATTGTTGTATGTTAAACGGGAGTATCTGGAGTTGATTGTGAGAACAAGATAAAAAACATAAGGAGAAAACACTATGAAAAACTGTACGTATCTTTTAATTATGATCATGGTGATCGCCATGTTTCCTGTAATTAATCATGCTCAGGAAAAAGAAGATCCTTTTCTCTGGCTGGAAGACATTCAGGGAGACAAGGCTATGCAGTGGGTTAAGGCTCAAAATGAAAAAACGCTGTCTGCCCTGAAAAAACACCCAGAATTTGAAGAGATTAAAAATGAAGTTCTGAAAATCTTTAATTCTGAGGATAGAATTGCCTCTCCTTCCATCCGGGGTAACTATATTTATAATTTCTGGCAGGATGAAACCCATGAACGCGGAATCTGGCGGCGTACCACCTTCAAACAGTATCTCTCCGGTTCTCCTCAATGGGAAACTGTACTGGATATTGATTCTTTGTGTAAAGCTGAAGATGAAAAGTGGGCGTACAGAGGCGCTTCTTTTCTTTATCCTGACTATGAAAGATGCATGCTCAATCTCTCCCGGGGAGGCAGTGACGCAGTTGTCATACGGGAATTTGATCTGAAAAAGAAGAAATTTATTGAAGACGGGTTTTATCTTCCTGAAGCAAAGGGCAGTGTTTCCTGGATTGATGAAAACACACTTCTGATATCCACAAATTTTGGAGAGGGCACCATAACTCAGTCAGGATATCCCCGTATGGTTAAGGTATGGAAACGTGGAACCAACCTAAACCAGGCAAAACTTCTGTATGAAGGTAAAAAAGAGGATATGGGGGTTTGGGGATATGTAGACAATAGCCCTGAACGTCAGTATCAGGTGATTCGCAGATCTATCTCTTTTTATACTGCTCAGGTGTTTGTCCGGGAGAAAGGGGAATTTATTCAGTTAGACATTCCTGAAGACAGTAATTTTGGCGGATTTTTTAAAAATCAGCTTTTGGTTCAGTTGAAAAGTGACTGGAATATTGGGAACCGGACCTATCCCCAAGGTGCTCTTATAAGTATTGATTATGATCGGTTTCTTCAGGGTGAACGGGATTTTACAATTATCCTGAAACCGGATGCACGCTCCAGCATTACTTCTTTCAGAACTACAGAAAACTATCTGCTTCTTAATATGCTGAACAATGTCCGGAGTAATCTTGTCCAGTACACCCTAAAAAAGGGCGCCTGGAAAAGAGAGAATATTAATGTACCTGATTACGGTACCATAAGAATCGGTTCTACAGATGAGTTTTCGGACCGTTATTTTTTCACCTATACAAATTTTTTAAATCCCAGTACTCTTTACTTTGTTCCTGAGTCTAAGCAGAAAATTCAGAAAGTAAAAAGTCTGCCTCATTTTTTTGATGGATCGAAATTTACAGTGCAGCAGTTTGAAGTTGCTTCCAAAGACGGGACTAAAATACCCTATTTTGTGGTTGCACCAGAAGATATGCAAAAAGACGGAACCAATCCCACTCTGCTCTATGCCTATGGTGGTTTTGAGGTTCCCATGCTGCCCCGATATAGTGCTATTATCGGCACAGCCTGGCTGGCAAAAGGAGGGGTGTATGTGGTAGCCAATATCCGGGGAGGCGGGGAATTTGGACCCAGGTGGCATCAGGCCGGATTAAAGGAAAACAGACAGCGGGTGTATGATGATTTTTTTACAGTCTCCGAAGACCTGGTGGAAAAAAAGATCACCTCACCGGATCATTTGGGGATCATGGGAGGAAGCAACGGAGGACTGTTGGTAGGAGTAGCTTACACTCAGCGGCCGGATCTGTATAATGCTGTGGTCTGCTCAGTGCCTCTGCTGGACATGAAACGGTATAATAAACTTCTGGCCGGAGCCAGCTGGATGGCAGAATACGGAAATCCTGATATCCCGGAACAATGGGAGTATATTAAAAACTATTCTCCCTATCAGAATCTAAAAGAATCCAAAGATTACCCCAGGGTGTTTTTTAATACTACTACCAGAGACGACCGGGTGCATCCCGGACATGCCCGTAAAATGGCAGCCAAGATGGCAGCTCAGGGACATCCTTTCTTTTATTTTGAAAATACCGAGGGTGGACATGGTTCCGGAGTTACCCATGAGCAGCAGGCCCTGATGACGGCCCTGGAGTATGTGTATCTGCATAAAATGCTGAAGTAATATATCAAGGAAGAACAGTAATTTCCCGCAGCAGCGATTTTCTGCTGCGGGATTTTAATGCTCACCCCAAAGCATAAAGTTACTATGGAAGAAAATAATGTGTATTTATATTTTTCTATTACAAACCGGAGACTACCCCAACGGTTTATTCTCCAGCCGGATATGGGGCAGCATTACCAGAATAAATTCTCCTGCAATGATGAGATTAAACAGAGAACCGGTCCACAGAGCGAATCCCAGCAAGGCAGTCCACAACCCTATATCCAGAGGATTTTTAATATATTTATACAGGGATTTTTTTACTTGTGGTACATTCTTTTCATAAAAGTTTAGACATAAGGCACGCTTCAGACCTAAAAGGGAAAAACCCCACACGGCCAGTATAAGGCCGGCTACTGTTGCAATTGATCCGGTATATTTCAGGAAGAGATGGTCATGAAATTGAGGGTGAGAATGGAGTTGAAGGAAAAAAATCAAAATGAAGGTAATAGACCACAGAGAAAGAGTAATTGCAGCATGAATTTTAAAAGCATACTTGCCGAACCATTTAGTCAGCAGCTGCCCTCTCTTCTGAAGTATTAAAAAAAGAGATTCAATGTGGATGGTGAGAAATATTGAAATCAATGTAATAATTAAAGGAGAGTTCATATATTAAGGTATCAATTAACAGTCATTTTTTCAAGTATTATTATTTGTTAAAAGACCATGAAATATAATATTAAATATAATTATCAAAGGAGGTAAGCATGAAAATGAAACGATTAGTATCATATCTGTTTGTTTTTATTCTTGTAGGGATTTTTCTGTCCTGTCAGACAGATGAGTATCAGGTAGGATCAACCTACCATGGATTTAAATTGACTGAAAAACGTTTTGTAAAAGAAGTGAATGCTGACTGTTACTATTTTGAGCATGTAAAAAGCGGAGCACGGCTGCTCAAAATCGCAGCAGATGACCCCAACAAAACATTCTGTATCGGGTTTAAAACCACACCTGAAACCGACTGCGGGACTCCTCACATTATGGAACATTCTGTATTAAACGGTTCCGAGAATTTTCCGGTCAAGAGTCCTTTTGATGTACTGACCAAGGGATCGCTGAATACGTTTCTCAATGCGATGACCGGGAGTGACTTTACCATGTATCCGGTAGCAAGCATGAATGATAAAGATTTTTTCAATCTGATGCATGTGTATCTGGATGCTGTTTTAAAACCACGCATTTATGATGATCCCCGCATTTTCAAACAGGAAGGCTGGCATTACGAATTAAAAGATATGGATTCACCGGTTGAATATAAAGGAGTAGTATATAATGAAATGAAGGGTGCTTTTTCCAGTGCTACCAGAGAGCTGGGCTTCCAGATAGATAAAATCCTGTTTCCGGATAATTGTTATGGTAATTCCTCCGGCGGTTATCCACCCGCCATCCCGGAACTGACCTATGAACAATTTCTTGATTTCCACCGGAAATATTATCATCCTTCCAATAGTTATATATTCCTTTACGGAAATGCTGATCTGGATGAGGAACTCTCTTTTATTGATGAAAAATATCTGTCCGAGTTTGAGAAATCTGATGATATTGCTTCCATATCATTTCAGAAACCATTTGAAAAGATGAAAGAGGCTTCTGGGTATTATCCAGTGCCGGTTGGCAGCAGTACTGACAACCAAACCTATTTATCTTTAAGCTGGATTATCGGAGAAGGAAGAGATCGGGATTTATGTATGGCTCTGGATATTTTAAGTGAAGCCCTGGTAAACCATGAATCAGCTCCTGTCCGCCTGGCTCTGCAGAAAGCGGGAATTGGTCGTGAGGTCAGAGCCTACAACAGTGAGCAGAAACAGAATGTATTCCAGATCAGGGTGCAGAATGCCGATCCTTCTGATACAGACAAGTTTAAATCAATTGTTATGAAAACACTGAAAGAGACAGCAGAAAAGGGTCTGGATAAAGAAACAATTGAAGGCATAATCAACAGAATGGAATTCCGCCTCCGGGAAGGCAATACTCCTCATAAAGGACTGGTATATCTTTTTAATGCAAGTAAAGGATGGCTTTATACTGATGATCCGTTTCTGAGTCTTGAGTGGGAACAACCCCTGGAAATAGTAAAAACTGCACTTGAAACCGACCTGCTGGAATCAATCATTAAAGAACATATGCTGAATAATCCTCACTCCCTGTTATTCACATTAAAACCAAAACCGGGGCTGGAAAGTAAGAGAAACGAAAAAATTAAAACTGAACTGGCTGCCTATAAAAAAAGTCTTTCCCAAAAAGAAAAGGAACAATTGATAAAAGAAACGCAGGAATTAATAGAATTCCAGAAAAGAGAAGACTCACCTGAAGCACTTGCTACCATACCCAGACTGGAAATCGAGGATATCAATCCTGAGGCATCCTGGTATCAGGTTTCAGAAAAAAAGTTAGGAGATATACCTGTATTATATTATGATGCCTTTACAAACGATATTGTCTATATCAAATTTCTCTTTGATACCCGTGTGCTTTCCCAGGAAATGATACCCTATGCTGCTCTTTTATCAGAAGTGTTGGGAAGCTTGAATACTGAAAATTATTCTTATGGTGATCTGGATAATGCCCTGAATATACATACCGGCGGATTTAACACCTATCTGAACACGTATCTTAAAAACAGAAGTGATGAGCAAATGATGCCCCCACTTTTGGTTTCATCCAAGGCGATGAACGCAAAAACAAATAAGCTTTTCGAATTGACCAATGAAATTTTAAATCATTCAGTGTTTACTGATAAAGACCGGTTAAAAACAATACTGACCAGACATCAATCCAGACTGGATGCCAGTGTAAAAGGAAACGGTATGGGATATGCTCTTACCAGACTTACATCCTATTATTCCAATCAGGGAATGTTTAATGAACTCACCAAAGGACTGGAATACTATTGGTTCATCACTGATTTGGTGGATAATTATGATCAGAAAGCTGATAAAATCATTAGTAATCTAAAAAATGCAGCATCCACTCTGTTTAATAAAAATAATCTCATAGTGGCAGTAACCTGTGATAAAGATGATTTCTCTGCATTGAAAAAAGAAATCGAACAATTTGCTCAATCGTTATCACAGAACGATCTGGAAAAACAGAGCAGGGAATTTTCTCTTAAAAAGAAAAATGAAGGTATATCCACTGCTTCTAAAGTTCAGTATGTTCTGCAGGGATATGATTTCAAAGATCTGGGATATGAATGGAACGGCAAAATCAGAGTTTTAAATCAAATTCTTTCCCGGGAATGGCTGCATAAACAGATCCGGGTAATAGGAGGAGCATATGGCGGTTTCAGTAACTTTGCTCCCACTGGCCAGGTATTTTTCGGCTCCTATCGTGACCCGAATCTCAAGGAAACTCTGGAAAACTTTGAGAATACTCCTGAATTTCTCCAGGATTTTGAACCGGAAAAAGATCTTATGACACGATTCATAATCGGAACCATATCCAACATGGACAGACCGTTAACTCCTTCAGGAGAAGGAGATCAGGCAGTTTCCTGGTATCTGGAAAATGTAACCCGTAAAGATGTTCAGACAGAACGTGATAATGTCCTGGAAACCACACCAGAAGATATACAAAACATGAAGTCCTTTGTTCAGGACATACTGAAACAGAATGTGTATTGTGTATATGGAAACGAAGAAAAAATAAAAGCTCAAAAAGAGCTGTTCGGAGAAATTATCAAGCTGGAGAAGTAGACTGTACTGTGATACATTTTCTTACTACGATAAAGATTTTTAGTTAATACTGTAGATGCCGAAGGTGTTCCCCTCCTTCGGCATTTTCTTTAGCTACAGATTCTTACTGATCAAACACAGAAAAATATTAAATAAATCCCTGAAGATCCGTGTCAATCCGTGGCTGAAAAAAAGGAGAATGGAAAAGGGAGGAAAGGAGAATGGAGAAACGCTTATTATGCCATGGTTAATTGTCAGAATCGCAGATGACGCAGATACCGCTGATGACACAGATAAACAATGTGTTCGGAAAGTATTATCTGTGTCATCCTTTCATCTGCGTTATCTGTGATTCAGGCGTTATTATCTCACCCATAAACGCATCAACCCATAAACCCATATACCATATAACCTATACCCTATACCTCATAACCAATACACGTCATTACGCTCCTGTCATTCTTCGATGAACTCAGACTGACAGAGTAAGGATGCTCAGAAATGTTGCTCCACCACACGGTCTGCCCTCCGCGGTTCGCGGTATTTTAATAACCGGTTCAAACCTAATCTCAGCTGTGACCGGGAAATGGTCTGACGGATATTGTCCGTCCTTATCCATTTGTATGATATCCGCACTTAACACTCTGGTTTCAGGCGCAGCAAATATATAATCTATTTTCTCACCTGTGGTGATCCCTTTGAATCCGTTGAAGGTTCCGACCTCTTCTGCCTCCGGATGCAGAGTGCGGTATGTATCCTTCATTAAAACGGGCGGGATATTCTGCTCCTTCTCATCTGTCGTAAGATACCTGACAGCAGGATTGTGTTCTCCTGCATTGAAATCACCGGTCAGGATAAACGGATCCGGGTGTTTGCGATTATGTATTCTCTCTGCTATCAGCCGGACACTTTTTTCCCTGGAAGCCTGTGACTGGTGATCCAGATGAGTATTATACAGATAAAAAGCCGAACCGGACTTACGGTCGGTAAAATGCCCCCAGGTACAAATACGTATACAGGCATTGCCCCAGTGTTTTGAGGGAACTTCAGGAGTATCGGAAAGCCAGAATGTTTCGGAGCCGTTGACGTCAAAACGTTTTGTACGATACAGAATGGCTGAATATTCTCCTTCTTCTCCACCTTCGCGTCCCTGGCCAATTTCTTCATATCCCGGAATATTGTTTTTGATCTCATCTATCTGAACCCGGAGAGCTTCCTGCAATCCTATAATATCAGGTGAGTAGTGACGGATCACCTCATATACCAGTGTTTTCCGGTTATTCCAGTGATTTTCACCATCTTCAGCTGTACCGTAGCGGATATTAAAACTCATGACTTTAATATCCATTTGTTCCAGAGATATCCTGCGATGAGGATGACAGCCTGCCGTTAAAAACATAATACCTGTCAGTAACAGACAGAAATTCTTTTTCATTGTCTCTCCTTTTGGACAGTAAAGCAAATGACAACACTAAAATACTTGAAGGCATTTCTTTTAATTAACCTGTTTTGTAAAAGAGAATTTAAAAATAAAGTCTGTAATAAGCAACCTATTATTGATAAAACAAATTGTGCTGATGGAATAATGGAATAGTGGAAAAGGGAGGAAAGGAGAATGGAAAATGAAAAGAAGAAGTGCCTAACGTGCCTAAAGTTGAAAGTGCCTAAAATGCCTTAAGTATGATTTTCTTTAAGTACTTTAGACACTTTAAGTACTTAAAATCCCAAATCCCAAGCACCAATTAACAAATTCAAAATCACAAACAGACAGTTGGGTGAAGTTTGGAACATTAGGATTTGAAAATTGGGATTTATTTGGAATTTGGGATTTGTTTATTGTTATTTTATTTTTCGCAGTGGCAGAAGCTACCGATACATATCGAGGGCTATCAGAGCAAACAAATCCGTGTCAATCCGTGTCTATAAAATTGATCATTGATCATTGTTCATTGCAAACGCTTCGACCTGGGAATAAGCACCGGAGTGTTCTGTTTATACGTCTCATAATCTTCCTGACCGCCCCATTTTTCATCCGCCTTTTTCTCCAGCATAGGAACACCGCTTATACGGGTGATGAGCAGAGCAACAAATACCGGAGAAATAAGGGTAACCCACTGCCAGCCCTGCAACACAGGCACAGCTATGACTGCTACCCCTATCCACAGAGTAATTTCGCCGAAATAATTGGGATGGCGGGACCAGGCCCATAAGCCGGTATGGATAAACTTTCCCTTGTTCTTCGGATCTGACCGGAAGCGGTTTTTCTGAGCATCAGCTGTTGCTTCAAAAGTAAATCCGAATATCCAGATCAGAGTGCCGATCAGAGCAAAAATTCCTAATTCTTTTCTGAAAGGAGTAGTAATGGCAGCCAGAGCAGCAGCTAAAGTAAATGTTACCCACAGTCCCTGCAGGGTCCAGGTATTAAGGTAGCGTAAAAAGCTGGCCCTAATGGAATCAAAACGGGAATCCTTGCCTGCTTTGTGGATGCGGCGGAACAGAAATGTGCCCAGACGGGACGCCCAGATCACTATCAGTGCCAGAAGCAGAATAGAGCGACCGTCAATAGCCGGACTGTTGAGCACTGCTACAACCGTCACAATTAGGTAAGAGAGACTTCCGGTGAGATCAAAAAACTTTTCTGTCTGCAGCAGGTAACCCGGTATAAACGCCAGCCACTGGATCAGAAAAGCAAGTCCCGCTGAAAAGGCAAAAAGCGGTATTCCCAGAATTGCAGCACCATGCTGACTTCCGGCTAAAGCCATACCAAATCCGGCCAGAATGACAATGGGAATGCTTATAAGTGCATTACGATCTGTTTTTTCCATATTTTTTCCTTTCTGGGATTGTACAAAACAACACATAATTACCACAGAGAATTCACAGAGTAGATATGAGTACATAGAGGAAAAATTATATTTATATATACTTAATTAATTTTGCATATTCTCTGTTCCCTCTGTGGTTTTATTATTTTTTATTTTCTGGACAATCCCGGTTTTCCTAACATCATCAGAAAGCTACGGAATCCACTGATACACTTTCTGAAAACGGGTTACATATTCATACTCATCTACATCTATCCGGAACGGGGCAGCTGATTCAGAGGGAATGACTTTGGAAAAATACGAATGGCGTTCAGACAGCATTTTCTCAGCCTTAGCAATGTCATCTTCACCTGTCAACTCAACTGCTGTCCCGGTAATAGTAACTGCCTCAATCTGTGACTCATTCTCCTGATTTCTGGACCTATTGTCTATAACAAGAGCGATCCGCTCACACTTTTTCAGCAATCTGTATTTTTTGGTTGCCTTCGGAGTTAAGAAAAAATAATGTTTTAAATCTTCAGAATAAGCAAAAGCAATAAGGGATCCATGTAGCTGGGTGGTGTCTTTTGTGCATAAAACCGCAAAAGGCTGATTCTCAACTAACTGTCTGATTTTTTCTTTCAGAGATAAATCCTGATTATTACTGTCATTCATAAAAGATTCCTGTTCAGTTAACAATTTAATGATACATTTGCATACTAATACAAAACACTTTTACCGATCAGATAACTTGCTGTTGCCACCATGCCTGATAAAACAGATCCCCAGATAATATCAATCACAGTCACTATAAGTGGCCAGTCTTTTATGGTTGCCAGGTTGGTAAGATCATAGGTGGCATAAGTAAAAAAACCAAATAATGCACCGTATACCAATGCTTTTGACCAGGATCCGGCCTGCAGAGCCGGCTGTACTGCAAAGAAAATAATACCAATAATAAAAAGAAAATAAAAGATCACCGCAGCTGTCCAGTTTACCTGCGGCCTCATGAGAAAACCTAAATATTTCTTGTAAAAACCTTTAGCAACCAGTCCCAGCCAAATCATATCAACAACAAAAAAAATCGGAATGGTAATTATATAAAATTTCAGAAACATTGTAAATTTCATAGTTTACTCCTTTATTAACAACTTATTCTTTATAACATCCACAGAAAAAGGATCTCCGTGAGCCGGATAAATTTTTTCTGCTCCCTGCCGGATAACCTTGTCCCAGCTTTCTTTTACTTTTTCAAGATCTTCTGCAAATATAGGCAGTCCGGGCCTGAACCGGAAGGGGATATTATTATGTGCCAGACACCCTGCAAACAACTCTCCTGATTCCAGAAGCACACTGACAGACCCGGGAGTATGACCCGGCGTATATATAATTTTCCCGCGGATTCCAAAATCAATTAAGGGATAATCCTCTTTAAATCTTTTGCTGAACCTACATGATCAAAATGTCCATGTGTCAATTTTTTTTAAAAATAATAATAAAGTTTCGATTATACAAGAAATTTTACCGTTCAAATCAAATAAATTTTTACCAAAACCCAACCTGAAAATCCACCTCCTCAACCTTGACTTTCTCCTCAGAATTTATTATTATAATAGGCTTTGTAAAATAAACATTAACGTAAAATAAATTAAAGAGGTTGCTTGTATGGACAGAAACACAATCAAATCAGCAGTTACTGGTAATCCGGAAAAATCAATACCCGGTCTTCAGGAAGACTGGTGGACAAAAGTATCACCGGATATCTGGAACTCACGCGGTTCATATTTGAAAGACATTACCGGAGAAGAATATCTGGACTTCAACGGTTTCTTTGCCTCCTCTCCGGTACGCTTTGACCATCCTGATCTCAGGGAACAATCCTTTATGGAAAAGATCTCTCATGCTGCTATCTACAGACCTACCTTAAGTGACTTCTGGACTAAAGAATTTGCCGAATTCATTGAAACCTTTAGAAACATTGCAGCGCCTCCTTATATGCACCATTTCTTTTTTATTGACGGCGGCGCCCTGGCAGTGGAAAATGCTCTTAAAGCTGCTTTTGACTGGAAAGTAAGGCTAAATATGCAAAAAGGGAATATAGCTGTTGATCCTCAGGAAATCAAACAGCCTCTGGGCACCAAAGTGATACATTTTGAAAACAGCTTTCACGGTCGTTCCGGATACACCATGTCAATCACCCATACCAGTGACCCCAGAAAATATAAATATTTTCCCAAATTCGACTGGTTTAAAGTAGATCCTCCGGTATTACATTTTGACAACCAGGGAAAGATAATAAATAAAGAAGAAGCAGAAAAAGACCTAAAAAAAGCTGTCCAAAACCTTAAAGATATTTTAACCAAACAAAGTGATGATATTGCCGCAGTTATTATCGAACCCATTCAGTGTGAAGGAGGCGACCACTATCTTCCTGCAGATCTCTTCAGACACTTAAGACAGCTTACCGAGGAACATGATGTCCTGTTGATTTATGACGAAATTCAAACCGGCTTTGGAACCACCGGTACCATGTGGGCCCATGAACATTTCGGAAAAGAAGCTATTCCGGATCTGATTACCTTTTCCAAAAAAGCTCAGACCGGCGGAGTCATGGCAAACCATGAAAAACTCTCCCGGATTAAAGAAAATGTCTTCGGCAATGAAGAAGAAAGCAAAAGCCGTCTGAACTCCACCTGGGGTGGGAACATCGTTGATATGATTCGCAGCGGAGAATATCTGAAAATTATCAAAAAAGAAAATCTGCTGGAAAACGCCAAAAATATGGGAGAATATCTGCTGAAATCCATACAAAATCTCTGTCAGGAAAACAACCAGCTTCTGGGTAACCCCCGGGGCAAGGGCTTACTGGTTGGTTTTGATGTAATTGATGAAAAACACACCCACAGAGAGCTGTGTACTCTTTTTAAACATGAGCATCTTCTCTGCCTGAACTGCGGTAAAAAAACCGTGCGCCTTCGTCCCCATCTGGATATCACCAAGGATGAGATCGATGACGGTTTGCAGAGGATGAGGAAGGCACTATCCAAACTGTAAAATTCATATATCATGTATTAGGGAAAATGGAAAAAAGGAGAATGGAAAAGGAAAGATCAAAGAAGCAATGTGCAAGACAGAACTTTAGAACGTGACCCTCAGAAGTCAGAAACAGACGAAACTAAGACTCTACGACTCAATGACTAACAACAAAAAGGAACCTATGTGACAAAGCATACAGACAAAGGAACTCTTTATCTGGTCAGTACCCCTATCGGAAATCTGTCAGATATAACCCTGCGGGCTCTGGATGTCCTGAAACAAGCAGATCTGGTAGCAGCAGAGGATACCCGCAGAACCGGAATTCTTTTACAGCATTACAATATCAGAAATAGGCTGGAGAGCTATCACGATCACAATAAAACTAAAAAAACTCCTTTTTTAATCAATAAACTTGTCCGGGGTACAGACATTGCACTGGTGTCTGATGCCGGCACTCCTGGTGTATCCGACCCGGCGTTTTATATGGTACGGGAGGCAGTGAAACATGGCATCCGCATCATTCCCATACCCGGACCCACTGCTGCCATAGCAGCCCTGACTGCCTCAGGGCTCCCCACGGACAGATTCGTGTTTGAAGGTTTCATCCCCGCCAAAAAAAAGAGGAAAAAAAAGTTAGAACATATTTCCGGGCAAAATGCAACTATCGTTCTCTATGAATCACCTCATCGGCTTATCCGTACTCTGAATGATTTACAGGAGTTCTGCGGAAACAGAAATGTAGCTGTGTGCAGGGAACTTACCAAAAAATTCGAAGAAATTGTGAGGGGAACCCTGGAAGAAGTGAGAGAAAACTTTACTCAACGCAGCAGCATCAAAGGTGAATTCGTGCTTATTATGGAAGGAGGAGATAAAAAGAAATGATCAACTCAAAATCAAAAACTCTAATTCCGGAAACAGTAAAGAAAACATATCTCTCCCTACTGAATCCGGTGGTTAATTTTGTCGTAGAATTGAATATGCATCCTAACACCCTTTCTTTTATCGGATTTTTTATTATTTTTATCTCTGTTAGTTTTATTGTATTCGGATATCTGCATATTTCAGCCGGACTGATGCTGGTTGCCGGGATTTTTGATAATATCGATGGTCATGCTGCCAGAAAAAGTAATAAGTCTTCCAGGTTTGGAGCCCTGCTGGATTCAGCACTGGACCGGGCCTCAGAATTTTTTTTTCTGGCCGGTGCCGGTTATTATTTTATCACTACCGGCATGTATGCAACTGCTGTGGCAGCTGTGTTCGCAGTATGTTTGTCTTTTCTGGTAAGCTACATCAGGGCCCGGGCTGAAGGACTGGGTTTTACCTGTGATGTGGGCTTTATTCAACGAGAAGAAAGAGTGGTTCTTCTGGGAGTAAGCGGAGTGCTTCACCAGACTTTTTTCATCCTGGTCATCTGGTTTATTGCTTTTAGCTCTTTACTGACAGTTATTCAGAGATTGAGGGATATTTGGGAAAAGGACAAAAAGGAATAGGGAGAATGGAAGGATAAAGGTTAAAAAGAAACACTAAAGAAGCAATAAGTAAGGTGCAAGAACCAAAAACTTTAGAATTTGAGAACACGAGAACTATGGAGTGTGAGAAGTTTATGCTCAGAAGTCAGAGGACATAACAGACCGCGTGTTGTGATCAGATATTTACCAAACACATTAACGCTCCGAAGGTAAAGAACACATTTGGCAGCAAAAGAAAAATTCTATTGCACCTTTAAGATAATTTTTTATATATACTTGATTGAATACAGATATTCTCACAAGGAGTCAAGAATGAAAAGTATAATCGGATCTTTTGAAAAATTAACTACATCTGTAATAATACTTATAACTTTTTCTTTAATAGTAATTTTGGGTCTGATTGATTTCCTGACAGGTGTTGAATTTTCATTTTCAATTTTTTATTTACTACCAATTTCAATTGTTTCCTGGTATGCTGGTAAAAATGCTGGTATATATGCTTCAATTGTCAGCGCTATTCTCTGGTTTTTAGCGGATATACTTGGCGGTCATATTTATTCCTCTATAATAATATTAGTATGGAATTCTATAATGCGGTTTATTCTCTTTATAATTATTACTATACTTCTTTCTAATTTCAAAATAATTATATATAAACATTATAAAGCAGAACTATTATTACAAAAAAAGAAAAATATTATCGAGGCATTCCAAAAGCTGACTGTTTTGATATCTGAAAATATTATACAGCAAAATTCTGAGATAATAAAATGGCTGAACAAGAAAAAAATGAAAGGTGAGAGTATATCCAAGAAGGTTGATAAAGCAAGTCAAATTATAGGATCAAGTATGAACTTGTTATCAGAAACCAGTTTTCTTCACTCATATAGAGATGATTTTCCTATTGATTCGGATATGTATTTGGAATTACTGAAAAAAAAGCTATCACAAATAAAAAAAGATATATCTTTGAATATAGAATCACGGGGAACGGACGACAAAGAATAAATAATCATAACTCTCGGAGTAATAGAGGGAGAACACACAGGTTCGCCCCTGCATAAAATTATACAATGGTTTAAAACAATGAAATGGTTAATGCTACCAGCAAATTAAGTGGAAACCCGCATCACAGCTATCGCTGAGTCAGAGAACCTTGAACAATACCCAGACCTGACACACGGGTTCCCGAATTCCGGTTCAGGAACACATTGCCGGCTGTGTAGTTAAAAATTAAAACGAAAGTTTAAATTGTACGTAAATGGCCAACCTATCTTAAAAATAGACCACGAATAAAAAAGGAGGCAAACCATGAATACACTAATCATTAAAAACATAGCACTTGGATTAACTATCCTGCTTATCTCTTCTGCTGCACTCTATGCACAGGATAAGAAAACCATTCAGCTACCAGAACCTCAGACTGAAGGCGGCCGGCCACTCATGGAGGTATTAAAAGACAGACACTCTTCCCGCGAATTCAGCTCAAAAAAATTGTCTCTGCAGATCCTGTCCAACCTGCTCTGGGCTGCCTGGGGCATCAATCGTCCTGAATCCGGCAAACATACTGCTCCTTCAGCCATGAACAACCAGGAAATTGATGTGTACGTATCTACTGCAGATGGCCTGTACCTTTACAATGCCGAAACACATACTTTGGAACCGGTTCTGGCTCAGGATATCCGTGTCTTTACAGGCGGACAGGAATTCGTGAAAGATGCACCTGTAAACCTGATCTATGTGGCCGACTACTCAAAAATGGGCGACAGTTCAGAAGAGCAAAAAATATTCTATTCCGCTGCTGATACCGGTTTTATCAGTCAGAATGTGTATCTCTTCTGTGCTTCTGAAGGACTGGCTACCGTAGTGCGGGGATGGGTGGATAAACCGGCTCTGGAGAAAAAAATGAAACTGAAGTCTGATAAAAAAGTAATTCTGGCTCAGACAGTAGGATATCCAAAATAGAAAGTAAGGGAGAAATTTATTAAGAGAGAATATGCTTCAGCCTGATATCCTTATTTTTGAAATATTCCTCAGCATTAATGTGGATATTTTCAAATAATAAAATCTTAATAACTTATCTCCTATAAATTATTGTTTTAAAATAGAATCCCCGGGCCTAACAGGTTTTTGGGATCCAACCTTTTTTTTACCTGCTTCATTTGCCCGATAGTCTTTTGTGAATACATGATTGGCAGCAGTGCTCGTTTTATTTTCCCAATGCCGTGCTCTCCGCTTACTGTCCCGCCATATGAAACTGCCTTCCGTGCAAATTCCATATACAGTGCCTTTGCCTTGTTTAGTTCTTCTGTATCGCCGGGAAGCACATTCACATGAAGATGGTTATCACCAATATGGCCAAAAATTGCATATTCAAAATGTTCCTTATTCAAGTGAGAACGGTAGATTTGAAGAATTGGTACCAGGGCATCATCTGGCACGGAAAAATCGGTTCCAATTTTATGAATTTCAGGACAGGTTCTCTTTCGCTCAGCAATAATTGCATTGATTTGTTCAGGCACAGCATGTCGAAATTTATTTATTTTTTCCATTTCCGCCTCGTCAATGGCGCCCCAGGCATCTTCACCAGAGGCGTTGCACTCTGAGAGTATCTCTATATATTCAGAGCAGTAGGCTTCCAGATCCTCATTTCTGCCTTCCTGCTCAAGATAAATAGCGGCACGAGCATATGCGGGAAAGTCAGGGATGGCAGAACCGGATCCCTCGCCTGCTCTCTTTTGGCGAAGAAGGTCTAATGAATAGGCATCAAAATATTCCAGGGCAGCAGGGGCAATTGTATCTGATTGTATGCCGGATCGTTTTTTTATGGAATGAACAAAGCAGAGCGCATCATCCTCAGAGTGGAAAAAAGCTACATAGCGGAGAATAAATTCCGGTTTGGGCACCAAGGCCAATTCAATTGCGGTAATCACGCCCAGGGTTCCTTCTGATCCAATAAAAAAATCCACAAAATCCATGGGATGCCGGACAAAGTAACCTGCTGCGTTTTTTACCTCCGGTGACTGATATGATGGAACAGGAACAACAATCTGATCATTTTCTATTTGAATAACAAATCCTTTATCAGGTGTACTAAGAGTGGCACCACGCTGTATGTCTAACAGGGTCCCGTCAGTTAGAGCCACACGTAATCCTGTCACAAACATACGGGTCTGTCCATATTTAAAAGAACGTGCACCGGAACTGTTTAAAGCCACGGTACCGCCCAGATGCGCGGATTGTTCCGTGGGGTCAGGAGGGTAAAACCAGTGATCTGATTCTTGGGAAAATTTTTCCAACTGCTTTTTAGGGTCACCTTTAAGCACTGAAAGCGGTTCTTCAAATTTCTTTTTATCTAATATATCTTTCAGGTCCTTAATGGTAAGGCCAGGTTCAACCTGTACACACCAGCACTTCCGCTCCTCATACCACCGGGCTCCCAGGAAATGATTCATAGATTCCAGGGAAAGCAGTATGCCTCCCTGAGGTACAGCTCCCCCAACAATGCCTGTCCTTCCTGCAGAAACTGTGACAGGTATTTCTGAGGTGTAGGCTCGTTTCAGTGTATCAACTACCTGCTTTTCTGTATGAGCAAACACTAATTCATCAGCATGGCCTCCGGAAAAACGGGATTCATCAACAAGATAATCTGAATACCTGTCAGTGATTTTCTCTGGGGATTGAACAATCCGAACCGGAATCGTATCAGGCAATTCAGCATATGGTTTTACAGGATGTAAAACTGGTTCCATTTACAACTCCATAGTTTGTGATTCAAAACTTAACAGTTCTCCATTTAAAAGTCAAGATAAGAAGTATTAAAAATAAATTGTTGACTTTATATATGTTTTTTTTTATATTTTATTACACTTGTATCAATTTTTGATGGCTTATAACATATGGCTTTTTAATGCAGAAAGTAAAAATACAAATTGTAGAAGATGAAAACATTTTTGCCATGGATCTTGTAACCCAGTTGGAGAGTATGGACTTTTCTGTGGTTTCGGTCGCTGACAATGGTAAGAAAGCAATACAAGAAGCTGAAAAAGAAAATCCAGACTTAATATTGATGGATATCAAATTAAAAGATGAAATGGACGGAATTGAAACCGCCCAATATATTAAAAGTCAGAAAAATATACCCATAGTTTTTCTCACAGCTTACGCTGATGAAGAAACCCTGAAACGTGCAAAAATCATTGAACCATTTGGATATCTGCTTAAACCAATTAATAAAAGAGAATTAAAAGCAGTAATCGAAATGGCTCTTTATAAACACCGCATGGAAGAAAAAATCCGGGCCAGTGAACAACGATATCGTAAATTGGTAGAAAGCACCATGGATTTATTATTCGTAGTAAATTCATCTGCAAATATTGTAGATGTTAATCAGATGGCCTGTGAAAAAACAGGGTATAGTAAGGAAGAGCTGCTGCATATATCCATTAATGATCTGGGGATTGGAGATCAAAAAGAAAATGAAATTCAAGATATTCTGCAGCAATTAACCCATACCAGATCCATAACTGTGGAAGATACACTACAAGGTAAAAACGGAACCACTTTCCCGGTTGAACTTCATATTGGCTTGCTTTCATCTGAAAAAGATACCCTGTTACTGGCTCTTGCCCGGGATATTACCGTACGTAAACAACATGAAGAGGAAAAACTGAAACTTGAAAAACAACTTCTTCAGGCGCAAAAAATGGAAGATTTAGGGAGGTTAGCCGGTGGTGTGGCACATGATTTTAATAACATGCTCACTGTAGTTCAGGGATATTCTGAAATGGCTTTATTAAATGTTGACCATTCTTCTCCCCTGTATAACGATTTAAAAGAAATCAATAATGCTGCCCATAGCGCAGCCGGTTTAACCCGCCAGCTGCTTCTTTTCAGCAGGCACCAGCCCATGGATTTTTCTCTGGTTAATATAAATACAGTGATCAATAATTTATTGAAGATGCTCAACCGCTTACTGAGAGAAAATATTGTTATTGAAACAGTACTCAAAAAAAATGTATGGAGTATCTGGGGTGATACAGGATCAATCGAACAGATAATGATGAATTTTATAATTAATGCTAAAGATGCTATACACAATAGAGGCAAAATTACAATTAAAACAGATAATGTTACCATAGATAAATCTGATATCGATAAGAACACAGATGCGGAACCGGGAAAGTATGTGATGATAGAAGTCAAAGATACCGGTGAGGGGATGGATGAAAAAACAATGAAAAAAATCTTTACACCTCTTTTCACTACTAAAGAGCCGGGTAAGGGCACTGGATTAGGATTATCTGTAGTCAATGATATTGTGAAAAACAACAATGGTTGGATCAGCGTTAAAAGTAACACTGGAAAGGGATCCACATTTACCGTGTATTTTCCTGCCTGTTTTAAAAAAGGGGGAAAGGTTGAAGAAAAAACAACAACAAAACTGCTGGAGCTAAAGGGTGAGGGAGAACATATCTTGCTGGTTGAAGATGAGAATCTCATCCGTGAATTTGCCGCTACAGTGTTAGAACAAAATGGATATAAGGTTACTGTAACAGCCACGGCAAAACAAGCACTCGAAGAATTAAATAAAAATGATGATTTCCAGTTGCTTTTCACTGATATGATACTTCCGGACAATACCGGTGTGGAACTTGCCAATAAAATAAGAGAGATCAAACCACATATCCCTGTTTTATTAAGCAGTGGGTATACTGACAGCAATCTGAGGAAAACAAAGGAAAAAGAAATACTATTTGATTTTATTCAAAAACCGTATAATATTGTCAGTATTCTGCGGTCTGTTAAAAAAATCCTCGGCCAGGATGAGAAAAAAACGAGTAATAACTAAAAAAAATTGAATATACGAT
>JAWODZ010000054.1:0-13735 GCA_046483025.1 bacterium
AACCAACATATCTTCTCTCAAGATTGGATTTAACAAAGTATTCGGATATTATATCGAAGTAACTAAAACCCACCTCTCCAAAGTTCCGGAACATTATATACGTAAACAAACTCTGGTAAATGCGGAACGCTATATCACCCCTGAATTAAAAAAAATGGAAGAAAAAATTCTCAAATCCGAAGAAAAATTAATTGAACTGGAAAAACAGCTTTTTAATGAACTAATAAAATATATTCTAAAATTTTCTCCTAAAATTCAGCAAGACGGTAAACGCCTCGGTCAGTTAGACAGTTTGCTCTCTCTCTCCCAGGTTGCTTTTCAAAATCGTTATGTAAAACCAATTATAAAAAATAATGATGAGATCTTTTTAAAAGAGAGTCGTCACCCGGTAGTTGAAAAGCTTCTGCCTCCGGGTGAGCCCTTTATACCAAATGATGTAAAGATTAATAACAGCAGTGATCAAATCCTGATAATTACCGGGCCTAATATGGCTGGTAAATCTACCTATATACGCCAGGTAGGATTAATTACGCTTATGGCCCAGATAGGCAGTTTTGTTCCTGCGACCTCAGCAGAGATCGGAATTGTAGATCGAATATTCACCCGGGTGGGGGCACAGGATAATCTGGCCGGTGGGGAATCCACTTTTCTGGTGGAAATGAATGAAACCGCCAATATTCTGAATAATGCTACCCAGAACAGTCTTATTCTTCTGGATGAAATCGGCAGAGGTACCTCTACCTTTGATGGTCTTTCTATTGCTTGGGCAGTAGCAGAATTTCTTCATGGCAATGAAAAAGTCAGGGCAAAAACACTTTTTGCCACTCACTATCATGAACTAACCGAACTGGCTCTTATCTTTGACCGGGTTAAAAACTATAATGTTGCAGTTAAAGAATGGGGAGACAATATTGTCTTCTTAAGAAAAATCGTTCCGGGAGGATGTGATCACTCCTATGGAATTCAGGTAGCAAAACTGGCAGGACTTCCCCATAAAGTAATAGAAAGAGCAAAAAGAGTGCTGAATAATCTGGAGAATAATGAACTAACTCCTAACCAGCTTCCAAAACTTGCAGATGGAAATTTACCGCAGAAAAAGGTTGCTGAACCGCAGCTTGATATTTTTACTGAACAGGAACATAAACTCAGAGATGCCTTAAAAAAAATTGATCTTAATACCCTGACTCCGATTGATGCTTTAAACAAACTCAATGAATTAAAAAAAATTATAGATGATTTTCAGTCCGAATAATATATATCAATTATTATTGGGGAGGAGAATCTACAGCCACACCAGATGGCGGTGCGGGAGCATCGTTATCCGCCTCATAGTTTAATTTATATCTTAGAAAAACAATATTATCAGCTACATTATCTGAAGACCAAATCCAGTGTACTGGATGAGTAGTTGAGATCCCCGGCACATTTTGATAGCTTGCCCATGGTTCAGCGGACCCGTGTAATCCCAAACTCGTCGCCTGATTCCATAAAACATCATCAAAATTTAATTTCTCCCAATCTGTTTCCTCAAAAGTAGTGACCTTCCAATTCTCATTCGTGAAAAAAAGTTCGTCTCCAAATTCTATTTGTGCCAGAATACCAGCTTCTCCGCCCTTATCAATCCCCTTAACTGCAATAATATTTGTCCCGCCAATAGTTGGCACTTCATATGTTTCCGGAGTACTCCAGCCGTCTGCTGATGCAATAAAATATCCATTCACATATAAATCATAAGCATCATCCCCTGTTATGGTTATTTTTATGGAATCACCAGTAATTCCAACATAGTCTAATGTATTATTTGGATCTATAGAATTTGGCGTTGATGCCCGGTCAATAATATCCTGTGCAGAAAGAGTATATTGAACCCCGACAACATGTTCACTAGTACTTAAATAATAGATTGTAGAATCTGTAGTATTCATGCCTACATTTTGCACTGTTATATCAGGATCAATATTATAATTTAATGGATTTTCAGCACTTGCCTGATCAACTTTTTCACTGAAAATTACTTTCAATTTACTACCGGTTAACAAACGAGCATCAACTATCTCAGGAGGAGTTTCATCTCTATTTGTCATAAACACATCCTGAATACTTGAAGAGCTTCTATTGCCAATATTATCTATGGAATATACTTCATAGGTATACTCTGTATACTCAGAGAGACCTTTATCAGTAAAAGAGGTTTCAAAGGGTCTGCCTACTAAATTACCATTACGGAATACCTGATACGCAGCAGCACTGTCTCCGTCTATGGCTGGTCCGGGAGGATACCAAGTTAAAGTAATGGTATGGTCGGTATGATCAGACATCTGTAAATTTTCAGGAGGATTGGGTGGTACAGTATCATCTGAGTCATCACCCTTATATACAAATTTGAATGCATCAGCTATAACCTGACCATTTGCCTCATTGGTTATCTTAACACTTCCATTGGTACCTTTGGTAAAATGGTAGGTACCCAGACTATTCCATTGTTTAGCATTTTGAGACTGATCTATACGACCTTCTGCTACTTGATTTCCGGCAAATTTTATAATAATCGGTACATTTGTAGCCTCCACAATAGCCTCCGGACTCTCACCCAGCCATCCATGCCATTCAAAGATTTCATAATTACCAGGTACGCCTATGGTGGGGATAAACTCAGCATAAGTCTCTCCTCTTCCCGGCTGGGTTTTAGCATAATTAAATATATTAGCATAGGCTCTTGCCCCTACTCCCCAGAAGGCATAATCATTTTCAGCTGAGTTAGTCCAATTACCGGTTAATTTCGCAGCCACACTGGCTGGTGATGTTCCGGCATCAACATTATCAATAATAATATCAGCAACAACTGTGTCAGGTTTTGTTAACAAAATAATTGCATCTCCGACAAAGCCCAATGGATCCCAATTTCTCTGATAACCTTGTAAAGTAACCTCAGTAAACATTTCTCCATTATTAAAATCAGGTAACTGTCCTCCCTGAAATCGATAGTAGGGGCCATCATAATATTCACTACCCTGCACTTCAGCATCTGTCACAGAATTATTAACATGATCTAAATTAATAATCACCATACCATTATCATAAAATTTTACCCAAATTCCCTGTTCATCAATTCCCCCGTTCCCGGTTTTAATCTGTCTTACTCTATCCTTGGGGTATCCTAAATTAAGATCAAATTCATCATAGTATTTATCATACCGGTGTTCACCGGAAGCATTATCAGAATAACTGTAATATGCATCCCACATAAGCGCAACTCCGAGGAAATATCTCATTTGATAAAAAGTATTTTTATTCTTACCCTTACCATCAACCAACAGAGTATGAGGATAGGGTGCGGTATCATTAAAATTCATAGCTCTACTTAAAGACCATTTAACCGTAAAACTTACATTAGTATGTTCTAATGTAAGTCCATTTGTCTGATTCCATGCAAAGGTATGAAAAGTTCCTGAATTTAAATGAATGACTTTTTCACTACCCATCCTGTTCCTTAGATCATTGCAGACTTTTTCAACTCCACTGGTCCATTTACTGATAAGCCAGCTCTTTCCATGTTCACTCCAGTCATTTACTCCGTTTCTGTCCAGATCAATATCTCTATCAGCATCTCTGGGGTAGGGATACACTCCATCAGTAGCAACACCATCATACAATGTAAGATCAACCAGATTACTCATAAATATCGGTAACTGTTCATTATATTTTTTACCTCCAAAAGCAGCACTCCCTGGACAAAAATCAGAGATATTAGCCATATATCCTTTACCTCCATACATTGTTACTTTATTACCCTGTGAATCTCTCACTATCCATTCATCAGGTATACTCATCCCGGAACCAACATTCCAATCCCTGGTAGGCAGCACAATGCAGTCCGGATTAATATCATGTATGGATTGAGCAAACTGATCACCATTATTCCAACTGATCACCAACCCAAACTTTGCATACCATTCTGGCTGTGCTCCGCCCCAATGAAACACACCGGTCCTGGGAAATAACGGACCCTGTTGGGCAAAAAGATTTGTATCAAATAAAGTTAATAAAGACAATATAATAATACTATCAATCCAGAACCTTTTTTTACTAAATAATTTTGACCTGATCATAGTTCAACCTCTTAAACTTTTATTAAAATAATTTTTATATATATTCTCAAAACTTTTAATCTGATTCTGTAAAGAAAATAATTCTTCCACTCTTTCTCTGCCCTTTCTTCCGAACTCCACAGCCTTATCAGGATTCTCTAAAAAATAACACAAGGCCTTGGATAAACCTTCATAATCCTTAGGGGGTACTAATATGCCAGTTATTCCGTCAATTACAGCTTCTTTTATGCCCCCAACCGGAGTTGCAACAATTGGTTTTCTGGAAGCCATGGCTTCTAAGACAACATTGGGAAGTCCCTCTGTCAATGATGGTAAAGTAAAAATATCAATAGCTTGTAATAATTCCGGGATATCATCTCTGAATCCCAAGAATTTATAATACTTATCCAATTTGTGTTTTGATACTAAATTTTCTAACCGAGACCTATATTCACCTTCTCCAATAATTATAAATTTTATCTGGGGATATTGTTTAATAATCTTTGCTGACGCCTCAATTAAATACTTATGGCCTTTTAGCTGATGTAACCGGCCAATAGTTCCGATGGTTTTATCACCTTTAGATAATCCCAATTCCTTACGAACTGCATATCCATTCTTATTATTATATTTAGTTAAATCCACACCATAAGGAATAACTTTTATTTTGTCAGGATTGATTTTTCTTTTTTTGATTAAAAATTCCGCAGTGGCCTGAGATACTGCAATTATCTTGTCACACCAGGGTATAAGTGCTCTGTAGGACAATAACCTCCGGGGAATAAGCCATTCTGAGGAGGGTGTTGCCTCCCAGGTAAAAACCGCCTTCACTTTACCCAATCTGCCAACAATAATCCCCATAATATCAGCATAAAAAAGATTGGTCATAATTATATCAATTCTGCGGTTCTTTACTAATGTTACTAATTTTAAAATCAAACTGAAATCAATACGATGTTTTCTGGGAATTTCAATGACATCTACACCATACTGCCTTAATTGCCTGAATTCATTGGCAATTGTCCCACTCGGTCCCACCAAACCCAGACTGCAGACTACAGTCTGAAAGCAATCCGGATTCATCCTTTGTACTAACTCGAGTAATTTTTTCTCTGCTCCGCCCAGATTAAATCCTTCAACTAATTGCAATACTTTTATTTTTTTCTTGTTATCAATTCGTGATTTTACCTTGTATTGACTACCGACTATGTTTAATTGAATAATTTGATCAAGTTTTTTTGCTGTATGCTTCCAGGTATAATTATCTTCAATAGTTTTTCTGGCCTCTTTTCCAATTCTTTTACAGAGTGCATTATCTTGTAACAACAGATTGGTTTTCTTCAACATGGCATCATAATTTTCTGCTTCATACAGCAGCCCATTAACCCCGTCCTCAATAATTTCTTTAATTTGGCCTATAGAAGTTGCAACAACACTTTTGCCTGCTGCCATATATTCAAACAATTTAATGGGCGAATAATAAAAAAGTTTATGTTTCGGATAGGGAGCAAGGACTATATCCATACTGGAAAGATAGAACGGGATATCATCATATTTAATATATCCCGGTAACAATACTTTATCAGTGATATTTTGTTTACGTATAAAATTCTCCATATCCTTCTTCAACGGTCCATCACCGATTAATAGAAAAACTGTATCAGTATACTCAGCAAGGACATCTTTTATAAGAGACTGCAGTTGCTGTATACCATGCCAATAGTGGAAAGAACCAACAAATCCCAATATTGTTTTCCCTTCTAAATTATAATTTGCTTTAATTTTTTTTGAAGAAACTGATGGGTTAATTTTTATTTCGTCTACACCATTGACTATCACCTGGATTTTTCCACCAGGTATATTATGCTTTACATAAAATTGCTTTAACTGTTTTGAAACCACATAAATACGACGGGCAAAACGAATCATCAACCTTTCAAAAAACCATCCTAATAATGATAATTTGATTACATACTTACTGAATACCTTGCTTTCATAATGTCCCGGTGCATTTATTTCTAGAATAAAAGGAATTCTTAATACTTTACATACAACAGCTATTGAAAAATTAAAAAAATTATATCGCACTAAAAGTACATCAGGTCTCTTTTTAAAAACAAGTTTCCACTCCCGAAAAAAATAATATATATTTGATAATAAGGCATTTAAAGACCCCAAATATTTACTGAGATATTTTTTTAAAAATTCTCTGGCCACTCTTTGTTCAGCATCTTCTATGGAAAATCTGTTAATAAAACAAACTTTTACATCATAGTTATACGCTCTTAATGCTTTTGCCAGTTCTTGGACATGAACAGCAGCTCCAACCGAACTTTGGGTGATATCATACAGATAATTAACATATAAAATTTTCATTCATCAATCACTATCAATTATTCAGATTACCTTTTATTATTCTTATACTTAAACAATAAATAATAGCAAATTTTATGCCTTTATCTTGTTTTCCCCCTTAATAAAATAGATTTAAAGTATATTAATATAAATGATCAAAAAAGCTATTAAATAGACTAAAGATAATATTTTAATTCATGATGTGAAAAATTTCCGAACAGTGGTACAGATGTATTCTATTTCCTCATTATTCAATTCTGGATAAATTGGTAAAGATAATACCTGATTTTTTATTTTATGAACATTTATAATATCTTCTGCCCTATAATTATAATCTTTAAACAACTCATGTTCAAACAATGCTTTAGGATAATGTACTTTAGTGCTTATTCCCTGGTCAGCTAAATATTTTTCCAATTGCTGACGATTTTCAACTAATATAACGTACTTATGATAAATATGCTTATTCCCTTCATTTATTCCAGGAGTTTTTATCTTACTGATATTTTTGAAATTCTTAGTATACTCCTGGGCAATTTCGATCCCGCGTTCTATTAAATTATCTAATAGATCAAGTTGAAAATTCAGAAGTGCTGCCTGTAAAGTAGACAAACGACTATTGAAGCCCAGGAATTCAAATGATCCGGTTCTTAAATTTTTTCCATGATAACGCATTTTTTTCACTGTATCAAATACTCTGTCATCATCTGTTAGGACAACTCCTCCATTACCGAATGCCCCAATTATTTTTGTAGGATCAAAACTGATACTGCTGACTAATCCTAAACTTCCTGCAGTTCTGTTTTTCTGAACACTACCTAAGGATTGAGCCGCATCTTCAATTATGATCAAATCATATTTTTTGGCAATTTTTTCAAGCTTATCTATAGAACAACATTGACCAAACAGATGCACAGCAACAACAGCTCGGGTTTTATCAGTGATTTTTGATTCTAAATCATTTAAATTCATCATAAAATCATCTTTATTAATATCCACAAATACAGGTATAGCACCAAGCCGTAAAACAGGAGTCACCGACGCTATAAAGGAGAAAGAAGTTATTAAAACTTCATCTCGGGGTTGAATGCCCGCGGAAAGAAGACTGAAAAATAAAGCATCAGTACAACTGCTTACCGCAACTGCATGTTTTCTTTGGCATCTTAATTTTATTTTTTCTTCAAATTTATCCACTTCCGGACCCATTAAAACCTGTCCGTGCGAAAATACTGTATCGACAATATTTAAAATGTCTTTAGAATATTTTTTATAAAATCTTCTAACCCCAAAAAAAGGAATGGTAACTTTCTTCATACAATCCTCATTTAATGTTTAATTGATCGGCCAGGAACTCCAGCAATTACATCATTATTTTTAATTCTATTCCGTACAACCGCACCAGCACCAACCACCACCCATTTACCGATTTTAATTTTAGGAATAACAACAGCACCTGTATATAAATAAGTGCCGTCTCCAACTGTGACATTGCCTCCGGTACAAACTCCCGGAGCCACATTAACAAAATCACCTAACTCATTATCATGTTCTATAACCGAGCCTGAATGAATGATAACATGATTGCCAATCTTTACATTAGGAAGAATGGTCACATTTGGATTCAGGATACAACCTTCCCCTATCTCAACATATTTTGAAATATAGGCAGATGGATGAATGATGGAGGTAAATGAGTACCCTAAATCCTGAAGCTGTTCTACTACTTTGCTTTTTCTGTTATTATCCCCATAAGCAACCACAATTTTACATTTTGTTGGTAAAAAATATTCAGCAATATCCTCCAATAAACATTTAATATTGTATCCATTAATATTTTTACCAATACGATCAGAATCCTCTAAATCCACTAATCCCAATATATTATAATTTTTAGATATACCTGCGGTTTCAATTACATATCGGGCCTGAGAACCTGTTCCCACTATACAAAGATTTTTCATGATGCTATCTCGTTATATATGTTAATATCAATATGATCCCAGAATTTTTTATTAAAATCATAATACTTTTTCATGCCCTGCTCAAGATTAAACTGAGGGGAATACCCCAAGAGGCTTTTTGCTTTTGAAATATTTAGAGCTCCTCTATTGGGCCGATAGGGGACCACATCACTTGTTTCTATTTTCGTATTTGGTACTAATTTCGCTATAATATCAGCAAGCTCAGCAATTTTACGACCTTCACCACGGGTAATATTAAATGTTTCACCCAATGCATCTTTTGAAAAAGATGCTGATACAATTCCCCTAACTAAATCTTCAACATAGGTAAAATCCAATTTATGTTGTCCCCCGTTATCCAAAAATAAAGGGTTCCCGTTCATTGCATTTTTAAGAAATATTTCTGATACTCTTTTATTACTGTCCGTTGGGCCGTATACAGAAGAAGGTCTGATAATAACAAAAGGAATATCAAATCGTTTTTTATAGACATGAACGATAAGTTCACCGCTATATTTCATTGCACCATAAATACCAATCGGTTTGCATGGCTGATCTTCATAGGCCGATATAATCTTTCCTTTATCATCTCTTAAAAAATTCCCATAGACCATAGAAGATGATATATATAAAATTCTATTAAAAGAAAATGACACCCCTCGCAAAACATCAAGTAACGTGGTAATACTGTCAAATATATTATATTTAGCTTCAGCAGGGTAATCATTAGAAACTGACGCAATAGGCAGAGAGGCTAAGTGTATAATGTATTCTGGTTTATATTCCTCAAGTGATTCTTTTAACCAGCCCCGGTCATTACAATCACCCCGAAGTCGGACTATACGGTCATTCCCGATTGATTGTATCCGATAATTCTGATATAATGCCCAGTCACTTTTATCAAAAGGAATATAATGCTTCTGAGCATCATAGCTAACAACTTTATTTTGCGGATCTTTAAGTAGTTCCTTTGTTAAATGATATCCGATAAAACCTTCTCCACCGGTGATAAATATAGTTTTCAAATACATCCTCCTGTTCTATAAAATTTTAAAAATTTCATCTTTTCAGTTCATTTTCCCTTTTTTATAATCTGAATATAAATAATTATAAATATTTTCAGAAAAATTTTCAATAGTATATGACCTCTTAAGGGAAATCCGCCCAGCTGTTCCTATCTTTTTTGCCCGTTTGCTATCTTCTAAAAAATAATTTATTGCCTGCACCAATTCATCTTCATTTTGCTTTTCAACCAGGAGCCCATCAACCTCATGCTTAACATATTCTTGAGTGGTAATGGACCGGGTAATAATAACAGGTTTACCATAGGTCATGGCTTCAAAAAGAACTGTTTCACCTGAAGGAAAATTTACTGATTTAAGGGGAATGACCACCATTCTGGCTCTTCTCATTAACCTGCTGGCCTCAATCCCAAATAAATTATTATATATTTTAACATTAGAGGGGATACTCAAACCGGACAAGGTAAACTTCGGCGCAACAATAACAAATTTATGGTTTATTCTTTCTGCAGCTCTCAATAACGTTAGATAATCCCGGTTACTCACACCAATAGAGAATATTTCCATATCAGTTTTTTGAATTTCTTCCTCTGTAAAATCTTCTTTTGCCTGATAAAAAAAGGGGAGATGAACCAACTTCGATTCCGGTAATGTATATTCATCCCGCATTTTTCTCAATAAAGGTAATGTACAGCAGCCAATAATATCTGCACCCTTAAGCATTTTCCGAAATCCGACTTTCCGAATAAAAGCTATAACCGGATTTTTCCTTTCAGAGAGGATAGTTTTAGTAATAAAAAGTCGAGGCCGATCATTTTTGACAAATTGTTTTAATCCGGCATAAAAAAGACCCATTAACTGCTGCCAACTAATTATATAATCATACTTATGCCGTTTTTTAAATGCCTTATAACTAACAATAAAACATCTGTACCAATGGGTAAAATATTTTTTTATTGGTTTCCATTTAGCCACAGAGAAATCAGTACCGATAACATCACAATCAATACCCAGTTTAATTAATTCCTCAGCCAGATAAGACCTTTTTTCAGGAGCCCAGTCAATCATTAAAAGTACTTTTAATTTCTTCATCAACAAGTATGTTTATATAAAATGTATCTTTCTATTTAAGAGACTCTATTTTTTTCTTCCCTAAAAATAAATTTCTGAAAAAATTTAATTCATTTTTAGTAAAGTAGTTTAGTAAAAACATCATGATTAAATTAATGAAAATTGACATAAAAAACAATATAAAAAAATTCAGCTCTCTGAAGATTAACACGAATAAAACCATAATGGCATTTATTATTAATACTTTAGGTAAATATCTCAAAACCGGAGGCCTCATTATATATCCAGATATGAATATATAATGAGTAATCCATATAAACATTTCAGTAATCAAGGTTGATAATGCTGCGCCGGTTATCCCATACTTTGGAATGAATATAAAATTAAGTACAACATTTAAGACCGCGCCAATCATAACAATTTTAGCAGTAAATCTTTGCCTGTTTGTAGCTCTGGTAGTATTGGTGAATATTAGGGTGACAAAAATAAGAGCAGTAGACCATACTAAAATTTGCAGCGCCTTTACACCATTAATATATTCTTTACCATAAACAAATCTTATCAAGTCTTCAGAAAATAAAAATACAAAAGTTGATAAAGACACGGCAGTTAATATAAGAAATTTTAGCAACCGATTGAATAAATCTTTTAAATCATCAATGGATTTGACATAATATTTTGAAAGAACTGGGAAAGCTGCTTTTAATAACTGTTCCGGGATTAAAACCATAGTAAAAACAAATTGATAAGCAGCCCTGTACCAGCCAACCATTTCATCATTATACATAAAGGAGAGCATGACTTGATCAACTAATGTATAGATTGTAGTGAAAATAAGATTTACACCAATTGGTATTCCTTCTTTTAATATATACTTAATCACTTTAAAATCATATTCTATCCTGATTTTTGTAAAATGCCTGCTGGTAACAAAAATACAATATAGTAACTTTAAAAATCCAGCAACAGCATACATCATGGCAAGTTCCAAATAATTACCACCTGCTAATAAAACACCAACTCCAAATAATGTAACACTGGTAGCAGAAATTACATTTGAGAATGCAACATATTTCATTTTTTGTCGTGCCAGGAAAATTGATTCAAAGATTAAAGAAAAAGAGATAAATAGTTGATTCAGGGTCAAAAAATATACCGTATAGACAACATCTGAAGATTTATTGGAAAAATTTATGATTATAATGATAGCAAAACTGGTAACAACACATAAAACTATCTTTATGAGAATCGCATTCCCGATATATTTTTTTACTAACTTTCTGTTTCGTGCCAGCTCTCTGATTAGAAGTTGATGAACTCCGGCATCAGTAAAAATCAAAAAAAGTTTCACAAATGCAATAGCAAAAGCAAATATTCCATACCCCTCATCCCCTAACAGCCGGGCTGCAAATATTACTAGAGCAAACCGTATAAATCTTCTATAAATTTCAGCCCCAAAAAGAAAAGAAGTGTTGGTGATTATTTTTTGTAAGTGACTATTATTATACATAATATTTTATAATTGAATAAATCTTTTTATTACTCCAGAGTAGAAAGAGTTTAAAAACTATCTGTTTGGGAAAAAAGTACATCTTACTATCCCTGATGTTAAATCATTCGTCCTCTCTAAAAACCGGCTTTCCTTTATGTCCCCTCATCCAGTGCTTATTTTAAAACTGATAAACTTAGATTGTCCTGGTTCTGCTTGAAAATTTCTTTTTTCAAGCAGAATGACTTCTGCTAAGCCCTTGGCGGTTTTAATGTTATCCACCTTACTAAAAATCAATGACTCCACATTTGTTCCCTGCATAGAAACTTGTATAACACCTTTATTTGTTTTAACCCTAAGGCCTTTATTTTTATCAACTAAAACTTCAAATTTATCCGTTATTACCGGAAGATTAAAAAACCGAAAATGTTCATATACCTTTTTTATCTGAAAATCAAGCTCATCCCTGAATAATATATTCTCTGATTTAAAAATAACCTTCCGTTTTACAATAAAAGGTCCGTAATTATAAATCATTATTAAGCTATTTGCAGCTGACTTGACATATCGGCTTTTATTAAATGCCGGGATATACCACTGCTTCTGCTCTTTGCTTTTTGCAATAGGAGCAAAAAAATTTTTATCTATATTGTTTGCTGCCTTAATCTTACCAAACTTAGAATAAGGACCGCCAGGACAGGAAAAAAACCAGCCAATTTTTTTAAACCATAAATGAATCGGAGTTATCCCTGGTTCAGAAATGTATTCCGGCGTCCCCCGGCTGAAAACAACAAAATAATTATCATTAGAAAATACAACTTGTCCTGATGATCTAAAATGCTTTACCTGGTTTGTTCTTTGTAAAGATTTATTTAATTCAAACTGATCATTACTAGTATTTCTGTGAGCTAATGCCAGCCATACACCTAAAAAAGCCTCATACACGGTTAAATGATGATAATCATACCACCCGAATTGTTCAGAGTCATCCCGGGTATTTAAGACCAGGGGAAAAATATTTTTTCGCTGGTACTGATATAAGTGTTCCCACATACGATCAGCCAAATCTTGATAAAAGCCTGCCTGATTATAATCCAAGGATTTTGCCGTCTCCAAAACATAAAAAGCAATCCCATATCCAAATATCTGTTCCTGCCCCCTTCCTATATAATTAAAACAACCATCAGGATCAATAAAATGAACAAAATATTCTACTCCCTGTAAAAACCACCTCTTGATCTTCGGAATCGGTTTAAGCAAATAAATCCGGTGAAGCAATGCCAGAACAAACACATGATACTGAATTGGTCGGCTTATGTGGGGATAATCATCAAAACATCCATCTGGTAATTTTGCCCGTCCTATAAAAAACATCCTCCAGAAAAACCGGAATAATTGAAAAATATTGTGAAACAGCTTATAACGCAGTAAAGCAGAATAAGCACGCATAGCAAACCAGTTGGTAAGATGGTTGCTTTTATTTTCCCGATAATTATATATTCCCTTTTTCCATTTTATTTTTTCTTCCTTGGTCAGATATCCTTGCATTATTCTATAGGTTTCCAAAAATGAATAATTTTTAAAATCCCAATGATATCCCCATTTTTTAAATTTATATTCATCTGGACTGGTTCTTAAGTGAAAATCTATTGCCCTGTTTATATAGACAATAATATCCGGATCTTTTGATTGTTCATATAATAACGCACCTAAAAGGGCAAAATGAGTTGCTGCGTAATGATCTCCGGG
>JAWODZ010000128.1:0-46530 GCA_046483025.1 bacterium
CCGGCATAGACATGTCGTCGTCCGAGCCGGTCGAGGCGGCGATCGACACGTACGACGAGATGGTTGATGAGTTCGCGTCCGGGAGGAGACCCTCGGCGCCAGCCGAGAAAGAGGGGTGTTATACAATAAAACCCCAAATCCCAAGCACCAAAATCTTATTAAATTCCAAATTACAAGCACCAAATAACAAATAATTTTTAAATAACAAATTCAAAATTACAAACAACCTCTCTTTAACGCCCAAACATACCCATCACCACAGAGATCTGCAGTCAATTCCGGTTTCTGTACATCAACTTTCTGAAGCTCTAAACACCCACTCATACACCGGCATCACCCGAATTGTTTTTCCTCCGCTTTTTATCTCATCATGTTCAGTAGCTGTAAGAATAGTAGATTCCTGAAGATGCAGTTCTTCCATGGCTTCCGAAAGCGCCTTGATTTCCCTTGCTTTTGTTTTCTCATCTGCCATATCTGCACACACCTGAATCAATTCAGAAATCCTCTGCCCTGATTTCACCAGAAAATCTACTTCCAGATGATTTCTGGTTTTGAAATAATAGACTTCTTCATGCATCTGCTTTAAATGCAGAAAAACACAATTCTCCAGCATACGTCCCAGATCATCGGAAAATCTGAAAGAAACCATATTGGCCAGGCCAGTATCCAGAGCATAGATTTTTTTCAGGGTTTTTGACTGTGATTTTAATGACCAGGAAAACTGCGGCAGTTCATAGAATAAAAATGCTTCTTTAAAATATTCCAGATAGGTTGAAGCCAGATCATAGGATATATTCCAGGTCTTTTTAAGTGAAGCGATGGAGTATAATTTTGCCGAATTGCTCATCAGGAAGGAAGCCATCTTTTCCAGAATATCTTTTTGGCGAATTTCATGACGCCTGATGATATCCCGGTCAAGAATATCATGGTAATACTGTTTCAAGAGTTCTTCATTTTTGGTGATGGCAATTTCCGGAAATCCACCGGTTTTCAGGTACTTTTTAAATTCTTTTTCAATGGCTGTTTTATGGAGAACAAAGGTTTTCTTATCCGATATTTCAAAATCCTGAAATACTAAATATTCTCTGAAGTTCAAAGGTAATAGTTCATAAGAAAGATGCCGGCCGGTCAGAAGGGATGACAATTCCCGGCTGAACAGTTTTGAAGATGATCCGGACAAAAAGATCTTATACCCTGTTCCGTCTCTGAGTTTGCGTATGGATTTTTCCCAGTTTTCAATATTTTGAATTTCATCAAAAAACACCCAAGCCAGAGTTTTTTCAAAATATTCAGTATAAGTATCTATGAGAGCCTCTATCACCTGTGCTTCTCGATTCTGTATGAAGAAAGGATCTTCAAAATTGATGTAGAGAAAGTCTTCACTCTCCAGCCTATTCCTGATGATCAGTTTGAGAAGGGTTGATTTACCGCTTCGCCTGGGGCCGACAATATCCACGACCTCTTTTGATCGGGTATCGATCTTTGAAATCAGTTCACGGGGATAAAAATCATCTCTGTTAACACTCTGATTCCAAAAATCAATAACTTTTATTAAATATTCAGTATTCATACAGGGTATAATTTACTAAATTTATCTATTTTAGTCAAGTATATCCTACTACTTTTATTTATCCATTTTCCATTATTCTAAATTTAGGCCAATACAGGTAAGTAAATTTTCTATATTTCTTAAAATTCCAAAACACAAAATTCAAACTCCAATGACCAAACCTTGCAGTCTATTCTGACTTCTGGTCTCTGTCTTCTGACCTCTGCACGCTAACTTACTCACGTTCTAAAATTCTCAAGTTCTAAAGCTTTATCTTTTAAAGGCTACTTTTTTCCGATACTTCTAATTTCTTCTATGACTTTTGAAATTGATGGTTGTTCATTACTAATAACTTTATCCGGTAAATGTTTATGATGAGGAAAACTATCGAGTTCAGGGAAATGAGGTGTATTATCATATCTGAATACAAGTTCATTCTTCTCGTTTTGAAAATGATATCGATAATTAAGATGTTGAAGATGTTTCTTTTTATAAATAACTGCCTCATTAATTTCTAACAGTTCACCTTTTAAAAAACGAATCCTTACTCTCAAATTTATACGATCATCTGTCAAAATTTCTTCATCATATCGTTCAAAATATGCATCTTTTAATTCATGAAAATTTATTTCAATGTTACTAAGATATTTTATTAACTCATCATGCAACATGGTGTAATAGCTTTTCAATTTTTATCTTAATGGCAAGATAATGTTGGTAATCATTTGCCCATTCAGTAAAATCTATAGAATCTTCCATTTCCCCTTTTGAAAATTTATCGTAGAATTCCTCCGAAGTAATTTTATAACTATCCTCATAACTGCTGAGACGCTTGGTAATAACAATAAGTGCGTCTACAGGTGACTCGTATTCAATTTTTTGTTTTCGCATAATTTATCCTTGTTATTTAAAATAATAATTTTTTTTTACTTTCATTGACAGTATTCCTCTGATTGTGTTGTTTTAAATCAAACAAAAACATTCCTTCCCGATAAGTTTGGTCATCGGAATTTGGAATTTATTTGTTATTTAGTGCTTGGGATTTGGGATTTAAAGTGCCTAAAGTACTTAAAGTGCCTGAAGTACATATCGAATACTTACAACTTTAGGCATTTTCAACTTAAGGCACTTTAGGCACTTCTTCTTTCTCTTCTCCATACTCCCTTTAAAAACACCCCTCTAAATCTCCTCCTTCGACAAGCTCAGGACAGGCTCTTTTTAGGGGAGACTTTAAGATCAGGCTATAAGCAATGACTGTCTACTGCAGGTCAACTCACGGTCCGCCGTCCGCGGTCCGTGGTCTATTTCAACTTCTAAACGTTAACACTCTCACGTTCTATAGTTCTCAAGCTCTAAAGTTCTGCACACTAACTTACTCACGTTCTAAAGCTCTCACGTTCTCAAGTTCTCCCGTTCTCAAGTTCTCCCGTTCTCAAGTTCTGTTTTTTCCTTTTTCCTTTTTCCTTTATCTTTACACTATACTCAATGACAACAATTATCAAATTCCATACAACTACCCTCTAATGCTCTAACGCCTAATAGTATCCCTTACTATAGTAAGCATAACTCGGATAATACCCGTACCCTTTCCCCAGGGACATCTGATTGATGACCACGCCCAGCAGATTGACATCACTGGATCGTTGTAGATTTTCCTTTACCTGATCAATGGCCCGCTTGTCAGTAAATCCGTGTTTTACTACCAGCAGCAGACCGTCGGTGCGGGAAGCCAGGATAACAGTATCGGTGACAGGCAGAATGGGAGCAGAATCATAGATTACCAGATCAAAGGCCTGGGACAGGGATTTAATTAATTCTTTCATCCTGCGGGAGGCGATCAACTCTGCCGGATTGGGCGGCATTTCACCGCAGGGAATGATCTGAAGACCTTTTATTTTAGTATCGTGAACAATCTTGTCAAAGGCAGTATTCTCAACCAAATGCTCCATAATTCCGGGTTTGGATTTGATTTTAAACAGCTGATGCAGTTTGGGCTTACGCATATCTGCATCTACGATCAGTACTTTATGCCCCAGAAGGGCATAGGATATTCCCAGATTAGCTGTGGTGATGGTTTTGCCCTCCATGGGATTGGGGCTGGAAATAACCATGGATTCTATATTCCGGTCCACAGCTGTAAAATTGAGATTGGAACGCAGGGAACTGTAGGATTCAAGCGGGGGACTTTTGGGCTTCATGTCACTGATGAGATGAATATTTTTATCCGGATATCGCTGCTGTTTATTTTTGTCTTTACGGCCGTTAGGCAGAATTAAAGATCTGCTGAATCCGTTAAAATGAGGAATAACCCCCATGAGGCTGAGGTTCAGATGATCAGTAATATCTTCCTTGGTCTGGACCGTGTTATCCATATATTCCCGCACCAGAGCAATGCCGAATCCCAGCCCCAGACCCAGGAAAAGACTCAACACCAGATTGCGGGCCAGGTTGCTGGGCACAGCTTTCTCAGGCATTACCGGATCATCAATAATACGAATACCCCCGCTGCCGGTAGCAGCTTTTATCTTGGATTCTTCTCCTCTTTCCAGAAGAAAAGAGTAGAGATTTTCAGCCACTGACTGGGCCCTGGTCATACGCATATATTCAATGGCATCTTCCATGAGACGGGGATTACTGGATTTGAAATCCCGGATCAGGGAACGGTAGTAGCGCTCCTTGTTCTCCAGAATAAAGACTTTCAGCTCTTCCTCAATGATTTTTTCCTGTATACTCTTCCAGCGCAGTGCATCTCCATCTGCGGAAAAAGAGCCGTTACCAGGGGAAGACTGAATCATTTCATTGATCAGTTTTCTTTTCTGGGCTTCGATCTCCCGGTCCAGTTTTAGAACCTGCAGATCTGTTTCTCCCTGCTCTGTAGCCGCCTGATTACGCTTCTGCTGCAGATCAGCAATGTTCTGACGGATCTCCTGCACCCGGGGATCGCTCTTGACAGAAAGGGACTGGGCATCCTCTCCCTGCAGCTGGGAGTACCGCCGCCTGTAGGCAGCCAGATTAGCCCGGGCCAGTTCTTTTTCTGTCTGTATGGAGGTAAGCTGATTTTCCATATTTACCAATTTGGTGAGAATGCCCCCCTCTTCATCCAAAACCGCAATATTGGTTCTTTTCTTGAATTCCTGCAGAGCCCGCTCTGCTTCTTCCAGCTTTTTCTTGGAAATTTCTTTTTGGTGGTCAATAAAATCCACTGCATTCTGCAGCTCTTCCCGGTCTATTTCCTGACAGCGGTCTTTCAGTATATGAGTGGCATGATGGGCCAGCCGAAAAGCCAAAACCGGAACATGAGCCCGGGCTTTCAGTTCAATAAATTCGGAATATTCGGATGTGGTCAGACGTATATTCTCCTGGATAGCCAGACGCAACTGTTCAGTATTTACTTCTTCCTCATTTTTCAAAAGTGTGTCTTTCAGCATGGTATTAAGCAGACGGGAACGAAAAATACGGCTTTTCATAACTGCTTCATAATATCCCAGAGGACGGGTTTGTTCAGTAAATCCCATACCTTTTTCCGTAAAGGAAAGCTCCTTTGATTCCAGCATAAACGTGGAAGTAGATTCATATATCGGCGGTCTGGTTATCAAAAAGATAAAGGTTATAATCAGAATACCTCCGGCACTGATGAGAATTTCCCACCGCCTGCGTACAATAAGCTGAATATAATCCTGAAGTGTTAGTTCTTTTTTCATACTTTTTTCTCTCCCCTCATATGTAAAACTCAAGACTTAAAATGCAAACAAATAAACTCTGTAGTTTCTTCTTCTATTCTCTAATTACCACGAAGCTCGTGAAGTACTTAAAGTGCCTGGAGTACTTAAAGTCTTAACATAGAATATTTAAATTATTAAAATTAATCAATAATTTGATTATAATCTGTTTTATTTTCACTTGAAAGCCTAAAAAAACAATTTATAAATTTCCATTATTACTATTTTTAAATTTATAGAACTTTAGGCACTTTCAACTTTAGGCACTTCTTCTTTCCCTTCTCCATACTCCCTTTAAAAACACCCCTCTAAATCTCTTCCTTCGACGAGCTCAGGACGGGCTCTTTTTTGGGGAGACTTTAAAATCAGACTATAAGCAATGACTGTCTACTGCAGGTCAACTCGCGGTCCGCCGTCCGCGGTCTTTTCCGGTTTCTGCACGATAACACTAAAATGCAAAAGATCCTTGGCAGTCAGGGACTGCCTCTAACCGGATCGGTCTGAAGTTCTCAAGCTCTAAAGTTCTCAAGTTCTCATGCTCTGAATGTCCTTCGCAATTTACAGACCAGGCTAAATATTCCTTTTCATCTCTTCAACAAATTGATTAAAATCTTTTAAAGCACCCTGAATACTTTCATATACAAGGCGGTCATCTATTTCCTCATATCCGTGAACCAGGATATTTCTCATTCCTGCTGCTTTTGACAATCTTTCTGACAGCTCTCTATCTATCAGTCCTTTTTTTCCTGCTCTGATAAAAGCAGAACTGTAGGTAGAGGGAGGAGGTTCGTTGTTTTTTGTCAGCAGATGAAATATAATATCACAGGCTGTAATAATAAGTAATTCAAAAATTCGTTCAACTGCATAATGATCTTTAAGATATGTGTCAAATGAAATATCACTGTATTTTTTTAATTCATTCAGATATTTTGTCATTACAGTAAGTTTTCTAGCCAAAACTTCCGGAGTCATATCATTTCTCCATACTAAAATTCTTAATGTACTGTCTTTCCCTTTCTCTCAGATATTGGGTGTCCACATACTTTGTCCATGCTCTGTATAGCTGATTCCTGAATATTCCATCCTTTTCTTCATATAACACTTGCCCATTCCAAAAAATCTCATGTAACAGCAAAGGATCAGTATTGTTATTTAATATAACCAGATCGATGCTGGTATTATATATTTGTTCCAGCTGGCTTGTGTAATGTAGTTTTTTTGATTTACTTGTTTTCTTTCGCGTCAGTACAGCAATATCAACATCACTCTTTTCATGAGTTTTATTCTTACCCCTGGAACCGAAGAGTACCAGTAACACTATATCTTTCTGTTTACAGAACTGTTCTGTTTTTTTATTTTTATTCATTATTTTATGTTCATCTTGTTCGTTTTGTTCGTTGCTAATATAAAGAAACCTTTCTCCTTTTCTCCCTTTTCCATATTCCCATTACAAACACCCCTCTAAATCTCCTCCTTCGACGAGCTCAGGACGGGCTCTTTTTTGGGGAGACTTTAAGATCAGACTATAAGCAATGACTGTCTACTGCAGGTCAACTCGCGGTCCGCCGTCCGCGGTCTTTTCCGGTTTCTGCACGATAACACTAAAACGCAAAAGATCCTTGGCAGTCAGGGACTGCCTCTATCCGCATCGGTCTCAAGTTCTAAAGCTCTCACGTTCTCAAGTTCTGAACGCTATCCCTCTCCGACACACCGATACCCCGATACTCCGATACACTATACTCAATGATAACAATTTTTATATAACAAAAAAATAAACTATAACGCCTACTCCCGCGCTCTCATATAATACCACATCATAAGCAAAATGGGAGTAAGCACTGCAGAAACATTTTGTATCACAGAGACAAAGGTTTTCCAGAAGGTACTCTTTTGGGGCACATAGATGATATCCCCGGGCTGTACAGAAGGAATTTCTGCCAGTTCACTGGTCTGCAGCATATGGTCCAGATTAATTTCAATTTCCTTTGCAGTCTTTTTCAACGGAGATATCAGTCTGATTTTTTTCAGATGCGCTTCTTCGGTAGGACCTCCTGCCATATAGAGAAGATCCAGAAAATTTGCTCCCTGAAACGAGGTATAGGTCCCGGGATTTTTCACTTCTCCCATAACTTTCACATCATGGCTCCCGGGTACTCCGGGCACTACAATTATATCTCCTTCTTTCAGTTCCGGCAGCAGATCAGGATCTCCCTGTGTATAAAACTGATACATATCAACATATATGGTTTGATCCTCTTCATCCTGTTTCCGGATCACCTTAACCTGATTTAGCTGAGCTCTGGGAGTAAATCCGCCTGCCTGGGTTATGGCACCCTGTACAGTGGCAGTTTTAGCCACCAGATACTCACCAGGCACAGACACCTGTCCCAGAACTGTAACATGTACTGAAATAATCTGGGAAAAACGAACCGTAACAATAGGACGTTCTCCCAGGTATTTGGTAGCCTGAGCAACCAGTACTTCCCTGAACTCGTCCAGCTGAAGACCGTCAATGGGAATATCAGAAACCAGAGGATAGTTCACCGTCCCGTCGGACTGAACCATGATGGTCTTTGACAGTTCTTCATGACCATATACTCTTACTTCAATGATGTCTCCTTGTTTTATCTTGACACCCGTAATCTGTCCATGCAGAGGATACGGACACATAAAAAAAAGAAATAATAATACTGCTGCGGTAGATATAATTTTATTCATTTTTTTCTCAAGTTTAAGTTAAAAAATGTGGTCAAGATACAGCTTCGCCCCCCAAGTCCCATTTTAGTACATTTATGAAACTCAACCATGTATAATGCATTATGTATATATATCTATAAGGGTTAACAGCGACCCTTATTTTTATCACAAATACGACACCAATACAAACAGAAGCAATGATTCAATGCATTGTAATTAACTATTATACAATAAAACTACTACTTGTTATAATAATTTTTTTTGTTAACCCCCCTTATGTCTTAATCTTTTAAATTATTAATAATCAAAAAATTAAACAAATCATCAACAACTCTTAAATTCACTAAAAAATTCTTTCATATCTTTTGAAAAAAATATCGCAGTTAATAATATATAATAAATAATAAGCATTATATCTTAAAATGTCAAGAAAAATGGGGAAAATTAAGGTCAAATATGTAAATATACCATTACTTTGATACAAAGGGATTATTCTTAATGTAAAATCTATACAGCAGATCCTTTGCTTCTTCTGCATAGTCTACTCCGATACGTTTAGCTGCTGCAATATTATTATCTTTAACAGGATCATTATCAAAAATTCTTAACGTTCCGGTACTAAGAGAGGATTTATTATACTCAGTTGTGATCCCCATGGCCTGACACAGTTTACCCGGTCCGGAAGTCAAATTTTTTTTATTCGGCTGTTTACCAGTCTTCATGTTGGTTCTGTTTTTCATCATCTGTTCCAGACCACTAACCGGTTCACAGGCCCGGATCAGCACTGCTTCTCCCACCCCTTTTTTCTTAGTCACCGCATTCAGACAGAAATATAATCCATAGATCTGGTATATATAGGCTGTGCCGGGCGGATAATACAGTACAGATGTACGGTCAGTGGAACGGCCTCCGTAGGTATGACAGGCTTTATCCGTTTCTCCACAGTAAGCCTCTGTCTCCACAATCATGCCGGAGGTACCATTGCTGGTGTTAACAAGCAATTTTCCCAAAAGCTGTCTGGCAACGGTTATGGTATCCTGGAGGTAGAATTTTTCTGGTAACGGATTGCTGATGGTGAACTCCTTTGCTCGTATTTAAAGTGGCTAAAGTACTTTGTTCTCTTTATTTGACCGCGGACCGCAGACGGCTGGCTGCTTTTGTGAAACAGTTATTTATTTTCCTTTCTCCACCTTTCCCTTGATAAAACCCATACCGTATTTAATTGACATTGTATCGGGGTGTCGGAGTATCGGGGATTTGTGGATATCGATTATTTTGTCTTATGAATCAGCCATGGTTCTGGTTTGTCGATCATACTTGAGATCGCCCTGGGGCTGTGCCCCTGGGCGCCCCTATTACCAGGGCTCTGCCCTGGTTTCAAAGAAGATCTTTTTTTTAATTTCCCTTAATCACCCTTTTTCATGCTCTACTGAAACTCCGCCCTCTGCAAAAAATAAATCATAATAATCAAATCCCAAATTACAAATAAATTACAATAACCAAATTTCAAACAATCACTCTCTAATTAATGCACAAACATTCCCATCACTACGCCATCCGCGGTCTGCGGTCTTTTCTAACTTCCGAACACAAACTCTCTCCGCTATTCCAATACACCTTCCTCAAAAACGACAACTATTACAACCGCAACAATAATCCTCTAACGATCAAACCAACCACCTCCCACTCACTCCACGTCAAACTCAATCCCCTGGGCCAGAGGTAATTCATTACCCCAGTTGATCGTATTAGTCTGACGCCTCATATAAGCCTTCCAGGCATCTGAACCGGATTCTCTTCCGCCACCGGTTTCTTTCTCACCGCCAAAGGCTCCTCCGATCTCTGCCCCGGAAGTTCCAACATTGACATTGGCTATGCCGCAGTCCGATCCTATATGAGAGAGAAAATACTGCTCTTTTCTCAGGTCTGTGGTGAACAGTGAACTGCTTAATCCCTGCGGGACATTGTTGTGAATTTCAACAGCTTTTTCAAACTCATCATATTCAATGATATATAAAATTGGGGCAAAGGTTTCTTCCTGTACTATGTCATAATCATTTTCAGCTTCCATAATAGTGGGTTCCACATAAAACCCGTTTTCCAGCCCTTTAACAGTTAATTTATTACCGCCGTACAGTAATTTTCCACCTGCCTTTTTTACTTCTTCTATGGCATTCATCATGCTGTCCACTGCAAACTTATCAATGACAGGTCCCATTAAAATACCATCTTCAAGCGGATTTCCTATTGTTACCTGTTTATATGTTTTTATCAGTCTGTTGACAAAGTCTTCTTTAACTTCTTTCTGGATGATTATTCGTCTGGTCGTAGTGCACCGCTGTCCGGCAGTGCCCACTGCTCCAAAAAGGATAGTTCGTACCGCCATATCCATATTTGCATCTTCGGTAACAATAACCGCATTATTTCCACCTAATTCCAGAATCGTACGACCCAGTCTTTTCCCCACAGTTTTTCCTACATGCTTTCCCATAGCAGTACTGCCAGTGGAACTGATCAATGGTATCCTGTTATCATTTATTAACTCTTCCCCCACAGTTGAACCGCGACCGATAATAAGATTAAAAATCCCCTGCAAATTATGCTCATCAATAATCGGCTGCAGAATGTTCTGGACTGCAATGCCGCACAACGGTGTTTTTGAACTTGGCTTCCAGAGATTCACATCACCACATGCTGCAGCCAGCATAGCATTCCAGGCCCAGACAGCTACCGGAAAATTAAATGCAGTAATAATACCCACAATTCCATAAGGGTGATACTGATCAAACATTCTGTGATATGGCCGTTCACTGTGCATGGTAAAACCATACAACATTCTGCTCTGTCCCACAGCAAAATCTGCAATATCTATCATTTCCTGAACCTCTCCCTCACCTTCAACATTTATCTTTCCCATTTCCAGAGTTACCAGTTTTCCCAGGGGTTTTTTGAACTTACGTAATCTGTTCCCGATCAGTCTGACAATTTCTCCTCTCTGAGGAGCGGGTTTCATCCGCCACTGCTTAAAAGCCTGTTCTGCTTTTTGTACCACTTTTTTATAATCATCTTTATTTGCCTGTACAACTTTGGCAATTGGTTCGCCATCTATAGGGGAATATGAGGTAATCTCTTCTCCTCCGGTTTTTATCCAGCCGTCCTTACCACCGGTAGAAGCGCCGTAATTAACTTCCTTTATATTGAGTGTATCCAGAAAATCATATTTCATAGTACCTCCTTTTAGCTTATATATAATTAATTTATTAATGTAATAGTTACATTATTTTAAAAAATTACTGTTCACTTAAATATTTATTATGTGTATGTTTACAATTTAACTGATTTTTAAAATTATGCAAGTTATTTGTGAGAATATCTTTTCCATCAATGCAAGCCGTGACCTTCACAAAGAATAGAATAATCAATATTAAATGGAATAATGGAAGAACTATCCGGCATCTGGGAATCTGATTTAAATCTTCCTTTCTCTCATAGAGGGACTTGGGAGGATTTATTACCGCAGAATCGAAGCCACAGCGAAATGTAAACACATAAACACATCAACCCACCTACACATATACCCTATACCACATCACTTCGGATTTGTCAGTCTTCGATGAACTCAGACTGACAGGTGTGTGACTTCATTTTAGTCCTGATCTGAAATATTAAGCCATAGATTTACCCCGTTGGATAAACTTGTTTCTAAATATAAATCTTGAGACTGTTTAAAATATCCTACGGGGTGAACACGGATCAAATAAAGAAAAATACTAAAATAATTCCGTGAGAATCAGTGTCAATCCGTGGCTGGGCGGATAGATCGTCCTGGGGCTCTGTGCCCCTGGGCACCCCTGTTACCCAGGCTCTGCCCTGGTCTTGAATCGATCGGCAATGCCGATTATAATGCATTCCCAGCCAATGAGTCTGTGTCAAAACCCCCGGATGTCGAGCGAAGCGAGTTACCAGGTTTTTTAAAATAAATTGTTAATCGCAGGTCAAATCGCGGTCCGTCGTCCGTAGTCTTTTCTGATTTCTGTACGCTAATCGACTCACGTTCTAAAGTTCTTGCGTTCTTATGCTCTGCTTTCCCACGTTCTCACGTTCTGTTTTATCCTTTATCTTTTCTCTTCCTCAATAACAACAATTATCAGTCACCGCACAACAAACCACTAACGCTCAAACGCACCACGTTACCCAATCTTAATGCTGGAATGAATACCAAATGCAGTGATTTTTCGGTTTGCTACTTTCATACCCTTTCTTTCTCCGAATTCAAAATGAATACCACCCTGCACACTGCGGGAAAAAGTATATGATATGCGAGGTTCCAGTGACCAACTCTTAGTAAAATTGGATTTGGACATTTTTTCACCTTCTCCTCGTTTTTTAAAGATAACATCATTGCCCATATTAAACTTCAAAGACATATCAATTGTATTATCAAACTTCTTTTTAATGAATGGCAATTTAATACCTTTCTTTAAAGAATATTGGCCTGATATTATCAACTTTGAAGACACCTGTTTACTCTTTGAAGCCCCGTATTGAGTCTGTTCTGATACGGTTATTGTATTAGTATACTGGATATTGGTAGTAATATCATTCTTGAAACGTAATGAAATACCAATAAGTGGATTAAAGCCACTGCTGAAATTAACATTTGTTTTCTTACCATTGGAAATCTGCTCTGTTTTTTTCCCATTAAATCCGTGATTAATATTAATACTCTGAAAAACAGATGAAAGAAAAGAAATTTTTTCCAGGCCATTCCAGCGGATCGTCCAATTAGGAAAAGGAATTCCTGTATCACCAAGATAAAACACTGAATTTGAAATAGTTTCTGTAGTTTGAGAGGACATGTTTTTACTGTGATCATAGTTGTAATCAAGATTGATATTTACTTTATTTGCTATACTGAGGCCAGACCGCATGGATAGCCGGTTGGTTCTTCTCCCTGTTCTTGGTTGGGACACTTTATCTGAATATTCAAGATCTTCATCACTAAACCCAAATTTATAAGCAGTAGTAGGAGAGCTGAGGATCCCCTGATCATTTCTTGTTTTTGAGGTAGAAAAACTTACTGAAACAGGATCAATACCCTTTAAAGTATTCCCTATAGTGGAAAGAATGTTTACAATCAGTGAAGGTTTATCATCTTTTGCGTCTTCCTCCTGTTTATCCTTTGTTTCATCTTCAGTTTGCTTTTGGGTTGGCCTTCTTCTCCGGGTTTGAGGCTGCCGTATGGTTTTTTTCTTAGTACCCTTTTCAAAAACACCAACAAGCTTATCCGGGTTTAATTTCCCACTGATAGTGAAATCAGTGTTGACTCCCGCACTTTTACTTGCAGTCGTTCTTTGAATATTATTTTTCCATCTATAATTAACATTATATTTAAAAGAAGGAGAAAACCAGGAAAATAAGGCAGGAGTAAAATTTGTCTGGAATCTCTGCTGATAATCCAAACGTTCCGGAGAAACTGACAGTACCTTTTCCCAGGGTATTTGACGCATATTAAAACTTTGCGTGGTAGAATAGTCTACTGATAAATCATCTACCGGTTGTAATCGTATAGAAAAATTATTATTAATGGCTGCATTTTCTGAGGATTCAGGGACTCCTTCTCTGTTTTCCGAATTTTTTTCAGTATCATTTGCATTGATTTCAAAGGTAAAACTGTTGAATGGATAATATATTTTAAAATTAGCAATTTTTCCTAAAAATCCTTTATCTCCCAGCCAGATAAAAGGTTTGAAACTATATTTATTATTAAGGGTTAAATTATACCTGAAACTTCCCTGATAACTCACCGACCTGGAAAACCGTATTTGAGAACTATGCCTGTCAGAACGCCGATAACTGACCTGAGCATTAACTGGATCAAGTAAATATCTACCAAAAAAATTTCGCGATCTTTGTGCTTTAGAAAATGAAACACTTACTCCCTGGTTAATATCTTCTGTTTGGACTTCATTGAGCTGTTCGGAAGTCATAATATCTTTATTGACAATAATATCGCTTCCCGGCATATATTTGGGAGTGGAAAGCGATTTACTATAATTGGCCCTGATAGGAATATTCAGCCCCCAGGAAACCGGTAAGAATCTGTCTGCTTTAAAATCTATATTGACAGAATAACTTTCTACATTTGATCCATGTCCAAACCTTTCATTGACATTATGAAAATCAGCATCTCTTTTATTATAGGAACCATGAACATTACAAAAATCACCAATCTGTACACTAGATGTGGCTCTGATCGCCATGCCTTTTTCTTTTCGTACATCGGATAAACGTAATTCATTTAGCCATACTTCTCCGTCAAAATAGGTATTGCTCATATTAGTAATACCTGCTCTCAGCCAACGAACATTGGTAATAGTAGGATTGCCGACAATGGTTACTTTATGACCATTTTCCAACATAATACTGCTTGTATCTTCATCAGCTTCTCTCTCCAGTTTTAACTTGCTGAATACTTCCAGCGGCAGATCAATTTTATTTTTTTCGTCCCACCCTTGATAAACCGGATATTTTACTTCATAATAATTTTCATTTTTTGTGTCTGATCCGATTTGAATATAAAATTCCACCGGACTGCTGTCCGGGGGAAAGGAAATAAAATTTTTATCGCCTCCATGCAAAAACATTTTCAATCTCTTGTAATGGATTAAGTTTACTGGTTGATACAATGTTTTCTGAGCAATTGCAGTTCTATTAGGCGGAAGATCATTTAACTTCAACACCAGGGCCTGTTCTCTGGCATGAATCTTTCGTACAGGATCATACTCACCCTCAACTCCTTTAGGCGATGAATATTCATCCTTGTTTTCATGAGTATTATATACTTTAATAACCAGGGTGGAATCATCAGCAGCACCATAATTGGTGGTATCATCAGGCTCATAAATTCCTTTAAATCTCCATTCATTACCAACCAGACTGATCTGTGCTATCTGAACCCTGGTATAGGATTCTACACTGTCAATCCACACCCGGATATACTTGACTCGCGACCACTGTGGATTCCCTATTACGGAATCAGGTTCATTCAAACGAAGCTGATATTTTCGCCACCCTTTTCCTTCTTCACCATACCCGTCAATTAAACTGGTATCCGGGCTGTTTTCATCAAGAGAAAATGAAAAAGAATAGTAACTGTTGGTTAAATCAGAGGTTGAATTATCATTCAAATCCTCACTGTCCGGTATTTTTACACTGGTTTTCTCAACACTTCTCTCTGTACCGTTTATTTTTATAATGTCTTTGGTATATTCACTTCGTGATTCATAATCATAATTATCATAACTCCAGGGTTCATCAGGTGATTTTACGCCATTGCCATCCAGGTCCCAAAAATCATAGGGGGAAGCTCTTCCATCTTCTATTACTGCAGGTTCATGAGAATGAAAAAGATCCGGAGGATCATCTCCCCATATCCCGTCTATACCTGTATCTTCATCATTCTGTAAAATTCCATCCCTTAATCCAGCTTTGATCTTGTCTTCCGTATCCAGTTTGCCATTAGGAATGACATCTTCTGAAATACAGCCTACATCTATATGTATTTTCCCAGCAGGATATCCTTCTATTTGTTTTATCCATACTTCCAGAAAACGGCTTTTTATCTGATTAGCATAACCGGTTGGCAGCGCCTTCTGAAGACCTCCCCAGCTTTCACGTTTTTGCTCATTCGTATTCAGTGTATCAATAGGGTGAAACCGTATTTCAAGTACATCCTGAGCTCCTGCAGTCCCTCCCATTTGATTGCTTATTTCCTTATTAGGCCAGATATCATGAACATCTATTTTATTAAACGGATTGACCCATTCTGTAAACCCTCGTTTGCCGAGTTTCGCTTGTAAATTGTTTTCTCCTACAATGGGCGCAGAACAATGATTCCAGGAAATTCCATTTATATTAATTTTATTCTCTAATTTTGCTCCCTCAAAATCATCCAGATAGGCTACCCCATTTTTATCTCCGGTACTGCGGTTATTAAGTGAATTTGGATTTGGGATTACCTGGGCAATCTCCCCCTGAAATGACAATCTGGAATCACCGGATACAGTGAGTAAGGGTATATAATTGAACGCTCTGGTGAGAAATTGATTTTTTATATCAACGGAGGTATTAACATCCCACACAAGATTTGAAAAAGGTGTTTCTTTACCTATATTAACTCGTCTGTCAACTGTTTGCAGACTCCGGTACAGCAGGGTTCCTCCGATAAAAGCGCGGCTATCTTCCTTTTCCCATATATTATATTCGGCTCTTGCACCTAACAACATCTTTTTATCGATAGAAAACATCTCCTGCAGTTCATAGGTTACTTCCAGATTGGCATTGGGATCAGTAGCACCTTCCTTGGTAATAGTGAGCATCCCGGATCGATAATCAATATTGTAATCAACCCCTCTCTCCAGGAGTGCGCCATTAAGGGTAACCTTTTCCGAACCTTCAATCACATTTATTCCCAGCTGATAGGTTGATTTCAGCCGTGATAAAGATGATGATTTCACCTCTATGTAAAAATTACTTCGTTTAATAATTTCTGATTGATTGGTAGGATCAACATTATAAAAATTTGCCCATTGATCCTCAGGCAGTTTTGACTCAGAAAGAGTATCCGGAGCAAAGGGAGTAAGATCTGGAAAAAATAATTCTCCTCTTTCCAGATCAATAATATTGGAATTTCCAAAATCAATATTTCCATCAGGACTTAAAGCACCAGACTCATTTTTCCTATCCAGCCCAAAAATTTCCAGATAGCTTTTAGACCTCGATTCTCCTTCTGGTGTGGTTGAATTCAGAGGATCACCGGAAGGAGGCTTATAATAAATCGTTAGATCAAAATCTTCCTGATTAATATCTTGAGTATTACCCAGGTTGTACACATTCTTCCATTCCAGATCCCAGGTTTGTAAATCCGGAGTGGGATTTCTTGGTTTAATTATTTTAAATATTCTTCTATTAGCAAATTTTCCTTCATCATCAGCTAAGGTTCCAAACTCATTGCCGGAAGTATCCTTAAATGTTACTGCAAGAACTTCATAATCCTGAAGTTGTCGGTTCATTCGTATATACCCTAATTTTTTATCTATAAAATAATCTTCATTGGGTTCCAAACGTAAAAAATATCCTTCATAGCTGTCATTGGTTGTTTTGGAAGTATCAGGATTATCAGGATCTACAACAGCCCAGGCATGAAAAGCATCCTCATCACTTTGGTAGTTCCGGCCTGATTTATATACCTCTATTCTGGTTATAACATCCTCTGCATTATATTCATGAAGCCCATCATCATCAACCCGGGGATACATGACCCGATACCGCTCATGTAAAAAGAAATAGGTGCTGCGCATATAGTTATAATCTTGAATCTGAGTTGCTCCCTCTTCCTTGCCACCGGTTAAGGAGAGCTTTTTTTTCTGCCCTTTTTCCATACTGGCTATAGTAGTGACATTTAGATCACCTAACTTAAGCTTGGCTTTTATACCGAATAGCCCGGAATTTTTGGCACTAAAGGTTACAAATTGTGTCCCGGGAATTGATAACGATACATTTCCAGCATCTATGCTCTGAAGAATAGCATCTTCATCACCCCGGTATTGTACCTTCAATGCGTTTTGAAATTCAAAAGGACGTTCACTATCCTGATCCACTAAAACAGAAACATTTTCACCAATCTTTCCTTCCACTTTAAACCGTTGTGTCTGTTTCATATTAAAACTGCCAGTAGGTGCTCGATTGGTGGCAGTCATTACTTCTTGACGTTTTTCATGTCTGTAGGTACCATCTATGGTAATATTACCGGTGACATTCAGACTCAATTCATCCCCACCAAACAACCTTTTAAAAGTTTTACTCTTAATTTTCGGACTTGTAATGGTTATCCCCCCTCCTTGGTCTCTTTCTTTTAGAGGAAGATAATGCTCACTAAAATAGGATCGTAAGGCATACTGAGTCTCATACTCTAAACGTTGCTGCATATAATCTTGTAAGGTTAAACGCTGAGGAATGAGTATATCCTTATCATCATATTTGTACCGGATGGTTACAAACTGTCCAGAGGAATCAATGGTAACTTCTCTTTTAAAAAAATCAGGATAAGGAGGTGTTCTCTTGTACAGGGGGTATGCAAAGGGATAGTTTATTTGTTTGGAAACAAGAGAAGGAAAGCTCATTTCCGGCTCAGGCAGATGTAATCCTACTTGAGCTTTCAAAAAAGTTATATTGATAAATAGTACGACTATAGAAAAATAAAAATGAGTACGCCGATATGGTCTGATACAAAACATAGATTGCCTATACTCCCAACACTGATGTTGCTAATATCTATCAATTTTTCTTATAATAGATATTATTCTTATTATTATATTTACCAGTATCAAAATTCTATAGGCAACCCATTGTTTATTATTTTCAAATACTTAAATAAAGATAAATTTTATTGTTTGAAATTGCAAGAAAAAATTTATCTTTTTTAAAAAATTATTCCTCCCGCTTTTTAAACTGACCTGCTTTCTTCGTATAGAGATTAAAAGCATCAATCCCACTGCAGCAACATCGGCAAGAAAAGCATTATGACAGGAAATTGACCGAAGTTGTCCCATTACTACCGGACCTTTAGAAGCACCTACATTAACTATTGCATAAAAGATGCCAAAACCTAAAGTTTTATTGCTCTTATCCATAACCACCCGAACTGTTCCGGAAACAAGTGGTTTAAAAATTCCAGCAGCAAGACCAATGCTTAACATTGTTAGTGCAATACCGGAAATTGTGCGGCTCCTTTCATGATAATAATAAAAATTACCCTGCATTGGTTCTGATACAAAAACAAAACTTAGGCGCAGAGAAGTAGTAAAGTTAATATACAATAAATCTATAAAGAGTAAAGTGTTGTGCTCTCTCTGTGTATCCCTATGCGGTCTTTGCGTTTAAAACATCTTCTTAAACATCGCACATCCTTAATTCCTATTCCGGTAATTTGAAACCTGCTGTTTCTGAAAAACCGCCTGATTCAGAAAACCAGGGTCGGAGTTCATAAACAAATTCATACTCTTCTGGATATACTAAATACTTTTCAAGCACACCTGGACCGCAACTGCCATTACCTAAACCCAATTGCCGGCAGTCAATACAAAAGATGATCTCATCTCTGGGGTGTAATTCATGAATATGGTCAGCTTTGTCCAGGTCCCGGGCAGTATAATGTAAAGCGGAAATTGATAAGGGCTTCTCAGCAACCATAAGCAACCCATTGCCGGATTCATTGATTAATGCTGTCCACCGCACTTGTTCTCTGTTCCCGGTTTCCTGAGGACGAATATAGGGAACATACAATTCATCAACAGTTTTTGTATACAAAGCGACCGGACTGCCTGTTTTTCGGTCAGGATAATTTTCACAGGGCCCGTGTCCCAGCCAATGCATCCGACTGTATTCCGAACGGATACTCATCCTGATTCCCACCCTGGGTAAAATCGGTAATCCTCCATACGGTTCTATCCGATTCGTTACTCTCATACATCCATTAGCAAAAATCTGGTATTCAGCCCTATGAATAAATCCAGTTGTTTTATCTCCTTTACAGTTAAACCTAATCGATACTTTTACTCTGTCATTGTCCTTCTGAAAATGAAATCTCTCGACATCATAGATTAAAGAATCAAGACCACAGTTTTTCCACTCCCGGGCAAGATATTTATTGTTATCAGTTGGTGAGCGGTACACATTCAGTAGAGGGCCGGATAAGGAAGAAGCCTGAGTTATAATTTTTTCTCTGCCATACTCTAATTCTTCTATTATTCCTTGTGTGGTATTAAAAACAAGACTGAATTCGTTTCCCCTAACTGTGAGTTTGTTTTTATCTTCTGTGATCTGAATATCTGTATCCTCTTTTAAAGCCATACACTCTGCCGCAGGAACCTGATAGGGAATCTTACACTGCTCATGAGCGACTTCAAATCCTGGCTCGGCCCAGATAGTTTTATTCTTCAAACGAAAACTGAAATCAATCCAGTATTCAGCTCCGGCTCTGAGCCGAGGTTTTGTAAACGGAACATACAGCAGTTCGGAAGAACACGGAGGAATATCAAGATTATGTATAACTCCTGTCTGAATTTCTGTTCCATCTTCAAGAACAGACCAATCACAGGTAAACTGATCAAGATTAGTAAAAAAATATTTATTTTTTATAACAAATTCATTTTTATTATAACGGGGAATGATTTCTATATTCTGATACACTTTTTTGACTTCCCACAGTTTAGGAGGTATGCTGCGGTCAGGAAAAACCAGTCCGTTAATACAAAAATTCCCGTCATTGGGATGATCTTCAAAATCTCCTCCATAAGCCCAATATTCTTTATCTTCTTTAGATTTCTTCAGCAATCCTTGATCCACCCAGTCCCATATGCATCCCCCCTGAAGAGATGGGTAGGATTCAATTACTTCCCAGTACTCTTTAAGATTACCCACACTGTTGCCCATGGCATGTGCATACTCACACATAATAAGCGGTCTGTTTTTGTCAAGCTCTGCATATTCCTTTAAATGCCTGATCCTTGAATACATAGGGCAAACAATATCCGTATGTGATTTCAATCCGGCTCTTTCATAATGAACCGGTCGTGAAGGATCCCGCTGATGGATCCATTCACTGGCTTTCTGAAAAGTTGTCCCGTCCCCGGCCTCATTACCCAAAGACCAGATGATTACTGAAGCATGGTTTTTGTCTCTCTCCACCATCCGTTTAATACGGTCAATATGCCCCTTTTCCCACTCAGGTTTATTTGCAAGCGTATGTTCCGGCTTATACCCGATACCGTGAGATTCAATATTAGCCTCATCAATAACATATAATCCATATTGATCACAGAGATCATACCATTCCGGAACATTGGGATAATGACTGGTTCTTACAGTATTGATATTAAATCGTTTCATGAGCGTAATATCTTTGATCATGGTCTCAGTACTGACATAATGCCCGGTTACAGGATCATGTTCATGTCTGTTCACTCCTTTAATATAAACCGGTTTACCATTAACCAAAAGCTGACCTTTTCTAATCTCAATTTCCCGGAATCCGATTCTGCAGCTTTCTATTTCCAGAATATTCCCCTCAGCATCTCTTAAGGTCAATACCAATATATAGAGATTGGGGGTTTCAGCAGTCCATTTCAAGGGGTTTGTAAGGCTAATTTTCTTGTTTACTATTGCTTCATTTTCAGGTGCCAGGTAGACACATTGATTGGATGTCAAAATTTCAGATCCTATCCTCTTTCCAAAGGGATCTATCAATGAGATCCCAACTGTTATATTCGTGACTGCAGTTTTTCTTTTATTTCCTATCCGGGCTATGACTTCTAATTCAGCATCCCGGTATGAATCATCAAGATCCGTTTTAATCTCAAAATCTCTGATATGAATTTTCGGGGTGGAATAAAGATAGACATCCCGAAAAATACCGCTTAAACGCCAGAAATCCTGACATTCAAGATAGGATCCGTCAGACCATCTGAAAACTTTTACTGCCAGTACATTTTCCCCTGGTTCAAGATAGGAAGTAAGATTAAACTCAGCCGGAGTTCTGCTTCCCTGGCTGTACCCTAGCTTATGTCCGTTAATCCAGAGATAGAAGGCAGATTCCACGCCCTTAAAATGGAGGTAGATTTGCCTGCCTTCCCATTCATCCGGAATACTAAAAATAGTTCTGTAACATCCTACAGGATTGTAATCATCTTGAATATAGGGCGGATCTTTTTTAAACGGATACCGGACGTTCAGATATATTGGTTTTCCATATCCCTGGAGCTGCCAGTTGGAGGGGACAGGCAGATCATCCCAGGCAGAGGCATTATAATCTTTTTTATAAAAATTTTTCGGGGACTGACCAGGATTAGCTGACCAGTGAAATCTCCAATTTCCATTTAACGTCTGATAGAAAAAAGATGCTTCTTTATTACATGTGACAGCTGTTGCTTCGGATTTGTAGGGAATCAGAGTGGCATGCGGTATTTCTTTATTTTTTCCGGTTATCTGTGGATTTTCCCAGTCATTTTTTTTTGTCATTTCATCCGAAAAACTATTCGTTAAAAAAATAAAAGAAAATGCAGTAATAATAAGATATGTTATGGGTCTTTTATGTTTCATCCTGAACCTCCTTTGCTTAACAGCTTCCTTCCATTCTCCATTTTCCACTTTACCGGCATCTGCACGATAATCAACTCAAGCTCTAAAGCTCTCATGTCCTAAAGTTCTGTTTTATACTTTTTCCTTTATCATTGTTCTCCACCAATCCGCTCAGTGATGTTCCTCAGCTCCCGGGCATAATTATAAAACTCCTGTAATTTCATCTTCTTAAGAAACACAAACCCGCGGGTTGCTCTAATCAATGGACTTGAATGCTCATTAAAAAATTCTCTTCCCAGACAGGTTTTTAGCATTTGATACTGTTCAACCTGTATCTTCTGAGCATATCCTGAAAAAGGACCATTATATTCATAACTGGGAAAGGAAGCATCCTTCTGGGAAACGAATGAATTCAAAAAAGCATTCTTCATAATTGCAAGCATATTTAAAGAAACAGGTATAACAGAATTCACCTCTGAAGGATGAAATCTGTACCACACATTCCTGTAACCCCATACTTCAATATTGGATCTTCCACTGTCCTTTTCATATTGACGTAAAGCTTCAGCCATAGCCTGAAGTATTTTATAATGAGTATCCGGTCCACTGCCTTCCGGATCAAAAGCAATAGAAACAACATCAGGTTGAGTGTTGTGCAAAAGTTTTAGAACCGGGGTTACATCACGCTGAAAGGTAGGTTCTTCGGTAAATATATCACCCTTATAAAATCCCAGTCTAAGATGTTTAACTGATTTATAATTAAACCCTAGATAGCCCCATAAGCAATCTGCCTCCCATTCCCGTATCATCCCTTTTAATTTTTGTATGTGGGGAATATCCTTTTTCCCGGCATATTGAGTTTCAAAATAATGTAATAGTTCATCAATTCTGTGTTTCAAATTCTCAAAATTTTCATCTTCAAATATCTCAATCACATTTCTTAAAAGTCGGCGGGCTTCTCCATTTGATTTATTATCAGCATTGTTGGATGCAACTCCGTCCAGATACTGCCATACATCTCTATTTCTTCCCTGTATGTTAACAGGGGAAAAATATCCTATGTCTAATAATTCTTGAAATTCCTCTGAGTTTATAAACCACCTCAAATTTTTCACCATATCCAACGCATATTTGTTGGTCACTGCATTAAATCCTGAAGTCATATAGGCAAAAATATGGCTGTTATTCGATTTACGGATATGCCTCACTACAGCCGGGAAAAATCCAAGCATAATATCATCATGATGCGGAGATGTATGCAAAAATTTCAATCCATCCCTTACATTTGAGCCCGCTTTTAATTTGTTTTTTAAAGAGCTGTCCACTTTTTTTAAAAGTTCCTCCGGCGCTTCATTGATTTTTTGGATAAGTGTGTTCCCGAACTTATCTTTGGAAAAATCTTTTTTGTTGAGATTTCTTATAACTTTATCTTTCCTGCAGGCAATATCAATAATGATTCTTTCAATTTGTTGGTCAGAAATTTTCTTTTCGTTTCTTAAATCAATCAGTCTCCGTTCAGAAAGAAGAGAAGCTGCTCCTTGTGTCAGATAAAATCGGGCCTGTGGCAGACTTTGCAGTATCGTGGCCGGATATCGTATAAATGGTTTAGAATAAACAGCATCCCTTACCATCTTTGCTTTGGCGTCCCCTGCAGCCATTATTATAACCGCGGCATCAGTATTATAGGTCAGAGTGGATAATCCGATGGTAATGGCAAGCCGAGTCCTTGCTACTTCAATTCCCCCTAGATCCGATGCTGCAGCTGCCTGGGTTTCATAATTCAATTTTGTTAACCGGGTAGTACTATTGTGATCGCTGCCAGCAACATTAAAAGCTATATGACCATCAGGACCTATGCCTCCTAAAAAAAATCCTATTCCTCCCATTTTACGAATTTTTTGTTCATACTCATAACACCATTGATCAATAGATTCCAATACCTGTTTCTGAATGGCTTCCTGTTTATTATCCGGTAATCTATATCGCAAAGAAAGATCAACCTTATTATCCGGCCAGACATCCTTTAAGGTTACATTATTCTGAAGCCCGATTTTTCCACAATCAATGAGCAAAGCTTTTTTGGGATCCAGTCCAAAATCATGCACATAATATTTGTTAACATAATAATAAAAACTGTTGTGTTGTTCAGAGGATATGGGATAAAACTCATCGATCTGAACAAACTTCAGACTTTTCATTCTGGGTACATTGCCGGGATCAACACCGTACTCTTCCAACTCTTTTTGGGTATTTTTTTCTTTCCAGGTATGTAAATAGTGCTTTACATATTTTATAAAATATTGCGGTGTTTTACCGGTTGGCAAAGAAATAACTCCTCCGGGATTATTCTGTACCCATTCCAAAAATCTCAAAGCAGTTATTTTACCCAGGTCAGGAAAATTATTAACAGTGATTACGCCAACCTTTTCAGCTGGAGGATATAATAACCTATAACCACTATGTGAAAGAGCAATCTGTTCAACTCTGGATTCTAATGATTCAAATTCTTCTGTCACCATAAACTCCTGTTATTAAAGTAATCTTATCTTAATATACGATTTTTTCTGTTCTAGTTCCTTCATCAATATCAATAATATAGCATTTTCCACCCTTTTTTACAATAGCTTCAGCAACTTCTTCTGTTTTCCCGGGTGCATAGGCGAACATACATCCTCCTCCTCCTGAACCATTAATTTTTGCACCATATGCACCAGCTTGCAGAGCAGCTTCTATCATCCTGTCAATTTGGGGAGTTGAAATATCTAATTTTCTGCTTAAAATCAAATGATGTTTATAGAGAAGATCTCCTATTCTTTTATGGTTCAGATGACTGGCAGAAAACACTTCTTTAGCTTTTCCGGTCAGATCTCTATTTTTAATTGTTGCCTTTAACAAATCGAACTGATCATCATTTATATATTTATGAACCCTGTTAATATCATCGTAATGTAAGGTATGTAAAGAAAAACTCTTATAATTCTTTTTTAACTGCAAGACAGTGTTTTCTATCCGCATTTTTACTTTGGAAAGAATTTTTTTTGTATTTTTTGGTTTGCCTGAATCACCTAAAACAAATGATTTTAAATCTGTATGCAATTTTTCAATTTTTACCTGGGGATACAGAGCCAAAAATATAACCCCTCCCAGAGCTGTGGCGTAATGGTCCATCATTCCGCCGGGCTCTTTGAATTCTACTACTTCCGCCTGATGTGCTAACTTTGCAACTTTTTCTGCACTAATCTCCCGACTTCCTTCACTCATTCTGATCATTACATCTGTTAATGCAACCACCAGTGCTGTGGAACTTGATGTTCCTGAATTTATTGGTATAGAACCGGTTATCTTACAATCCAGCCCGCTGCTGAGTTGAAATCCCTGCCTTTGTACAATATTAACTACACTTCTTAAATAGTCCCTTTCTTTTTTATAAGGTATACATTCCTGCAAAAAAAATGATTCTTTTTCGTGGATATCCGGAAGTCTGAAATGTATAATCTTATCATTTCTTCTTTTGGCAGAAACTGTTATTCGTCGGTTTATGGCTCCAGCAATAACTGGCAATCCTAAATAATCCTGATGTTCTCCGAACAAACAGATTCTACCAGGAGTAGATACAGAAACCTCATTAAGTATAGTGTTCATAAATTTTTTTATATTAATTGTATTAAAAAATAGAAATTCGATGTTATTCGAAATCTCAATGGATATTTCCTGATTTTCTTACAATGTATCCTTGATCCATTTAAGAGACACAATCTAAAAATTGGCATTTGTCAAAAGCTCAGTTATTTTTTTCTTTACTCTTTCTTTTATCCTCTGATTCATTATATATATTTTCCATTGTATATCGTTCAAAACAGTTTTTTATGCGATGAGATCTCAACTTTTTTACTCACATCTTTCAATTTTTGAAAAAATGATTTGACTGCAGAATCGTTCTGTAATAAATCAACTAGATGTTCTTCAGGTTTATCTGAATGATAATTTAATAAAAATGAATTCTCATTTAATTTATCTCTATATAAAGAAACACTGTATCCTAGTTCCTGGAAGGAATCTAACATTTTTTGAATATCTTTGAATACCCATGACTGTTTATCTTTATCGATTTCAAATGATATTGATACTAAATTCACGCTTTTTTATCCCTTTATTTACTGTTATGGAACATTCAGATACACCTTTAAAAATAAATTAACAACTTCTATACCAAACTATATCTTATTAATAATCTCCAGAACTTCCTGGGGAGATTTAAATCCTTCAAACCTGGTCACCTCTTTCCCAGAAGAATTAAAAAAGATAACCGTTGGCATTCCATAGATATTATATTTTTCACGAAACTTTTTTGACTGGTTGTTCCTTTTGGTGATATCCAATTTCACCGGTACAAATTCGGAAAGCCTTTTTTTTACCTGTGGATCAGACCAGGTTTTTTCGTCCAGTTCCTTACAGGCAGCACACCATTCTGCATAAAAATCTACAATCAGAGGTTTGTTTTCCCTTAAAGCTATCGAAAATCCCTTTTCATCATCTGATATCCATACAGAATTTTGTTGATAACTGTTTCCTATAACTTGAGTATGAGAAGGTAAGGAATGATTTGTCAATCTGGATAATCCAAAAAACAAAAAAATTACTCCTGCAATTATTAGTAATAGTCCAGATGATTTGAAAAATTTTTCTCGGGAGGATGAATCCGCAGATAATTTTGTAACTCCTCCGATATAGGTGCCGGTAAATATTAAAAAGATCGACCATAAAATATAATACATCCAGACTGAAAGTATAGGTCTAATAAATACTATTGCCAGGATTATCAAAATCAAACCTAATGTTCTTTCAATAATCTCCATCCAGCCCCCTGATTTGGGCAGGGCTTTAATTATACCGGAAAAAGTGCCGATCAATATAAATAAAACTCCAAGACCGAAAGCATAGGTGAAAAGCAGACTCGCTCCCATTATCAGAGAACCGGACTTTGCTACCCAGGCTAAAATTACTACCAAAATGGGACTGATACAGGGAGAAATAACCAATCCTGCAACCAAACCAGTCAGAAATGCACCCAAAAAACCTTTTCCTTTTTTGCTCTGTAATTTAGATGCCAAAGAGGAAGGAATCTGTAAAACAAACAGGCCAACCAGTGAAAGCCCCATAATGAGAAAAATTAAAGAAATGATGACCAAAACCGCAGGATGAGTAGAGATAGAACCAAATATCATCCCTGTTCTGGCTGCAAGGATCCCCAATATTGAAAACGTCACTGCAATACCCAATACATAAAAAAGTGAAAGTATAAATCCTTTTAATTTTCTTTCTCCTGCCTGTGCTCCAATTACAGCCAGAGTTATCGGAATCATAGGATACACACAGGGGGTTAAACTGGAAAGTAAGCCGCCCATAAAAACAATAATAAATGCAAAAACTGAAGCATTCTCTAAAGCATCTGCCAATCTGTCCGCAATACTTTGAGAACTGCCGGACTCAGCAGATGTCACACTCTCATTATCAGTGACAATGATCAACTCGGCGCCAGACTGTCTTTCTGCAGGAGGATAACATACAGATCCGTCTTCTGAGCAGGCTTGATAATTTACAGTAACAGGAATCTCCCTTTTCCCGGCAGAAGCATTCTTACTGATCGAAACCTCTATTCTCACTTTTATTGTACCGTGATAGATAGATCCGGTATAAGGATCTTCTTCACCCTGTGGATATTCAGCATCCCCGAACCGGACATCTTTAACCTGCCCGGGAATCACTTCAAACATTCCACTGCTGTGCCCGCTCAGGTGATATCCGGAAGACACAATACATTCTACAATCAACTGTCCTTTCTCTCCAGGTGTAAGTTCTGCAGGTTGTACTTTGCTGTTTACTCTCATAATATTCTCAGATTGCGCAAATAACATTACCGGTATCATACATACAATAATTTTATTAATCATAAATTCTCCTAAAGTAACTTATAAAACATTTATGTGACACTATAAATGAATTCTGTTAAAAATATTTTCTAGAATTATATAAATTAAATTCTCTTTTTCTGAAAAGATACTCTCTTAATATTCCGCTCCTAATGTGAAATAATAAACGGGCCCGGACAGAGTTTTGCGTAAATTTGTAGACCAGGCAATATCATATTTGATCAAGAAAAAACCCAAATTAAGACGAGTTCCTATTCCAAATCCCCCGAATATATCATCAAATTTCGGCATGAAACCAAATGAATCTCCAAAAGGATGCCAGGAACTGTTATCAGTCCAGGCTGAGCCCATATCCATAAACAATGCTCCTCTAATATTTTGAAGACCCAGAGGAAGGGGGAAATCCATTATTAGATATTTTATTAAAGGAAATCTTAGTTCAATATTGGCAAGAAAAAATTTATTTCCTATCATTTGATAATAAAGAGCTCCTCTTAAAGGGGTTTCAAGAGAAGAAAAAAACAAATTATCAAAATCAAGGTAATCAAGTGAAACCCTGCTATATTGATAATTTATCCAATTTGACATACCACCCAGAATAAACTGTTGAGGATTAGAACCCCCTGAAATTCCACCGGAAAAACGTAATGCAAACTGATAATTATTGGAAATCCGAATATACTTTCTCCAATCCAGACGCAGCGTCCAGAAATCCAGACTGTATTTATTACCTAAAGCAGGACTATAAGAAATACTGACATTAGAACGCCCTCCATTAACAGGCCCGGTAGTTCCCCATAACACTGTATCTGTTGTATATCCCATATTAAGTAAAACAATTCTTTTTCTCATAATATTACCTTTTTCGTGCAGATATTCTCCGCTAAACCCATAGTAATCAATAGCTACCAAATCTCTATCTATTCCCACACCGGTAACGCCAAAATCCATTCTTCTAAATTTATTTATAGGTCTGGATATGCCCAGAGTCAACCCATATTGACGATTTCTGATATATCCCCAATACAGATGGTTATCTGCTACAAACCAGGTGTAATAAGGATAGGAGTAATGAAATACTGAAATACCATAATCTGTGCGCTTGGGTAAATAAAAATATGAAAACTGAAAATTTGAATTTTTTATATTATAAAATATATCTGCATAAATATTAATCTGATGATTGCCCAGTATGTCTGACAGCACCAGCATAGACTGACCCTGAATTCCAAAAAAATTACTATACCCGGTTTGAGCTATTATAGCATCCGGAGTAAATTTAACTTTATATTTATTTACTTTATAATCACCCTCTTCATCCTGATACTGTTCTTTATCTAAAAATCTATTCTCTTTTTGTCTTTCTTTTACATCTTTCAGATCATCATATTGACGAAACACATAATTTTTCAAGTTTATCCCTGTGCTGCTATATCTTTCTTGTTCTTGAGTGGTATCTTCCTCTGCAATGATTTTTTCTTCTTTATGTCTGGATTCCCAATAAAGAGTATTCTGAATTTCTATTGATCCCGGGTCAATATTTAGGGGATTATTGAGCAGGTAAATATCAAAACCACCATTGTAAAAAGAGGAGAGGACCAATCGTGAACCATTTCGTGACCAGGATATTTGTGAAACACCTGTAACCAGATTTGTTATAGGATAACTTGTTTTTTCTTCTCGATCATAAATAAAAATATTGTTAATACCTTTTTGATTTGAAATAAAGGCAATCTTTTTCCCATCTGGTGAAAAAGCAGGAGAAAATTCCTGATAATTATTATTCGTGTGTCTGGTAATCTTGCCGGATTGTACATGTATGGTATAAAGTTCATGATTATTATAACCATGCGACTGTATATTATTACTTTTTTCACTACCTTTTAAACGTTCACCCCTATCAGAAATAAACACTACCTCTTCTCCATCCGGCGACCAGGAAGGATCAAAATCACTGAATATGTCATTAGTCAGATTTTGTAATTCATGAGTTTCAAGATTATAAATATATAGATCTGATGCACCATCTTTCATTCCCATAAAAACAATTTCTTTATTATCCGGAGACCAATCCGGAGAAAATAAACCGTCAAGCTCTAAAAAATAAGAATGTACCAACTGCTTTTTATTAACGTCGTAGATATTAATTGCATCCTGAGATCCAGCTTTAGAGGTAAAAACAATACGATCTCCTTGAGAGCACCACCCAAATCCGGGTCGGGTCCAGTGTAGTTGCTCAAACATATCCGAACGGTTACCTTTAACTAGTTTTTCCTCCTTTTTTTCTCCGAATAAATTTTTCAAATAAATATCAAAATACCCGGATTTATTAGAAAGATAAACAATTTTATCGCCTTTGGAAGTTATACATGGAGAATTGTTGACAAAATTTTTATCTTTAACATGATCTGTTAATCTTTTAAATACATCTTCCGGTTCGTCCCGGTGTTTAATATCCGGCCAGTACTTCTTGCGCAGATATTTATGCCATCTCTCTGATAATTTCTCAGTATTCAGGCCAATGGATTCTATCAATGCTTTATCAATATTCCTCATAAGTTTTACTTTGTTTAAAAACTCAGCAATTTTTTTTTCGCCATATTTTTCACTAATATAATTAAAAACTGACTGGCCACCTTTATAATTCAAAAATCCGCTTAAATACTGAATAGGAGGAACATAGTTGTTTAAGGTTGCATCACGCATGTACATATCACTCTCACTATCCCACCCCAGGCTTTCATATTCTGCCAATCCTTCTGCCAACCAGAGGGGTATTTGAAACCGGGCCATACTCATTACCATTGATCCTGTTCCCCCACCATATAACATCTGAAAGGTAACAGCATGTGTTAATTCATGATGAATAACATGTCTGAAATCTTTATAATTTCCCTGAAACGGCACAACTACTCGATTTTTAAAAATCTCAGTAAACCCTCCAACTGACTCTTCCAAAAGTGAATACGTAGCATTGGTCTGCTGAAAATCATTATGACTGTTATAAACAAGTATAGGAATCCTATCCTGGATTTTATACTTCATATCAAACCGTAAGGCTACATAACTTGATTCTGCAACATCTGCCACAAATTGAGCCAGATGCCGATTTTCTCCATAAAAATAAATATCAAGATGTTCAGATTGAATAAATCGCCATTCAAAATCTTTATATTGAACTTTATTTTTTCCAAAGCTTTGAGAAAATATTGTATTGGGGATCAAAAATAGTAATACTATATAAAAAGTTAAAACTTTGGCTTTCATAATGACCTCCGAAAAGTCAAAAAATTATTTTAAATCTTGTAACAATAATAAAAACAAGGAAAAAATTCTCCATTCAAAAGAGGGCTAAATGAGACAAAATAAAATATTATTCAAAATAAATAATACTATTCATGAATTTTTACTAAATTCTTCTCGCTGTTTTTTGCTCCCCAGATTCAACTTCTTAAGAATATTTTTTACTTCTGCTTTGTCAAGGGACTCAAAACCATATATACCAGTATTTAATTCTTTGGAAATTTTTTGAGAATTATAGGTAGGATTTTCTTTAACTATTTTTTTGATCTTTTCTTCTATTGAAAAAAACTCCTGTTCCCGTTCTTTAGAAAGACTGCTTTCATTTACTTTCGATTCCTCTGAACCGGATTTAGCTCTTTTAACATTGAAACTTTCCAGCGCTTCTTCAACCGTATCATAAGCTTTAAGAATATAGTGAAATTCCAATAACTCAAAAACTTCATATACATCAGGTATCATTCTGGCAAGTTTCAAATCCCCGCCTCTCTCCCGAATTCCTTTGATTTCACTAATAAAAATACCCCACCCTGCACTGGAAATATAATCAACTTTTTCAAGATCAATAACTACTTGAAAAACACCTTCTTTTAAAAGAGAATCCAAGGCTCGCTCCAATTCCGAAGAAGTAGTAGTGTCAATATATCCTCCCACATTAATGATTGCTACATTTTCCTCTTCACCAACTTTTTCTACAGACACCTGTATTCCTTCCATATATCATCTCCAAAAATATGCGAAAATCTAACTTTTTCAATAAAAGTTAATAGAAATATTTTAAATTGTCAACTTTTTTATGAATTAATTTCCTATCAAAAAAGCCTGACTGCCCACCTTATAGATTTCCGCTTAGTTTTAAAAACCGGTCCCATCTAATTTTATGGAATAATCGATAAAACGGCACATCTTTATCGATGGAAAACAAGACAATAAGAGGCTCGCCAATAACATATCTATGGGGCAAAAAACCAAAAAATCTGCTGTCAAAACTGTTATCTCTGTTGTCTCCCATAACAAAATATTGACGGTCCTTTATTTCATACTCATAATTAACAAGTGTTTTGCCATTTACTAAAAAATGATTGAGGGAAAGCGAATTAATATATCCTATCCACTGATCCCGGTTCCCAGAAGTCAAGTTAGTTGGATATGGTTTACTTGTAACCTGAATTGTGCACCCCTCATAAATCATTATCTGAAACCAGGTAACCCATGTATCCCTATTTGAATTGGTGAATTCTATTCTTTCCCCGGGGCAGGGAATACGAACGGGACCATAATTATGAATATTTCCTGTGCTGGGAGGGTACACCTGTTTCTGATTAATATCAAAATCCAGTAAAAAATCTCTATGTTGCACACCACTGGCCTTAAACAGCATACCATTAACATACACTTTTTTGTTGATGATTTGTACCGTATCTCCACTGACCGCAATACATCTTTTTACCCAGTTTTCCGAAACATCCCGGGGATTCTTGAAAATCACCAAATCACCCTGTTCCGGATTACGAAATCCCCAAGTCTGGATATAGGGTATTTCAAATCCGATTTTTGTTCTGGGTATTCCAATCCAGTCAGGACTGCGCAGACCATAGACAAACTTGTTTGCCAGCATATAATCACCCACCAGCAAGGTGTTTTCCATGGATGGTGTGGGGATAGTAAAAGGGTAAAGAACCGTGGCTCGAATAATGAGTGCAATAGAAATACTAACCAACAGAGATTTTACCAGCTCTCTTTTGCCATTGTTTGAAAGGCCGGATTTTCGCATTGTTTTCTCCTGTTTTTATTTAATCCTTATACTTTATTCTAACATCTCCTGTTCCATTTTTACTCGTATACAAACATGAGCATAGAATATAATGTAGATTATTGTAATCCTTTTATCAAAAAACTAATATTAAAAAATCCTTTCAGTAATATGGATCAGGAATTATAATATTTTTTCATATACTTATTCATAACCTTTGTAACATCATTTTTGCATTCACCACATACCGTACTGACTTTTGTGTGCTCCTGCAGAGTACTAAAATCTCCTGCTCCCTCCAATACTGCTTCTTCAATATCATGATCAGTGACATTCATACATTCGCAAACAACTTTTGCCTTTTTTTCCTGAATTTTTTCTTCCATTCTATTACGACGGTAATAATCATTAATGGCAGCACGTAAAGCCTTATCACCCAATACAGAACAGTGAATTTTTCTATCCGGTAATCCACCTAATTTTTCCAAGATATCCTGAGGTCTGAGATGGTAAGCATCTTCCAGCTTCATACCCTTGACCATCTCGGACAGCATGGAAGTACTGGCAATAGCACTGGCGCATCCAAACGTTTTCCATTTACAGTCAGTAATAATACCTTTTTCTTTATCTACTTTAATAACAAAAAGCATTTCATCACCGCATTTAATATTACCAGTAATTCCCTTGCCGTCATAATCAAATGCATCTATATCGTCCAGTATATTCCTGGGATTAAGGAAGTGATCTTTCACTTTTTCACTGTAAACCCAACTTGAATTATTCATTTGTCTTCTCTATCCTGTTTTAAAAGTTGACATTTTCCTGAGCTTTTCAACTATTCTTATTAATGCTGCAATCGTATATTCAATTTCTTCTTTGGTGGTGTCCCGCCCCAAACTAATACGAATTGAACCATGGGCATACTGCCGAGGCAGGCCGGTGGCAAGTATTACATGCGAAGGGTCAAGGGACCCGGAAGCACATGCAGAACCGGTGGAAACAGCAATTCCTTCCATATCCAAATATAATAAGACTGCCTCTCCTTCAACACCTTCAAAGGATACATTCAGGGTCCCTGGTAGAGAATTGTGGGGATCCCCGATAATCTGAACATTAGTAATAGAATCCTTTATCCCCTGTACAAGCAAATTTTTCAGTTTTAAAATTCTTTCCGCTTCCTCATTCATTTCAAGTGCTCGCATCTCTGCAGCTTTACCAAATCCTACAATACCCAGGGTATTTTCTGTACCTGCTCTCCTGCCTCCTTCTTGATGACCGCCATGTATCATGGGACAAAATGGAGCCCCTTTTTTAATATACAGAGCACCAACTCCCTTGGGACCATATATCTTATGCGCTGACATGGAAAGAAAATCAAGATCAAGTTCTTTAACATTTACAGGTATTTTACCAACCGCTTGTACTGCATCCGAATGCACAAGTGCACCATATTCCCGGGCTATTTTTGCTATTTCCTCTATATTCTGAATTGTACCTATCTCATTATTGGCCATCATTATTGAAACCAGTAAAGTATTCTTACTTATCTTCTTTGTATAGTCATTCATATCTATTCTGCCAAAACTATCCACATTCAGATAAATCATCTCAGCTGAATTACCGGCAATGCATTTGGATGTTTCAAGAATACAGGGATGTTCAATTTTGCTGGTAATTACCCGGGGCAGACCTAATTCAGGCAGATTACATTCTCGCAAGGGACAAGTAGTAAGTGATAAAACCGTGTTGTTTGTCTCCGATCCACTTCCCATAAATACAATTTCATCCGGCGAGGCATTGATCAAAGATGCAACTTGACCGCGTGCTTCTTCAATTCTTTGCCTGGCATTTCTGCCGAAACTGTGCATACTGGAAGGATTACCAAATTCCTCCAGTACCTCTGTCATGACTTTTTTTACTTCAGGATGAAGAGGGGTGGTGGCATTATGATCAAGATATATTTGTTTTTTTCTCATGACTGCCTTTACACCTGAAAATCTTTTTTAAGATTCAAAATCCGACTGATATGATCTCTTTCTTCTTCTATAATCTGATTGATAATCGGATGATCCTTGTCATGAGTTACATTAAGCAGTTCCGAATAAAACAGTATTGAATCTTTTTCCATAGAAAGTGCAATCCGTAAAGCAACTGCAGGGTCACTGATAAGTTTTTGCATGGATATCCCTTCTTTTACATCCGGAAATATTTTACGCTCTACAAGAGAGCTAAAATAAAGAACTAATTCTGTATCATCATATACACTTTTTTCAGTATCTCTTTCAACCTGGCTAAGCATATCTCTAAATACCTTTTCATGTCTAATCTCTTCATCAATCAAAAAATTAAAAACCTTTTGTGCCTTCTCGTCCTTTTGAGATTGAGCCACACTTTGATAAAACTCTTTACCTTTTTTTTCAATCTCTACAGCCATTTGCAGAATTTCACTTCCTGCATATTTATCATTCATATTATACTCCCTAATGTGATAACAATTAATAATTTAATTATCTTTTAAAATAACATCATCATACTCTTTTTGCAGGCGATTTTTATGCCTGAGTTCTTCCTGGGCAAGTATTTGAAACAGTTTTATGAGAGCAGGATCAGAATTTTTCTGAGTGAATTCTGTATACAGTTTTATGGATGCTTCTTCTCTTTTCATGGCTAATATGAGTAAATCCTGATAGCTCATCTCAGGATTAAATTCCATGTCCACCAGATAATCACTAATTTTCAGATCCGGAATATTTTTTAATTGCATTTTCTCAACCTGCTCAGGTTTAAAATTTTCCAGCATACGGACATGTTTTTTTTCTTCCTCTGCCATCTCTACAAATGCATCCTTCATGCCGGAACGGGTAGTAAAATTACTGCATTTGGTATAAAAATCTATTGCTTCATGCTCTTTATCCAAGGCAAAATTTATGGTTTGTTTTAAATTAGTAAGGTCCATTTTTCCCCCTTTCCTTTAAAAATAATCGATTACCAGATTAAAATCTTTTTGTACGCACATGACAGTAGGGTGTTTTCCCGGTTTTCTGGTAGTAATCCTGATGATAAGGCTCTGCTTCCCAAAATTTACCAGCTTTCTGTAATTGAGTTGTCACCTTATAACCTTTCTTTTTAAGAAGATCAATTAATTTCTGCGCTGTGATTTTTTGCTTTTCACTGTTATAAAAGACAACTGACTGATACTGTTCTCCGATATCCGGTCCCTGACCGTGTTCCTGGGTTGGATCATGGATTTCAAAAAACAATTTAGCCAGGTCCTCATAAGTGGTTTGAGAGGGATCAAAGGTCACCTCAATTGCTTCATAGTGGCCGGTAGTACCACTGCAAACATCTTCATATGTCGGATTTTTCTTATGCCCGCCGGTATATCCAACTCTGGTAGAGATCACCCCTTTTGATTTTTTAAACAAATATTCTACTCCCCAGAAACACCCACCGGCAAAAATGGCCTTTTGAGATTGAATATCCTGCTCAGAAATAAAATTCAGAGAAATTGAGTTAACACAGTGACGTACATTTTTATCGGTTAATCCTTCTCCGGTGAACACATGACCTAAATGGGCTCCACAATTACTGCAGGTAATTTCAGTCCGAATACCATCTGCATCCAACTGTCGTTTAACCGCTCCGGGAATTTCATCGTCAAAACTCGGCCACCCGCAACCGGAATCAAATTTGTCATTAGACCGATACAGAGGAGCACTACAACGTTTACAGGTATACACTCCTGTAGCATCATATTTATAGTACTTTCCGGAAAAAGGCTTTTCTGTTCCCTTATGAATAATTACCCTTTCTTCTTCCTCTGTCAATTTGTTATATTCCATTTTTTTCTCCTGTGGCTTTAAAATGGATATTATTAATGAAAAGCAAAATAATACCTGTAAAAAAAATGTATATTTATTCGAATTCATATTATTTTAATCTCCCGATAATTCAAGACTTAAAACCATTATCAGCATACCAGCAATAACTCCCATAATGGGAGAATGTTCAATATCATAGGATTTTGATTGGTACCAACCTGCCAAAAGTTGTTGCCAGCCCTGCTCCTGTAGTTAGCAGCAGGGCATATACAAAGTCAGACTGCATGATTATATTTTACTCCTGTGAAAACATATCTTTCCCCACACCGCATTCCGGACAAACCCAGTCATCAGGTAAATCTTCAAATGCTGTACCTGGCTCAACACCATTATCAGGATCTCCTTTTTCCGGATCATATACATAACCGCAAACATCACAAATCCACTTTTCCATCTTTATCTCCTTTATTAAATTAATGATTCTGTTCAAATACTGCAAATCGATTAATAAAATTTTTTCCTTTACATCTGTTCTGATGAAAACTGCAACCTTATAAAATTATTTAGCTTTTTGTTTAAACACCATAGCAGAATCAAGAACAAATGTTTGTATCTTGCTGCCCCATATATTGTTCAGGTTAAATAATGATTTAATAGAACTTAGTACTGACCATCCATACGAAAAGCAGGAACTCCGAACCACATACCTGTATTTTTTACTGAATCCAATTCTGCCTGGATAAGATCAAAATGAGAATCCTCCCACTCAGCCAGACGTAAAAACATGTCTTTGGCTTGAGAATCTTTCACCTTTTCAGCCTGATCCCTGAAAAACTGAGCAGTTTTACGTTCCAGATCCAGAGCTGTATTGAGCGCATCAATTTCACCTAGTTTTGCCTCACCTTTGGTCCTGATTTGCTTTTCTCTCAGTTTTGGGATCAGGGATTGAACTTTTGATTGCGGAATTTGAATCTCTTTCCAGGTTCCATTTTTAGTTAAATGTTCCAGTTGATTTTTTAATATAGCCTGATGTTCCTCTTCATCTTTAGCTAATTGCTGAAACATTTTTTTTCCATTTTCATTCTGCGTTTTATGGGCAAGATTATTAAAAGTTGACATGCCATTTATTTCCACTTCCATGGCAGTTTTAAGTATTTGTTCCAACTCTTTTGTCATGGCCATAGTATCTCCTTTATTTTTAAATGCTTGTATCAATAAGATCAATCAATTTTCTTTTAATCAGTAATGTTGTCTTTTCATACTCCTCCTGATTTTTTCCTTTGGGATCAGGAATATCCCAGGAAATCATTTTGGCTTTGGGTATATAGGGACACTTGACATCACACCCCATTGTCACCACTACATCCGGTTTATCAATATCAGCAAAAGTTTTAGGAAATCCTTTCCATTGAATACCTGTTTGCTTTAATATGGAAATCGTACCTTCATCCACTTTTTTTGCAGGATGAGTTCCTGCACTGAAAAACTCAAAATCTGAATCAGCAAACATTTTTTTTGCCAGAGCTTCTGCAATCTGACTGCGGCAACTGTTTTCAACACAGGCAAAAACTATTTTCATGTATCCTCCTGTTTACTGTTATTCTCGACTCGATATCCTGCTTGCTTAATTGCTTTTTTTATTTGTTCGGGATCAGCTTCACCCTCTATACTCACTGATTTTTTATCAAGATCAATTAGTATCTTGTCAACTCCTTTTACTTTTTGTAAAGTATTCTCTAAAGTCATCTTACAGTGTTTGCAGGTCATGTCCGGGACTGTCACTTCATATTGTATATTGATGACTTGCTTTTTAGGTTTTAAAAAACTGACCAATATAAGCATAAGAAGCCCAACTCCGGATACAATCCTGAGAATCAAGGGGAGTTGTTCACCATACGGGGAAATCAACTCCATACTTCCACCTAAATTCATCCAGATCAGATTAAACACTAAGCCCAGAACAATGGATACTATAATTATTGATATAAGATATATATAAAATGCCTTTTTGCCCAGTTTGGACCGTACAAAAGAAAGAGTAACTGCATTGGTAGCCGGACCGGCAATAAGGAAAATTAGGGCTGCACCCGGTGAAAACCCCTTTTGAATAAGAGCTGCTGCAATGGGTATGGATCCGATAGCACAAACATAGAGAGGGACGGCAATCAATAACATAACCAGAAAGTGAAGAAAAGGATTTGGAAGCACTGTCAGAAGCAAATTCTGAGGAATAATCGCGGTCAGAATACCTCCGATCATTACACCCAAAAGCATCCATTTCCCAATATCCTCAGCTAATTCCATAAATCCGTACCTAAAAATTTCTTTTATATTCATATAAGAAAGCCGGACCTGATGTGAATGTTTTTTACGTTTGGCTCGTTTCTTGTCTGGGTTGAAAATATGATTGAAGACTCCAATAATAATACCGGAAAAAAAAGCGGCAATAGGCCGGAATACCGCAAAAAGGGGACCCATGAGTGAGTAGGTGGCAGCTATGGAATCTACCCCGGTAGTGGGAGTGGAAACCAGGAAACTCAAGGTTGAACTCTTGCTCGCTCCCTCCTTTTTTAAAGAAGCAGCTACAGGAATTACCCCGCAGGAACACACCGGAAGAGGTATGCCAAATAGAGTGGCCTTGAAAATTGAACTTAAACCAGTGCCGCCCAGGTGGCGGGAAATGAATGCCGGTCCCAGAAATACATGCAGAATACCGGCAATCAGCATCCCCAGCAGTAGATAAGGAGACATTGCAAGCCATAAATTTACTGATTCTTTTATAATATTTATTAATACATCTATCATGTAATTCAGATCCTAATTTCTTAACATAATCTGTGTTTCATCCGTGTTTACCCCGCAGGATATTTTAAACAGTTTCAAGATTTATATTTAGAAACAAGTTTATCCAACGGGGTTAATCTGTGGCAATTTTTAATTCTAGCCCGTGAGTTCATCTACTCTGCATTAATAATTCTCCGCCCAGAGTTCGTAATGCGCCTGAGGATGATCACAAACAGGACATACTTCCGGAGCTTCAATTGATTCTGTGATATGTCCGCAGTTACGGCATTTCCAGAATACCTTTCCATCCTTTTTAAATACAGTATGATTCTTTACATTTTCTGCAAGTTTACGATATCTAACTTCATGCCGCTTCTCCACCATGGCCACATTTCTGAAAGTTTCAGCAATCCCTTTAAATCCTTCCTCATCAGCAACCTTAGCGAAAGCAGGGTAGAGATCAGACCATTCCTCATTCTCACCCATAGCAGCACACTCAAGATTTTTCTGTGTATCATCATAACAGACAGGATAACTGGCCTGGATGTCTACGGCCTCCTCATTAATACCATGATTAATTAATGCTTTCATAAAAAGTTTGGCATGTTCTTTTTCGTTATCTGCTGTTTCCTGAAATATAGCCTCAATCTGCCTGTAACCTTCCTTTCGGGCAACTGAAGCATAATAGGTATATCGCATCCTTGCCTGGGATTCACCAGCAAATGATTTCATTAAATTTTCAGCAGTTTTACTACCTTTTAATTTCATGTAGTTTCTCCTTTCTATTTTGGCTTATTGGCTTGTTTTCTTTATTCTTTAGTCTTTATCCTTCGAGTCATATAGTCTGTGTCTTTTAGTCCTTGAGCCTTAGTTATTTCAATTAGTAACTTAGGAAACCTGACCATAGACTGCGGGCCGCTAACCGTGATCTGCATAATAATTCGCGGTCTGCTGTCCATCATCTGCGATCTATTCTGAACTTCAGTCATCAGAACTTAGACATTCTCAAGTTCTAACGTTCTTACGTTCTTAAGCTCTTAGTTATTATTTCTTTATTATTCTGTTTGTTCGCTTTGTTCGCTGCTAATATATTTTGTCTTTAGCCAATTGCTAACCAGCCACTCAGCTTTCCCACAAACCATGTACATTACACCATTCTCTGGCTTTAGTGATGTCTTGCTTTTTAATAGGAAACCAGGCTTCTGGTGCATCCCCGACATTGAGCTCAGCTTTACACACTTTGTCCTTAGTGTGAACTTCAATAAATTTGATATGGTGTTTTTCTTCCATGGGATGAGCCATATTCTGACCTATCTTTACCAGAACTCCTCCGTCCTTTTCTTCTACATATGGAACATGCTTTTCTTTGGAGGAATCTTCTGTTTTTGCTTCCAGTTTTTTCATATCCTGTCCGCAGCATACCAGGGCAGGTGCACCTTCATTAACAATTTCCACCACATTTCCACATACTTCACAATAATATACTTCTCTCAGTTTAGTCATTCTTATCTCCTTGTTTTAATGAATATTATTCTGATGTTGGCGGGGTAAAAGTACGTGATCCTAAGTCCTTATCCATCATAAGTAATCCGTTCCCTTTCCCCTTGATCATCTTCAGTTTATTTAAAATTGACTCCATACTATCCTCTTCCTCAATCTGTTCATCCACATACCAATTGAGAAAACTCTTGGTAGCATGATCATTTTCCTGAATAGCAATATCCATCAGTTTATTGATCAAACTAGTAACATATTTTTCATGATCATACGCTTTTTCAAAAACCGCTATAGTGGAATCAAATTCTGCCTCAGGTTTATCGATCTTATCAAAATAAACCCGGCCGCCTCTTTCATTAACAAAATGATAGAACTTCATGGCATGAAATCTCTCTTCTTCTGCTTGGACCAGAAAAAAATTTTCAAACCCGCTTAATCCTTCCGAACTAAAATAAGCAGCCATAGAAAGATAGAGATATTCTGAATAGAGCTCTTTGTTGATTTGCACATTAATCGCATCTGTCATTTTTTGAGAAATCATTGTTTAGTACTCCTATTTTTTTGACGTTTACTCTTTCGTCTTTTATTTTTTGTTTTTTATGTCTTTTTACACTTTAATCCTTGTATCTCAGAGTCATAGTGTCTTTGAGTCACTGTCTATACAATTAGTAAGTTCTGAAAACCTTACCACATACCTTATACTTCATAATCAGTAACCTTCCATCCTCCTTTTCTCCCTTCTCCATGTTCCGCTTAACCGGCTTCTGATTTCTGAACGTGAATTCTCTCAAGTTCTAATGTTCTCTCGTTCTAAAGTTCTGTTTTTATCTTTTTATTTTGTCTTGATTCTTGCATCTTGAATCCTTGGCTAACATTCAATCAACCAACTTCACTCCTGACACTCAGGACAAAAATACGTTGACCTCCCTGCCATTTTTATCCGTTTGATGCCAGTTCCGCAATTGCAGCGTTCTTTCTGATAAACCCTTAAAAAATTCTGGAATTCCCCTTTTTTATCTTCTATCTGCCTGTAGTCAGAAACAGTTGTTCCATTATACATCATAGCTTCTTTTAATACTGTTTTTGTCTGTTTGACAATTTCAGTTATTTCCTGTGTACTGAGATCTTTGGATCTTGTCCGGGGATCTATATGGGATCGATGCAGAATTTCCATCGCATATATATTTCCCAGACCGGCAACAATATGCTGATTCATCAGCATATTTTTAATTGGCGCTTTTCGCTGCTTCAGTTTCGTTGATAAGTATTCAACATCGAAAGAATCAGAAAGAGGCTCAACTCCCATGTTTTCCAAAGCAGTGACTGTGTCATTGATCCTGAATAAATGAATCTTACCAAAAGTACGCACATCATCAAAAAAAATTCTCCCTCCATCCGTAAATATAATTTCAGCTCTGCAGTGTGAAGGTTTTACATCAGCTTCGATTGTATAAATTAATTTACCGGTCATACCCAGATGAATAATTATTTTAATCTCTTTTGAGGTTGTAATAATAATATATTTCCCCCGCCGTTTCAATGTATTAATCTGACCAAATTCATCAACATGACAATGGGAAACAACTGTACCTTTACGGCATTGCCTGATCTGACTGATCTGTTTTTTTATAATGTGAGATTTCAAACCATTTACTATGGTTTGAACTTCTGGTAATTCTGGCATCTACTTCTTCCTCTTGTTTAAACAATGCTTACATATGCCTTTTAACACCACTTGATGATCTAAAACCTTATGTCCCTCAATAATTTCATTTTTATAACATTTATATTTTTTATCAATATCATATACTCTTTTACATTCTATACATTTAAAATGAATATGTTGATTCTGGTTGTATTCATAACGAATTTCTTGTTCAAATAAACTTAGCTCTTTCAAAATATTATGTTCAACAAGGGTTTTTAGAGTATTATATACAGTTGTTTTGGATAGGGTAGGCATATCTTTTTTTAATGCCTGATAAATAGTATCTGCACTTGGATGTATTCTATTATTATTCAGATATTCCAGTATCTTTATTCGTTGCATAGATGGTGTAACGCCTGCTTCTTGTAATACCTTTTTATATGTTATCATAATACACCCTTAAACTAAGTTTATAGTTGTATTTATTACAATATAACATTTAATACAATTATTGTCAAGTTTTTTTAATATTTTTTCGGATTCATCCAAAAATTCAGGGAAATAAAATAATGCCGGTTTCTGGTCTTTGTTCTTTTCATAAGACTATAGGTGGACTCCATCTGTGAGATGGAGTCCACCTCGGAACAACCGATAATCATTCTAAGAAATCAGCAATTGATTTTCCAAACTCTAAACTTTTTTGTCGGGCCTGCTCATCCGGGTTCCACAACACTTTAAGTCCATCATTAGTAAGGTCAAATCCACTCTCTTTCAATAAAACACTGAGATTTTTTACTGATTCTCCGCTCCATCCGTATGTACCAAAGGCCGCAGCCTTTTTATTCTTAAACCCCAGTCCTTTTATTTCTTCCATCAGTGCTGCTACGGAAGTGAGAATACCACGATTTATTGTGGGTGATCCAACTAACACAGCTTTTGACTTAAAAATTTCTGTAATAATATCGTTTCTATCCTGTTTGGCAGCATTATACAGTTTCACAGTTATTTCAGGATTTACTTCTCTGATACCCTGAGCAATGTGCTCTGCCATAATTCTGGTTCCGTTCCACATTGTATCATATATCAAAGTAACCTGATTCTCCTGATAAGCATCTGCCCACTGCATATATTTTTCTACAATCTGAGCAGGATTATCCCGCCAGATCACTCCATGACTGGTGCAGATCATATCCAGAGGAAGGGAAAGTTCCAGAAACTGATTGATTTTTTTTATGACCAGAGAACTAAAAGGTGTAAGTATATTGGCATAATACTTTATGCACTCCCTGAACAGTTCATCCTGATCCACCAAATCGTTGTACATAAATTCGGATGCATAATGCTGACCAAAAGCATCATTACTGAACAGGATATTATCTTCTGTAAGATATTCAAACATACTGTCAGGCCAGTGAAGCATTTTTGCTTCTATAAATATTAGTTTTTTCCCATTTCCCAGATCCAGGGTATCACCGGTTTTAACTGGTTTGAAATTCCAGTCCTGATGAAAATGTCCTTTTAAAGATTTGATACCATTCTCTGTGCAGATTACCGGAGTCTCCGGTATCTCCCGCATAAGCTCAGGTAGAGCACCGCTGTGATCAATCTCAGCATGGTTAGCAATAACATAATCAATCTTTCCCAGATCAATTTCCTTTTTCAGATTTTCAACAAACTCTTTGGCAAAAGGCTTCCAGACCGTATCAATAAGAACAGTTTTTTTCTCTCTTATTAAATACGAATTATAAGTTGATCCTTTGTGAGTAGAGTATTCATTACCATGGAACTTGTTCAGTTCCCAGTCTTTTTTCCCTACCCAGGTTACATTATTTTTTACTTTAAAACTCATGATGTCTCCTTTCATGTGTGTTTATAAACAATTATTTGATATTCATCAATCATACAATTTTCACAGATTGACACAGATTAAACGCGGAAATAACTAGCCTGCATTATTCATAAAAAAAGCTGTTTCATCTCTCATGTTTTTGTTTTATATTAAGTTATGCAAAACCAAAATCAAAAACAAGTTGAGGAAACAGCTATGAAACAAAATACAAAACAAATGATAATTTTCAAAGACATTTCTGGGAAAAAAGTTGTTGCTGATTTCAACGGAGGCGATGTCAGTTCCGATGCAGGACTGCTTCTTCTTCGAGAATCTGAAACCACCTTGGATCTGTTTGAAAAAGTTGCCAATGTTCTTGATGATAATCGACATGCCAGTTATATTAAACATGAAATCACCCAGCTTTTAAAACAAAGAGTTTATCAAATTGCTTCCGGTTATGAAGATGCCAACGATTCAAATGAACTTCGCAGGGATCCTATTTTTAAAATTGCCTGTGACAGATCATTGGCGTCTGATTATGATCTGGCCAGTCAGCCAACTATATCACGATTTGAAAATACCCCGAGACGATCCATGTTATACCGACTCGCCCGGGCACTTTTGGAGGTGTTTATTACATCTTATGATACACCACCCGAAGGGATTGTGATCGATCTGGATGATACAGCAGATCCTACCTATGGGAACCAACAGTTAACCTTGTTTAATGCCTATCATGACTGTCATTGCTATATGCCTATGCATATTTATGAGGGCAAAACCGGTAAACTCATTACCACGATTCTTCGCCCAGGTAAAAGGCCTTCCGGGAAAGAGATCGTTACTATTCTAAAGCGCATTATCTGTATTATCAAAGAAGCCTGGCCTGAGGTTGGCATACTGATTCGTGGCGATTCCTCCTACAGCTGTCCTGCGGTCTATAGGTATTGCAAAGAACATAACATCAAGTTTATTTTTGGCTTTAAGCCCTACTCTACATTGGTGAAACGGACCAGAGCGCTGAAGAGGAAAGCCAGAGAACTTTTCAAGTCAAACCACACACAGATAAAAATATATAGTGAGTTTTCTTATCAAGCCGGCTCATGGGCTTCACCTAACCGCATCATTGTCAAAGCAGAGCATAACAGTGAGGGAGCGAATACCCGTTTTATCGTGACCAATCTGGTGCATGCAAACAGAAAGTTTGTCTATGAAACCATATACTGTAACCGCGGCTCTATGGAGCTTATGATCAAGGAACATAAGAATCATCTGGCATCTGAGAGGACATCCTGCTCCAGTTTCCAAGCCAACCAGTTCCGTCTGTTCCTGCATAGCATGGCCTATATTCTGATGCACCATTTCAGAAATCATTACCTTAAAGGAACTGAGTTTGCCAAAGCACAGTTTGACAGTATCAGAACAAAAATCATCAAAATTGGCGCTAGGATTCATCATCTGGTGACAAAAATAAAAATTCAATTACCGAGTTCATATCCGTATAAAGAAGATTTCTTTAAAATCTGGGAAGCTGTTGGTGCGTCGTCTTATGGATAAATACCAAAAATTTTTACTTAAAAAAGTCGGTATCAAACAAATGCTCATGAGAGGAGTGCATCCTTTTTTGCACAAAACGGCTGTTTTCTCATCGTTCATATTATCAAAGAACAAATATATGCAAAGGCTGTCTATGATTTATATATCGGTCTTGTATTTATGGTTATATTTGACAAATTATTCTTTTAAAATTCATTTTATGAATAATGCAGGCTAGATGTTTTTGTAGTAAGTCAACTGCCAACCTGTTTTTGACTTCTTTTATCCTGTTTTTACCAAATTTTTCTAATTCTTTTGAATAGGGC
>JAWODZ010000041.1:0-22869 GCA_046483025.1 bacterium
CGTAGAAGTTCAGTTCAAAAAACCACAAAGGGCGATAACTCCTGGGCAATTAGCTGTATTTTACCAAAAAGAGATAGTAGTTGGTTTAGCCTGGATTAAACGTGTTTTGGATTGAATGGTTTATTAGCGTACTAAAAGGTGAGCCCCGGTCTTTAAAAGCAATCTTAAAGACCGGGGTATAAGAAATAGGAGGGAGAAGTGAAGAAATATAGTTCTGTATATTATACTGATGATTATAAAAAAAGTTTCAATTTTTAAAAAACGGGAGGTATTAATGTATCCAATTGGCAAACTTGAAAGTGTTTTTTCGATCAATGTTACAGGGTTGAAAAAATCAGTAATTCGTGAACTTTTAAAGCTAACCCAAAAACCTGGTATAATTTCTTTTGCCGGTGGATTACCATCACCTGAGACATTTCCGGTTAAACAAATAGCAGAATTATCAAAAGAAATTATTGAAAAGGATGGAAAATGGGTTCTGCAGTATGGTCCTACAGAAGGGGATCCACGATTAAAGGAAGAGATTGTAAAAATCATCAAAAAAGATGGGGCTGATGTAAAATCGGAAAATATATTAATTACAAGCGCTTCTCAACAGGGACTGGATATGGTGGGAAAAGTTTTTCTGAACAGGAATGACTCCATAATTTTAGGCAGGCCGTCTTATGTGGGAGCTCTGGGGGCTTTTCGTTCTTATGCTGCTGTTTTCAATGGAATTGAACTTGACGATGAAGGTATTCGTATGGATTTACTGCAAGAGAAACTTGAGGAGATGAGACAAAAGGCAGAACCTCCTAAATTTATCTATATAATTCCGGATTTTCAGAATCCAGCCGGAGTTACGCTTTCTATTGAACGACGAAAGGAGCTGTTAAAAATTGCCCAGGAATACCAGGTTTTGGTAATAGAAGACACACCGTACAGACAGCTACGATATGTAGGTGATCATCTGCCCTCACTGTATGAGCTTGATAATGGTAAAGGATATGTTATCAGCCTGCATACATTTTCAAAAATTCTTTTTCCTGGTCTTCGTCTGGGGTGGATAGTAGCTTCAGAACCAATTATTGAGAAATTTATAATTACAAAACAGGGAATGGATTTATGTACACCACCTATTACTCAGGCCATTGCTTATGAATACTGTAACCGGGGTTTGCTTGATGCACATATTAAGGATAATGTTGCATTATATAAGAAAAAAAGAAAAATTATGTTAGAAGCCCTGGAAAAATATATGCCGGAAAGTGATGAGATACAATGGACTAAACCTGATGGAGGTCTGTTCCTCTGGGTGGAAATACCTAAGAAAATCGATGTAGAGAAAATGTTTTATCAGGCCATTGATAAGAAAGTAGCTTATGTGATCGGTACTGCTTTTTATGCGGATGACGGTGGCAAAAATGCTATGAGATTGAATTTTTCTTTTCCATCAGAGAATGAAATTGTTGAAGGGGTAAAAAGATTAGCCAAAGTAATAGAAAGCAATATAAAAGCATAAACAATAAATATTAGAAAACACTTGCAATATTCTTATATTTTTCCTAAGTTTTGCATATTTATTTATATTAATATGTAAATCGGTAAAGGTTCGTGTATTTAATGGATAGATTTAAGAGAAAATCAATGCTGGCTAAGGGGTCTATGGTTTTCATATGTATATCCTTAGCGGTCATGATAGGGATACTTTTCTGGACAACTGATAGTGAAACCTGGGATTCTTTTCAAAAATTTAATTTATATTATATTCCAATACTATTGACACTGGCAACCTTGAAATGGGTGATTGATGGTATGGCTTTTGTTTCCATGGCCAAGCATAGTGCTCATTGCAATTTAAGTTTAAAAAGGGCTACGCTGATCCGATTAGAGAGTAATTTTGTGGGAAGTGTGGTTCCGGTTCTGGTGGGTACAGTTTCAATGCATGCATATCTTCTGCACAGAGAAAAGATGAGGACAGGTGAAAGTATTGCTATAACTGCTTTACGGGCAATACTACCTATAGTGATATTTTTATTTAATATTCCGATTTTTTTTGTTGTAAAAACCGGTTTTTCCGAAGATCAATTTTTTACCAGTTTATTAAAAGTGGTTACCATACCCATACTATTGATTGTTGCATTTATTTTAATCACTTTATTCTATCCCCGTACTATTAAGAGTATTGCATCTTCAGCTATCAGAAAATGGGGAAAAGTTAAATTTTTTCATGTTGAACGTATATTAGCATTAGAAGAAAAATTTTTTAAGGAGATTGATCATTTCAGTAAAATATTTCGGCTCTTTTTAAAAAAACGAAAACTTACTCTTGGGTTGGCAATTTTTTGGATACTGTTTTCTTTTATTATTGAATTTTTTATTGCCATAGCTATTCTTAAAGGGTTTGGTTTTAATCCCCCTATAATTAATTGTTTAGCCATTCAGTTCCTGATACGACCAATTATCTACTTTGCTCCCTCTCCCGGGGGAGCCGGTTTCTGGGAATTCACCTATCTGGGTGTATTTTCTATGTATATGCCTCATCATTTGATCGGGATTTCAGTGTTGATTTGGAGAATTTTAATTACCTATATACCGGTAATAATTGGAGGGATATTTTTAACCAGAGAATTTCGTTATGATAGTAAGCTAAAAGAGACAATGATTGAAAAAGGGGGAATCCCTGATGAAGAATTGGACTATGATAATATTGAAAATGACAAATAATTTTAAGGGATTGTTTTATGAAGGAAATTGTAGAAAAAATTATTCAGCAGGAAGAAAAAGCACGTAATGAGGTTGAAACTGCGAAAGAGGATGCTAAAACGAAACGAATTGAAGCTGAACAAGAAGCAGATAATATCATAAAAGAAGTTCAAGAAAATTCCAAGCAAAAAACTAAGGAACTAATAGAACAGGCAAGAAAAGACGCATTAGCTCAGAAGAAGGAAGAATTAGAAAAATCAGTGCATACAGTGGATAAAATTTGGAAGGAAAGTAAAAAAGAGGTTGAAAATACTATAGAGGAACTTTTTAACTTGGTGATAAAAAAAGAAGCTAAAGATTAATATATGGCATCTATCGGAAAATACGGACAGATTAATGCTAAAGTAAGGGCAATGCGTTCAAATTTACTGGGAGAAACTATTTTTCAAAAATTAATAGATGCCTCTGAGCTTAATGAATTTATTTCCTCTTTAGCTGATACACGATTTGCTAAGTTTTTTAAACAAACCAATAGTGATCCGGTTTCAGTCGAATACAGCATTACACTTGAAAACATCAATCAGTGGAAACATTTAAGAAAAAATTGTACAGAGGAATTATCTCAGGTAATTAATTGTTTTATTGAAGAATATGAGTTACGTAAATTTAAACATATACTGAGATTGTGGCAGCAGAATAAAAGTATTGATACACCCTTGCTGCAGGAAAAGATTTTGTATGAATTTTCAGTTTCAGATATTATACAGTCTGAAAATATTCATCAACTTATAGAAAAGGTAAAGGATATACCGTATCAATCCATTTTAGTCAATAATTTGTCTCAATATGATAAAATGAATTCAGTTTTTCCTTTTGAAATTTCTCTTGACAAGGATTATTATGCCCGTTTATGGGACCTGACAAATTTTTTTGATAAAAAAGACAGGGAGATTTCCAGAAAGATGCTGGGTATTGAAATTGATCTTATAAATCTGGAATGGTTTATCAGGTTCAAAGATTTTTATGGTATTACTGCTGCCTCTTTAACTGACTATCTGATAACAAAAGGCGGCAGTATGGATATATCTTTTATCCGAAGTATTGATAAAGAAGAGTCAGCACCAGAGGTTTTAGAAAAAATTGTTGGGCAAAACAGAGTCAAACAATTAGGCGATCTAAATTACAAAAATAAAATTGTTTTTTTTGAAAAAGCACTTTATTCTATTATGCTCTCAGAAGCTGAAAAAGCTTTTATCGGTTTTCCCTTTACCATATCAATCTTATGGGGATACAGAGTATTCTTAAAGTTTGAAGCCAAGAATTTATTTTCAATTATTCAGTCCAAAGAATATCAACTCAGTAAGAATGAACTTTTACAGTATTTAGTGTTTTAAGGGTTAGGATGTTTTCAACAGAGAGGATGAATAAAATACATATGGTAGTTCTTGACAGTGATATCGAATCTGTCACTGATTGTATTCTCAGAGAGGGACATCTGCAGCTAATTGATCCCGGCGAAAGTGACAGGTGGGTTGAAAAATTATCCCGGGGTAGCAGGGAAGAATTTTCTCATGCCTTATATTCAAAAAAAACAAGAATCAAATCATTACTGAATGATTTACATGTTGATGTTAATGAGGTTAGATGGGAGGTTGAAATAACCGAGGAAGACTGGAGTGTTCTTTCAAAAAAAATAGATACTATAGAACAGGAAGTGGAAGAATATAAATCAGAAATTAGTGAAAAAGAAAATACTATCAAAAATATACAGGATTTAAAAAATAAATCTGTGGGGTTCCCGATATCTGATTTAGGTATGGATAAAACTGATAAATATTCATATTTGAATATTCAGACCGGAAAGGTTTTTACCAATATGGTGGAAAATCTGCGCCAAAAATTATATGCATATGTGCATATTATTCATCCAGTCAGTACCTTGGAAGATCAAACTGAAATAGTTATCATTTCTCTGCAAAAGGATAGTAAAGAGGTGCAGGAGATTTTAGACCAGGTTGGATTTGAATTTTTGTCAAAAGATGAAGAAGAAACTATCTCACCTGAAGTGTTGAAAGATATTGACAAGAAGCTGGATCAGGCCCGGAAAGAGTATAATACCAGTAAAAATAAATTAAGGCAGATTGCAGATGAACATCAAAATTTTCTCATGTCTGTTTTATTCAGAGTACAGCGTGAAATTTTAAAAAAAAATATTTATCAATTAACTCGCAAAACAGAAAAGACATATCTTTTATCCGGATGGATTCCTGATAAATTCAGCCATTCCTTTATCAGTATGATTTATAAAGTAACTCAAAACCGCTGCATCATTGAGGAACAACCGGCTGAGCAGGTAAAAGGAGTTAAAAATGGAGAAACAGAGGTACCGGTACAAATGAGCAATCCCCCTTTGTTAAAACCTTTTGAGATATTGACCAGAGCTTATGGGATTCCTGCCTATAAAACAGTTGATCCAACTCCTATACTGGGATTAAGTTTTCTTCTTATGTTTGGGACGATGTTTGGAGATGTGGGCCACGGATTGGTTCTCAGTCTCGCTGGTGGATTTATGATCTGGAAATCGCTTAAAAGGTCAATACAGCAGTCTGGCTTGCTGTTGTTGTATGCAGGTATAGCAAGTATGATTTTTGGCTTTCTTTTCGGGAGTTTTTTTGGATTAGAAAATTTACTGCCTACCTTGTGGCTTAAGCCTATTGAATCAATCAATCGTCTTTTTACAGTCGCTATATTTTTTGGAATAGGAATGATTACTCTTTCCATAGTAGTAAATATGATTAATTTTTTTAAAAGAGGTGATTTTTTACATATTATTTTTGATAAAGCAGGTCTGTTAGCTATTATTGTTTATTGGTGCGGGATTTTGGTTGCATCCAGAATGGTCTCTCAAAACAAGCAGAGTTTGCCTTTTATTATTCCTCTACTTTTTATTTCTGGAATTTTCCTTTTATTTGTACGTGAGCCCTTATTACATCTTTTTCAAGGGAAACGAAAACTTTTTCCGGAAGGTGTATTTTCCGGTATCATGGGAGGATTGATTGAATTATTAGAACTGATTCTGGGTTTTTTGGCAAACACAATATCATTTATACGTGTAGCTGCTTTTGGGTTAGCTCATGCTGGGTTGTTCATGGCTATTTTTGCTTTATCGGATGCAGTGAAAGGCACAGCAGGAGGGATCTTTTCATTTTTTGTGTTGCTATTAGGAAATATTATCATAATTTTACTGGAGGGTCTTATAGTTTCAATTCAGGCAGTACGACTTGAATTTTATGAATTCTTCGGCCGTTTTTTTCAGCAAAGTAATATTGCATATAAACCTGTAGGAAGTGAGATAAAAGGCCAATAGAAATTATATTTAGAGATGTATAATAAAGTTTAAAAAGTATAAAAGAATCATCGTTTTTTATCTTTAATGCTTTATTATGTGAATTGTAAAAATATATTTAGATTTTTTTTTGAAAGGAGGTACTAAATTGCTAAGTTCAATCCAACGAGATTTTAAGAAAAAGATAATTTTTTTGAAGGTGGTAATCGTATTGATATTTATTTCTGTTTTATGTATCGGGGCTGTAAAGGTTATTGCCCAGATTTCAGATATGCCAAATTCAACTGAGGATACAAGTATGATTCAGGCAGAATCAGAAAACACAGCAACACAGGATCCGGGAGTGATTAAATTTGCTTTTTTGGCTGCTGCTATTGCGGTGGGGGTGGGGTCACTGGGTGCAGGTATTGCTGTGGGATATGTTGGTTCTGCAGCTATGGGAACAATTGGGGAAAAACCGGAACTTGCAGGCCGGGCTTTACTGTTTGTGGGATTAGCTGAAGGTATTGCAATTTACGGATTAATCATTGCCATTATGGTGTTAGGTAAAGTATAAGGGGATGTTGTGAAATTTTATGTAATTGGAGATGCGGAAACAGTACTTGGTTTTTCTCTGGCCGGCATTGAAGGGAAGGTTGTGGCCAATAAGGAAGAGACCAGAGAAGCCTTAAATAAAGCATTTAACATTGAAGGAATAGGTATAATAATTATTACTGAGAGAACAGCTCAAACTATACGGCAACAGGTTGACCAACATATTTTAAAAAAATCTTTTCCTTTGATCATTGAAATACCTGATAGACATGGACCTGTTGAGGGGAAAAGTGATATTAAGGATATGGTAAGTAAAGCAGTAGGAATATCAATTTAATTTTATATAGAGAAACATATGAGCAGTCAGGGAAAAAATTATGATTTATTGATTTCCGAAATAAAGAAACAGTCGCGGAAAGAAATCAAAGAGATTAAAGAACAGGCGGAAAAAGAAAGGCAGGAAACTATCAGTAAAGCCCGTAAAGAGGGGGAGAAGATCAGATCTGAAATGATGAGTGAGGCAGAACAAAAATGTGACGATCTGAAAAAAAAGATTCTTTCTGGAGTTCATCTGGAAATCAAAAAGAAAAATCTGGACAATCAGGAAAAGCTTATATTCTGGTTTAATGCTGAAGTCAGAAAAAGATTGGATAGGTTTCGTAGTTCTGATCAATATAAACAAATTTTAAAAGAGTGGATCATTGAAGGGATTTCAGCTATTGATAAAAAGGATTTGATTATAACTGTGGGAGAAGTTGAAAAAAAATTTACAGATAAGAAGTACTTACAACAAGCAATTGATTTTATTAAAGATAAACAAGGAAAAAATTTGACCTGCAGGGTCAGTGATGAAATACTGAATGAAGGGGGAGTGATAATAACTGATTTGGATGAAAAGATTAGTTTTGACAACAGTTTTTCTGCCCGCATGCAGCGTAAGCAGGATGAAATACGTCTGTTGATAGTAGAAAAATTTATAGGTTGAAAGTTTATTATACATGGATAACGATATATGTATGAAGTAGTTGGGAAAGTAAGTCGTGTTTTAGGGCCAGTAGTACACGCAAAAGTTACAGCCAAAGTCCAGATGATGGAATTAGTGGAAGTAGGAGAAGACCGCCTGGTAGGAGAAATTGTCAGGTTAAAGGGAAATGGGGTGGTGATTCAGGTATATGAAGACACAACCGGGCTTACTCCGGGAGCTTCCATTTACGGGTCAGGCATGCCCCTGTCAGTGGAGCTTGGTCCTGGTTTGATGGGTTCAATTTATGATGGAATCCAGCGGCCCCTGAAAGAGATTAAAAGAAAAGAAGGATATGAGATAAAACGGGGAATAAAACTTTCACCCCTTAACAGAGAAAAAAAATATGTTTTTAATCCGGAAGTAAAAGAGGGAACAGGTATAAAGCCCGGACAAATTATAGGAACTGTTCAGGAAACAGAGCGGATTATTCATCGTATCATAGTTCCTCCCAATGTTAGCGGTAAAATTACAAAAATTGTAAAACAGGGGGAATACCATGTTGAAGATAATATTTGTTTTATAGATACAGACACTGGAGATGAAACTTTAAAGTTATACCATAGATGGCCGGTACGAAAGCCCAGACCCATCAGTAAACGACTACTGGCAGATATTCCTTTGATCACCGGTCAGCGGGTAATAGATACACTGTTCCCCCTGGTAAAAGGAGGAACCGTGGTAGTGCCCGGTGGTTTCGGCACCGGGAAAACCCTGGTTGAACATCAATTGGCAAAATGGTCTGATGCTGATGTAGTAGTGTATATAGGCTGCGGGGAGCGGGGTAATGAAATGACTGATGTGTTGAATGAATTTCCTAAACTTAATGATCCTGAAACCGGAAGACCTCTAATGGAGAGAACCATTTTGATAGCAAATACCTCCAATATGCCGGTAGCGGCCCGGGAAGCATCCATTTATACAGGAATTACTCTGGCAGAGTATTACCGTGATCAGGGGTATGAGGTTGCAGTTATGGCTGATTCTACCTCCAGATGGGCAGAGGCTTTAAGGGAACTTTCCGGCCGGATGGAGGAAATGCCTGCTGAGGAAGGATTTCCTGCCTATTTACCAACAAGATTGGCAGAATTTTATGAAAGAGCTTCCTCCATTGAAACTCTTTCTGGTAAAAAAGGCTCGGTTACTATTGTGGGTGCTGTATCACCTCCAGGAGGAGATTTTTCTGAACCAGTAACTCAGCATACCAAAAGATTTGTCAGAAATTTCTGGGCTTTAGACAGAGATTTAGCTAATGCCAGGCACTATCCTGCAATATCCTGGATTGATTCATATTCCGGGTATGTGGAGGAAGTTTCGGAGTGGTGGGCTGAACATGGTGATCCGGAATGGTCCAGACTCCGCAATACAATTTTTGATCTTCTGCAGCAGGATACACGTCTTCAGCAGGTAGTAAAACTGGTAGGGGCAGATGTGCTTCCGGATAAACAACGGCTTATTTTAGAAGTGTGCACGCTTTTTAAAAATGCTTTTCTGCAGCAATCCGCCTTTGATGAAGTTGATATGTTTGCCAGTGTAGAAAAGCAGGTCAAAATGCTGAAAATCATTGTCACTTTTTATAACCTGGCTTTGGAAACCATAGAAAAGGGAGCGACCTTAATAAAAATTAAGAGAATGCGGATACTTAATGAAGTTGCACGTATGAAATATAATGTTTCCAATGACGAAGTTGAAAAATTAGATAAATTGTATGATAGATTAAAAAGAGAATTCAGGCGTTTAGGTGAAATTTATGAGCGATTCTGATAAAAAATCATTATTAAAATACAGAGAATACCAGGGAATTGAAGAGGCAGAGGGACCTCTTATTTTTATTGAAAATATTCATAACGTTGGATACAACGAACTTGCGGAAATCCGGGACAAGGACGGAAATAAAAGACTGGGTGTCCTGCTGGAAGTCAGTGAAGGAAGAGCAGTTGTACAGGTATTTGAAGGAACCTACGGGTTAACCCTTTCAGATACCAGTGTGCGTTTCAGCGGTGAACCACTGAGTATCCCAGTGTCAACCGGTATGCTTGGCCGCATCTTTAATGGTTTAGGACAGCCTATTGACGATGGTCCTGCTCCGATTGCCAGGGAGAGGTGGAATGTTAACGGTATGCCTATAAATCCCACAGCAAGAAGTTATCCAACCCAATTCATCCAGACAGGAATATCAGCAATAGATGGGATGAACACTCTGGTTCGGGGGCAAAAACTTCCGGTTTTTTCCGGTTCTGGACTCCCCCATAATAAATTAACTGCCCAGATTGTCAGACAGGCAAAAATTATCGGAGAAGATATTCAGTTTGGGGTTGTGTTTTGTGCTATGGGAGTAAAACATGATGTAGCCCGTTTTTTTATTGACAGTTTTCAGGAGTCCGGAGTTCTGGAAAACGTGGTAATGTTTTTGTCCCTGGCAGATGCACCTTCAGTTGAACGTTTAATGACTCCCCGTTCCGCTCTGACCATGGCAGAGTACCTTGCTTTTCATGAAAATATGCATATACTTGTCATTCTCACTGATATGACAAATTATTGTGAAGCTTTGCGGGAAGTTTCTACGATAAGGGGCGAGATTCCTTCACGGAAAGGATATCCTGGATACCTTTATTCGGATTTAGCTTCCCTTTATGAAAGGGCCGGCATAATTGAGAATTCACGGGGTTCCATTACCCAGATGCCAATATTAACTATGCCCAATGATGACATCTCACATCCTATTCCGGATTTAAGCGGATATATTACCGAAGGTCAAATTGTTCTGGAAAGGGAACTGGATCAGAAAAATATTTATCCTCCTGTAGCCGGGCTTCCTTCTCTTTCCCGTTTAATGAAGGATGGTATTGGGGAAGGGATGACCAGAAAGGATCATGCTCATATCGCCAGTCAGCTTTTTGCCGCTTATGCCAAGGTTAAAGATGTTCGGGCCCTTGCTTCTGTCATTGGAGAGGAAGAACTTACTCCCCTGGATCACACCTATCTGGAATTTGGTGATATATTTGAGAAAGAGTTTCTTTTACAAGATGAAAAGGAAAACCGTTCTATTGAACAGACCTTGAATTTAGGATGGAAAGTTATCTCAAAACTCCCCCGGGAAGAACTGCACAGATTGACAGAAGAGGAACTGAGTGAGTATTATGGGAAGTTTTGAATACATTTAACCACAAAGGACACCAAGGAGACACAAAGGGCACAAAATTTTTTTTTAATTATAAAACTCTTGGTGATCTATGTGTCTCCTTTGTGAGCTTGGTGGTAAAAAAGACCTCGAAGCTGTAAAAAGTCATTACATTGTCCGTCTTCGACAAGCTCAGACTGACAATGTAATGTTTAAAATAAAATAAAAAAAGAGGTAAATATGATTGGGGATATTATAATCAGTAATATCTTAGCGAGTGGGTGTATTGTACTTTTGATTTATTTTTTTGATATTAATGAAAAGGAACCACCCTGGACACTGGTCAGATTATTTATCATATCAATAATTGCAACTTTTTTGTTCGGTAAACTTAAATCTTTTCTTTTTAATTATTATGATTGGCAATTTGATCCTCTCTTTTCATATTTTATAGTTGCAGGTTTTTTTGAGGAATTCTTAAAGATATTATTGGTGTTACTTTTTGTCTGGCCTTTGAAATCATTTAATGACAAAGGTGACGGTATCGTGTATTATCTGGTTATTGCAGCCGGATTTTCAGTATTGGAAAATGTAGGATACTCATTTAAGTTTGTAATCAACCCTTTTATCTTTGGTCTAAAAACCGGTGAAATGGATTTTTACCATGAAGCATTGCGAAAAATTGTCCTTTTTCGGGCTGTTTCCGGACATATTCTTATTAACATAATCAGTGGTTTTTTTCTTGGTTATGCCAAAATAGGTAAAAAATACTGGCTTTTGATACCAGGATTTGCTGTGTCTGTTATACTGCATGGATTCTGGAATTTTACAGCTTCCCTGGGATATATTAATTTATATATAATTTTTCTTCTCATAATTGATATAATTTTATTTTTTATAATTACCCGCAGCTCCTTCTATTACAAATTTATGAAGCGGTTAAAGAAAAGATTAAAAATTCTTATCAATTCTGCTAAAGAACACAGCATTGATAAGAATGTGATCATCCTTATGGAGGGAATTTTAACCAATATTGGTGTTCTTCGTCAGATGGAAGGACCGGAGTTGACAAAAAATGCCAAATATATCACTACTACCTTACCAGCCAAGATTGATGAGATACCAGTTAGAGGAGAAGGCGGATTAGTTGAAAAACTGTTAAAGGTTAATACAGTTCTGGCTAAACAAAAGAAAAAAATTAGTATAGAATTTTGGATAAAACTTTTTTCAATGTTTGTAATATCAGGATTTGTGATTTTAATAGTTTTGATGAATTTTATGTAATGATTACAGGATTTTATAATGCCGCGTTATAAAGTTATCCCTACAAAAACTAACTTAATGAAATTAAGAAAAGAACTTTCTTTTGCTCAGGAGGGGTATGAATTATTAGATCAAAAAAGACAAATACTGGTGGTAGAATTAATGAATATTGTTGATAAGACAACAGATTTACAGGAAAAGGTTAGAAAAGAAATTTCCCGAGCATTTAATTCTCTGCAAAAAGCAGTAATAAATATGGGAAGAAGTAATGTTAATGAATCAGCTACTGCAGTTAATATTGATTATGATATTTCAATAAAAATGCGTCGTATTATGGGAGTAAATATTCCCAAGGTAGCCCTTGAAATTGATGATAAATCACCGTATTTTAGTCTTAGGGGTACATCATACAGAATTGATGAGGCTATTTCTGATTTTAAAGCATTGATGGTTGATCTCAGTAAATTAGCCGAGTTACATATTTCTTTGATGAGAATAGCTGATGAAGTGAGAAGAACCATGAGGCGAGTTAATGCTCTTGAAAAGATTGCAATACCAGATTATGAAGAGTCGATAAAATATATCGAAAGTACTTTAGAAGAAAGTGAAAGGGATACATTTGCGGTTTTAAAAATTGTTAAAACCAGGTTAGAGAAAAAGCGGGGGTGATATATGAACACCGGTCCAATAAAAAGAATACTGCTTTATGTGGATAGTTCAGAAGAATGTATTACTGCTGCCCAATATGGTATAGGATTAGCCAAGAGTTTAAATGCAAAACTAATGGCAGTTTATGTCGTAGATGTGGAGGTTCTCAGTGATTTGGTAAAAGCGAAAATATTTGTAAAAATTGAAGAAATGGATTATGAAAATAATTTGGAAGAAGATGGAAGGAGATACTTGAATTATATCTCTGAGTTGGGGGTGAAAAAGGGGGTTTCAATAGAAACGTATTTGGTTAAAGGAGTGGTAAATAAAGAAGTTGTAAAAAAGATCGAAGAATTGGAGATAGATTTGTTGATAATGGGTGAACTGGAGCCCATTCGATCGAGAACTGATTCATTTCATGATGAAGCAGAGCTCATTTTCAGAAAAAGTCAATGTTCTGTTCTGATAGTAAAAGATGAAGAAAGGACTGAACGGATATACAATCAAATTGAAGATGACAAGTAAGGAAAAGGAGGTTAATAAATGCGATTAACCCAGTTACTTACAGAAGAGGCAATAGAAGTATCATTAAAACAAACCAAGAAAAAATCAGTAATTGAGGAACTCCTTGTACTTGCTATAAAAGGTGGAAATATCAATAATAGAATGAAGGCCTTTGATGATATTATGAAGCGGGAAGAAATGATGAGTACAGGATTGGAACATGGTATTGCTGTACCACACGCTAAAACTAAAGCTGCTGATGATTTAACTCTTTCTTTGGGAATTTCCAAAGAGGGAATAGATTTTGATGCGGCAGATGGTAAGCCCTCTCATTTATTTTTCCTGTTACTGGCACCTGAAGATGCGGCTGGCCCGAACGTCAAAATTCTGGCAGAAATAGCAAGACTTACCAAGGATAAAAATTTTTGCAAGTCATTAATAAATGCTTCTTCTCCAAAAGAGGTTTTAGAATTAATCGATGAAGCTGAATGATAGTAATGGTGTGCAGCCATAATTACTAGTTAAATTCTATAATAGTGTTATAAACATTATATCACAGATTAATATCATCAAATATATATCTGGACGAAATAATTTTATGAGTAAGAAGAAGAAAAAGAAGAAAAAAGCTGTTGCCAAAAAAAGAGCTCAAGCAAAAGTTAAAAAAAAGAAAAAAGCAAAATCAACTAATTCAATATCTAATGTACAATATATAGAAAGACCTGCTATTTCAGAGATAGAAGCTCCCAGTGGTTTTAGAGCAGTATCTGCAAGTCAGGGGATGATTGAATTTGCACAACCGGTCATGGATTTTGTTGAGAGGGGGGTAGTAAAAGATCCAAATGATGCATTTCAGCTTGTAATACCTATTTGGAATTATAGCCTTTCTCAAAATAATTGTGATATTAAACCTTCCAAAACAAATATCATCAAGCAAATTAGAAACACCTTAAAACTAAATGATAAAGAGTCTGCTGAATTTTTTGATATGATGATTCAAAGAAAAGAATATTTATTTCCAGATAATATTCAACCTGATAATCCAATGACTATGTTTATAAGACAAGAAGAGCACAATGTCATATCCAAATTCAATTATGATTCATTAAATTTGTCAGAAGAACCATATTTACCAGACAAGGAAGATGAAAAACTTATTCAATTATTCAACCAACTGGATAACTATATTTCTGAAGGTGTGGAATATGATGAATGGGAGGATCACTATTTTTCAATGGAAGAAAAATGCAAGAAATGTTATAAAAAATGGCTGATATTTAAAGGAGTAGAGGAGTACAGTAAAGATTTTCCATTTTATATAGAAATTTATTTAAATTTTATATATCGATATATGCATAAAGATGATATAAATTTAAAGACAGTTTTACCTGTTTATATTGAAGAGTTTTTTGTTGATCATATATTACGAAAAGTTATTATAGAACCCCAAGAATATATCATGTGGCCGCCAGCGCTGAAATTATTCTACAATTTTTTATATGAAATAGGTTATTTAAACAGACCTGAAAAAATCATAAAATTAGTAGATGGAATTGAACCACAATTTATTAATATTTTAAGGGACAGAGAGAGTTAATTTTCTTATATTATATCAGTTATTTATAATAAATATAATAATATAATATTTTAAAAAATTCTTGACTTTTAGTATTATAATTTTTATTATGTAAGTACTAACGTAAGTACTGTTAAATATCAAAGGTTGATATGGAGAATTTTTATAAACGAGTAGGTGAGTTAATTATTGGAACACGGTTGAAGAGAATCAGTGATAAGTTTTTAACTGATGTTGCTAATATTTATAAAAAGTTACATATTCCCTTTGAAGTAAGCTGGTTTCCCATTTTTTATCTCTTAAATGAAAAAGGCAAACTTTCAGTCACCGAGATATCAAAGGAATTAGAGATTACCCATTCTGCTGTAAGTCAAATGATTGCTGTACTGGATAAAAGAGGCATGATCAAATTTATTGATGACAAAGATGATAAGAGAAGAAGATTCATTTGTTTTACTGCAAGAGGGCAAAAACTAATGTCAACACTTCCTCCCATCTGGGAAGCCATGCAGCATTGTATGCAGGAGATATTTTCGGAAGGAGTGAACAGTACTCATATTTTATCCGCTTTAAATGAAGTGGAAGAATCGCTGGGCAAAGAGAGCTTGACGTCACGAGTGGTAAAAGAGTTGGAAAAAGGGGGACTGAGTGATGTTGAGATCATCGATTATGATGATTCATGTTATAAATGCTATAAAGATTTTGCCTTGAGATGGTTGATTGATAAAAATAGTATTGATATGGAAGGAGTTGATTTTATCAACAATCCCCGTAAAGCTGTGCATGAACAGAATACCACCATATTAATGGCTAAAGAAAACACTGATTGTGTGGGGGCTATTGTATATCGAACAGTGAAAAACAATGAAATAAAAATAATATTTTTTGTAACAGATGATAAATGGAAGAGCAAACAGATGGGCAAAAAGCTTTTAAACGAAGTGCTGAATCGGGCGGGTACCATGAAGATAAATCGGATAAGCATTACTCTTTCTCGAGCTAATTCCGAACTGATAAAGATTTTAAAAGATGCCGGTTTTGTTTTATATGCTTTGGATGACAAAAGAAATGCAACTGATAATTCGGCTGATCTAATTATGCAATATAATTTAAAATAGATGTATAGGAGGATACAATGGACTATTCGACCTTTTTAAAAAAATATGCAACCCATCCCAACTATCGAGCCCCTACAGGAACTACTCTGCATGCAAAATCCTGGCAAACAGAAGCACCCTTGAGGATGTTATTAAATAATCTGAATGAAGAAGTTGCAGAAGATCCTGAACAACTGGTGGTGTATGGCGGGACCGGGCAGGCAGCCCGTAATCCGGAAGCAGTAAGAGATATAATAAAATATCTTTTAAAACTAAAAGAAGATCAAAGCCTTTTGGTTCAATCCGGAAAACCAGTTGGGGTAGTAAGAACTCATGAACAGGCTCCGCGGGTTTTTATTGCAAATAGTAATTTGGTTCCTTACTGGGCAAACTGGGATCATTTTAACAAACTCAAAGATGACGGTCTTATCATGTACGGACAGATGACGGCCGGAAGCTGGATTTATATCGGAACTCAAGGGATTCTTCAGGGAACCTATGAAACCTTTGTGGAATGTGGTAAAAAATATTTTGATGGCAATCTGAAAGGCAAACTTCTAATTACTGGAGGTATCGGTGGTATGGGAGGTGCTCAACCGCTGGCTGCCACCATGGCCGGTGCTACTTTTTTGGGAGTTGAAGTTGATCCTGAAAGAATCAAAAAACGTATTAAAACCAGATATCTGGATAAAATGACCGATTCCCATGAAGAGGCAATTAAGTGGGTAATGGATGCCAAAGAAAAAGGAGAAGCAGTCTCTGTGGGTTTGGTGGGAAATATTGGTAATGTATTGAAACGGTTGGTGGATGATAATATTACTCCTGAAATAGTAACTGACCAGACTTCGGCTCATGATCCGGTTAATGGGTATGTACCCCATGATCTGAGTTTACAGGAATCACTTGATTTACGAAAAAAGGATCCGGAACAACATAAACAAAAGGCTCTGAAAAGTATGGCCCGGCATGTAGGCTTTATACTTACATTAAAAAACAGAGGAAGCCGTGTTTTTGATTATGGTAATAATTTAAGAGAGTTCGCGTATCAGGGTGGAGAAAAAAGGGCTTTTGAATATCATGGATTTGTGCCTGAATTCATCCGTCCTCTTTTTTGTGAGGGTAAAGGACCTTTCCGTTGGGCAGCATTATCAGGAGACCCGGAAGATATCTATACAACTGATGAAGCAATCAAGGAAGCTATACCGGAAGATAAGCATCTTATAGATTGGCTTGAACAGGCTAAAGAAAAAGTTGCTTTTCAGGGTTTACCCTGTCGCATTTGCTGGCTGGGATTAGGGCAAAGAGAAAAAATTGGTTTGATTTTCAATGATCTGGTAAAAAGTGGTAAAGTGAAAGCTCCCCTGGTAATCGGAAGAGATCATTTAGACGGAGGATCTGTAGCCTCGCCTTACAGGGAAACAGAAAGCATGAAAGACGGAAGTGATGCTATATCAGACTGGCCATTGTTAAATCTTATGGCTAATACCAGTGGGGGGGCTACCTGGGTATCTTTCCACCATGGAGGAGGAGTTGGTATAGGCTATTCCCAGCATGCAGGAATGGTACTCCTGGTTGATGGGACAAAAAGAGCAGAACAAGCTATAAGAAGAGTGCTATACAATGATCCTGCCACTGCAATTATAAGACATGCAGATGCCGGGTATGAAAAAGCAGTTGATTGTGCTAAAAAATTTAATGTTGATATTAACAGATAAAGGAGTATCAAATGACAGTTACAATTACCGGAAATGATTTAACTATTGATGAGGTAGTAAAGGTTGCTCGTGATCATGAGAAAGTACAACTTCACCCCGATGCTGTAAAACGAATTAAAAATTGCCGGGCAATGCTAAAAGAAAAAATTCAGGCCCATGAAATTATGTACGGAGTCAATACCGGAATAGGTGAATTTTCTGAAGTTGTTTTAGATGATGATCAGGTTGCACAATTTCAAAAATATTTGATATATAATCATGCTGCTGGTATTGGTGATCCTGCTCCCATAGATTATGTACGTGGAGCAATGCTGGGCAGAGTGAATGTCCATGCTCATGGGAATTCCGGGATTCGGCCGGTGATTACTCAAACTTTGGTGGAAATGCTTAATAAAGGAGTTACACCCCGGGTATGTCAGAAAGGCTCTGTCGGAGCATGTGGTGATTTGGCTCCTATGTCTCAGATTGCATTGGTACTTATGGGTGAGGGGGAATCTTATTATAACAGAGAACTGCTGTCCGGAAAAGAGGCGATGGATAAAGCAGGTATAACTATCCCGGGACTTCAAGCCAGAGACGGTCTGGGGTTGATTAACGGGTCCAATCTTTTAACCGCAATGAGTGCATTGTTTTTATATGATGCTAACCGCTGGCTGAAGCAGGCTGAAATTGCAGCAGCAATGTCTCTGGAGGCACTTAAGGCTAATATGAAACCCTACACTCCTCTTTTACATGAAGCCCGGGGGTTCTCCGGTGCTGTACGTTCTGCAAAAGCAATCAGAAAACTCATAAAAGGTGGAGATTTAGTAAAGGAGAAGTTAAAGTGCAAGGTGCAGGATGCCTATTCCATGCGTTCCACACCTCAGGTAATAGGAACAGCTCATGATGCTATTGCCTATGCCAGGTCTCAGGTTGAGACTGAACTTAATGGTGTTGGAGATAATCCGGTTTTTTTTCCGGATAAAAAATTACAATTATCCGGAGCAAATTTTCAGGGTACTCCGGTGTCTTTACCGATGGATATGGCCGGGGCTGCTATTACTATGGTCAGTGTGATGTCTGAGAGAAGAATGAATCGTCTCAATAATCCGGCTTTAAGTGTGGGTCTTCCGCCCTTCCTGACCAAAGGAGCCGGTATGATGTCCGGATTAATGTTAAGCCAGTATACTGCAGACATGCAGATTGTGGAGCAGAGAATTCTATCCGCACCTGCTTCTATCCAGTCTATCCCGGCAGCAGCGGATCAGGAAGATTTTGTTTCCATGGGTATGAATACTGCGATTAAAAATTTTCAGATCATGGATAATGCCTATGGGATTCTGGGTATAGAGTTTATGGCTGCTGCTCAGGCTCTTGATTTTCGTGATTTCCAATTCGGAAAAGGAGTGAGTAAAGCAAAAGAAGTGGTACGTAAGCATGTGGAGTTTCTGGATGAAGACAGACCGTTGTACCGGGATCATACAAGCATGAAAGAACTGGTAAAGTCCGGAGAGATCCTGGAGGAGGTTGAGAAGGTAGTTGGGTCCTTGGAGTAAAAAATACAAGGATAAAGGAAAAAGTAGGGAAAAGGGAGGAAAGGAGAAGGGAAAATGGAGATACAAAAGATAAAGGAAAAAGGATAAAAGAAAAACAGAGCTCTAGATCGTAAGAACTTTAGAACGTTGGTAAATTTTCGTATAAAAATCGGAAGTCAGTGATCAGAAGTTAGCAGATATTTATTTGAAGGTAGAGTGATTTTCAAAAATAATATCACAGAAAAGACTCCCCTGATAAGAGCCTGTCCTGAGCTTGTCGAAGGAGGAGACTAAGAGGGGTTTAAAATACATATTATTTTTGAAAATCAAATCATTATTAGAAAAAAGAAAAGAGGAGATGGTTTATGAAGATTGTTGAATGTGTCCCTAATTTCAGTGAGGGAAGAGATCCACAAATAATTGATCAAATTACCGGAGAAATTGAGCAAGTTGAAGATGTAACTCTTCTTGATGTTGACCCCGGTAAAGATACCAATAGAACGGTAGTGTCATTTGTAGGTTCACCAGAAGGGGTGGTGGAAGCAGCTTTTCAGGCCATAGACAAAGCAGCGGAAGTTATTGACATGTCAACTCATTCCGGAGCGCATGCCCGCATGGGTGCAACTGATGTCTGCCCTTTTGTTCCAGTTTCCGGGGTTACTATGGAAGATTGTGTTGAGCTTTCCAAACAGCTTGGTAAAAGAGTTGGGGAGGAGCTGGGAATTCCGGTATATTTATATGAAAAATCTGCTACCAAGCCGGAAAGAGAGAACCTGGCTGATATAAGGAAAGGTGAATATGAAGCACTCCCCAAAAAATTAAAAGATCCTGAGTTTGAACCGGATTTCGGGCCTGCTGAGTTCAATAAAAAGGCAGGAGCAACTGTAATCGGTGCAAGAGAATTTTTAATTGCATACAATATAAACCTCAATACCCGCAGAAAAAAATTAGCTAAAGAGATAGCACTCACTATCAGAGAAAAAGGCCGGTATAAACGGGATGAAAATCGTAAGATAGTGCGTGATAAAGATGGCAAGAAGCTTCGGGTTCCGGGTAAGTTCGAATATTGTAAGGCTGTAGGCTGGTATATGGAGGATTTTGGCAGGGCTCAGATTTCCATGAATCTTACGAATTACAAAGTTTCTCCTCCCCATAAGGTATTTGATGAATGCTGTAAACTGGCAGCAGATCTGGGAGTGAGAGTAACCGGAAGTGAACTGGTGGGATTGATTCCTTTACAAGCTCTTAAAGAAGCAGGCAGGTATTTTTTACGTAAGCAGGGTAAAACCACCGGAGTTCCGGAATCAGAACTCATTCATATTGCTGTTCTTTCCATGGGTTTAAGTGATTTATATCCTTTTGAAAAGGACAAAAAGATAATTGAATACCAGATTAAACGTAAAGACAGTCTGGTGGGCATGAAGGGGGAGGATTTTATTGATCTTCTTTCCACTGATTCTCCGGCACCAGGAGGAGGAAGTGTGGCAGCACTTTGCGGCAGTATGAGTACAGCTTTAACTTCCATGGTATGTGCACTCACCCATAATAAAAAAGGGTATAGAGATAAGAATGAAAAAATGGATGAAACCGGAGCAAAGGCGCAGGAATTAAAAGAGCAGTTTACTGCAGATGTGGACAGAGATACAGATTCATTTAATAAAATAATGAATGCTTTCAAGCTGCCTAAAAAAGGAGAGGAGAATAAAAAAATTCGCAAGCAGGCAATCCAAAAAGCAACTAAAGAAGCCACGATGGTTCCTTTCGGTGTGCTGGAACAATGCAAAAAATCTTCGGAACTGGCTCGTATAGTTGTAGAAGAAGGCAACAGAAATTCAATCAGTGATGCCGGGGTTGCAGCTTTAACCGCCAGAGCAGCAGCTGAGGGAGCATATTTAAATGTAAAAATAAATCTTCAGGATATCGAAGATCAGGATTTTAAGAAAAAGACTTTGAAGGAAGCGGAAGAGATCAGGAAGTTTGTGGTTGAGCATACGGAAGAAACAGTCAAGATTTGTGAAAAATTGATGAATGAGGAGGAGTGACAATCCCCCTGTAGCCCTCCTTTGGGAAAGGGAGACTTGGGGTGCGGCGGGTTGCGGGAAATGATATTAATAATTAATTAATTTTACAAATATAAAATAATTTATTATATTGACCTATAAATTAGGTCATATAACCTATAGAAGGGGTCAATATAATGTTAGAAGCTTTATTGGGTTCTATAAATAGGGAACGGGTTTTATTATTTCTCCATACTCGGAGCCAAGGTTACGCACGCGAAATTGCTCGATTTTTTAAAACAAATCTTAATCAAATTCAAAAACAGTTAGAAAGATTAGAACAAGGTGGTATTGTATATAATAAACTGGTTGGCAAAACAAGATTGTATTCTTTAAATCCCCGTTATCCTTTCTTAAAAGAACTTCAAGAGCTTTTGGACAAAGTGCTGACTTTTTATCCTGATGAAGAGGTTGAAAAGCTTACCATGATCAGAAAAAGACCCAGGAGGAAGGGGAAGACTGTAAAATAATTTTAAGTATCTTTTTCAATAATATTATTTTTTTATTTGACATTGTGAGATTAGTTAATTAAGATATATTAATAATTTTTAGATTGTGGAATTTATAAGCCTTCCAGGTTTTGAAAACCTGGAAGGCTTGGGGAATAAAGGAAGCGAATACAATGTCCTATACAATCCCTCTCGAACCTGGAGAATATTATCATATTTTTAATCGTGGTATTAATGGAGAAAATATTTATAAGGAAGAAGATAATTATTACTATTTCATGAAGCTATATTCCAGATATATGAAGGACATAGTAAATACTTATATTTATTGTTTGTTATATAATCATTTTCATTTATTGATATCTGTTAAAGAAATGATCAAGAAATCACCTTCTCAGTGTTTTTCAAATTTTTTTAATGCTTATGCAAAATCTTTTAATAAGAAATATAAGCGACATGGGAGCCTATTTGAAAAAAATTTTCAACGGAGACATATTAATAATCAAAGTTATTTACTTCAAGTAGTTTATTATATTCATGCCAATCCTATTAAACATAAGATAGCTAAAAAAATTGAAAATTGGCCTTATAGTTCATATCATGCTTATGTGTCAAATAAAAAGTCAAAAATTAATAAAAAGGATTGCCTGTCCTGGTTTAATAATCTTGAGGAATTTAAAGATTATCATGATTCAATGACCTTAGAAAAGATAGAGGATAGAATAAAATCTGATATTTTAGTAGACGAATGAATAAAAGGATTAAACCTTCCAGGTTTTGAAAACCTGGAAGGTTTGGGTTGATATCGGAATTGAAAATGTGGTGACTACAGACCCGACAGGTTTTTGAAACCTGTCGAGACTGTCGAAAAACATTTGAGTATAAGGAATTAAGTCCCTAAATCATAATTTTTAAAAAATTTCTTAGGATATGTTTATCTTAAAACAATCCTATGTCTTCAAATTATCTTTTGTGCTTAATTTCCCGTCCCCTTTTACGCTACACTGGCAAATGCATACCCATTATTAGCCAATTTTTCAATGTTATGAACAAGGCTATATAAAAGCCATTGTATAGTTACCTTAGGTTTCCCTCTTAACAGAAACCGATCCATCCGTTTTAGTGCTCTAATATTTGCAAAAACAGGTTCATTAATCCAGATGCGTTGATCATATAGTTCTCTTCCTTTTTCTGTATTGAACTTCATTTCCATCAGGTAAGCATACTCAGCAACTTTTTTATCATAATATACTGATAATGTACGACGTTTAGATGTTTTCTTTGCAAGACATCGTTTTTTAAATGGACATCCCTGACAATCTGACGCTTTCGCTAC
>JAWODZ010000046.1:0-28857 GCA_046483025.1 bacterium
GGATTGTCCAGCTTGTTTATATTAGCTTTGCTTGGCACACTTTTCTTTTGTCTTTTGGATTTTTTCTTCATTAAGTCTTTTGTATTTTTTCTTTTGGATTTTGTCTTATAATTAACTCTTGTCATTATACATTATTCATTATTCATTAAATACTGTGGCTTTCCTGTCTGTAAATTAAATCGGTCAGCATATATCCTTGAATATATTTGTTACCTCCTGTAAAACTTACAGCTTCGCCCACTCAGTCACATATATATAACTGATCAGGGGTATAAAAAGGGGATAAAAATGTATGCAAAATTTAAATATATAAATTTTGCTATATAATATAAAATTTCTGTTTTCCATTGTCAAGGTTAATTTTTTCTTAAAATTAAACCGTTTACTGTGGATTGTTTGGTGTTTTCGGAGTTGGTGGGGGAGGAACAGTTTAAAGACAAAATACAAAAGACAAAAGACAAAATATAAAAGCTTGCCCTGAGCAAAAGTGAAGGGATAAAATACAATGGTATTCTATTATTCAGTGTTTTCGTAATTGATCTTATTCTTTGAAAATCAAATTTCATATTTGTAAGTATTTAATAAATTATTATTTTCTTTTCTTATCAAGTTTGGATACAATAGAGCCTAATATAAGAGAGATTTCTTGAGATTCAGATAATAGATACTTTCTTTGTTTTGTATCCCCAAGATTTAGTTTATCCATGATTTTCAACCAATACCTACTTTCATTCGTTTCTCTTAAAGCTATCCTAAGCCGCTGAATAAATTCTTTCAGTGAAGTTGATTGTGCTTCTTCATAATTAGCACCAATCGATGTAGAACTTTTTGAATACTGATAGCGAAAAACATCATATTCTTTTTTTTAGGGAGTGTACCAATAAAAACCATAGAATTTACAGCAAAATCAAATATCCTTTGCCTTAAATCAATTTGATATTTTCCTTTTTTATCTCGAATGATTAATTCATCATCATAATATTTTACATCATATTCCAATAAAAACTCTTTTTGTTTTTTTTCTTTTGTCTTTTGGATTTTTTCTTCATTAAGTCTTTTGTATTTTTTCTTTTTTCTTTTGTCTTAAAGTAAGTCTTTTGTATTTTTTCTTTTGGATTTTGTCTTATAATTAACTCTTGTCATTATACATTATTCATTAAATACTGTGGCTTACTTGTCTGTAAATTAAATCGGTCAAGATTTATATACTTTTTTCCTGTCCACTTTACAGAAGAAGTTTAAGTAAACAGTTAATTATTTAAACAGTTCATTAATCAGATCTTGTTTATCAATTTTTAGATGTTCTGATATATCTTTTAAAATGTAATTTAATGTTCCTATTCTAAGAATTTTATGCTTTGGAATTGTAATATGATGTTTACCTTTTAATGCAGTTGATAACCTTATATGACTTCCACTCTGCCTGGTTACTTCATATCCATATTTACCAAGTTTTTTGACTAAATCTGTACCACTTACATCTCTGGGGAGCTTCAAACAGCTAACCTCTCTTCTCTGACTTCATGAAGATGTATAATCTTCGGCCTGTCCTTTTTCTCGAAATGACATTTTACCGCATCCCTGATATTTTCCTTTAGTTTTTCCCAATTATCTGCTTCAGTTATAATGGAATACTCCAAGGCTTTAGCGGTGTACCCTCCCTCTGGAGATTCTTCTACAATAAAAATAATTTCTTTATTTTTCATTTTCTTCCTTTTTTAGATGGTCTTCTATGTTTAGTTGAATTTACTAAGCCTTTTTGATGTTGCTTTCACCCCGTAAAATAAAATCGAAGATTTTCCCTTCGGGATTTTACGGGGCAGGTTTTAATTTTACATTCTCTGTAAAACCTGAATAAAACTTTGTATCCTTTTTACTTTGTAATATATATGTATAATACATTTTCACCTTTGTAAAATTATTTCACCGGGCAGGTAGAGGTAGCAGACTTAGCTAACTGATATTTTATCACATCATTTTCTTTTGAATATTTTATTGTTTATTATTTATTAAAAATTCTTAATTCCTAACTTCAGGCTTTTTAAAAGCCTCTAAACTTATCCTTCATGTGCTTATAAAATTTCTCTGTAATTTAAATGGCATATTTTTCATCCTTTTCTGAAGGTTCACCATTTGGTAATAAACCTAAATCCGGGGGATAGCGAGTTTCTATATAAACACTATTTAAAAATTGCAATTCTTCTGTTGTCAAACAAAATGTAGATAGATCAATTTCAGCTTCTTTTGCCAAGATAACCAAATCATGAGTTTTGGTGGGAGTTTTTTTATTATCATAGATAATTCCTTTTATGCTCTTTTCTATAAACTGCTGAGCATGAAAAAGAACAGTCTTAATTAACTGTTCCTCCTTGGTAGTTTGTATGGTTTTATAATCTTCAATAGCATAATCATACCATGGATTCTTTTTCATATAATACTATACCTTTCTTTAATATTTCATTGATAAAAATTGAATCGTTATTTATCAGGTAATTTAACTCACCAGGAGTTAAAACTATAATATCCAATGGTATATTATAATTCACATTTTTTAAAACCACAGCCCGTCTTCTTATACGTGGTACCGACATTTTATTAATAATTAATAAATCAAAATCATTTGGAATATCTTTATGCTTTTCTGCACCAGAACCAAATAAAATAATTTTATCAGGATGGGAATTGTTCACAATCTGTCGGACAACTGATTGTAACTCGTTATTACGTATTTGCTTTTGTTTTTCCAACTTATTTCCCATATATAAAATATACAGTAATATAAACTTATGTCAATTTTCCACCGTCACCAGTCCTTCTATTATGTAGTCAGTTCCGGAGGTCCAGACCGTGTTCTGCGTGATGTCGTTGGTTACGGTTTGTTGGTTGGTTTTGTCTGAGTTAGTAGGGGAGGAGCAATGAGTGCCTTAAGTACTTAAGACACTTCAGGCACTATTTTTTTCCTTTATCACTTCCTGTCTTTACTTTTTTCCTTTGTTGCATCGCTTGTTTACTAATTTCATCAACCGACATATCCTGGAATAAACCCTTTTGCCATTTAGTATAATCAAACGGTTCTTTTAACAACAAAGAAATAAATTTCTCAGCATCTACATCACCCAGTTCACGAGTAAGAGCTTTTATCCCTTTTATCTTAAGTTCTGTTTCGGTTAACATGGTTTACCTTTCAATTTTATTGATCAATGAAACAGGATTTAATATGCCGATTTTGTCATATTTCTGCAATTTATTTATTATCTCTTCATCAGTGGTAATAAAATAATCACATTTCGCAGATACTGCACAAGCTATATGTAAAGCATCTTTACTTTTAACACCTGTATTTTTAAGTTTTTTTGCTTCATTAATTATTTCATTTTTTTCACTAATATTAATTGATGCAATACTTCTCCATTTTTTTATTGCATTTTTTCTTTCCTCAAATGGATTACATTCATTTTCATATTCTAAAATATATGACCACACCAGCTTAATCTCATTATGTATTATTTTTTCTTGTATATAAAGTTTTGCCTCCGTTTCAATACGAATTCTAATTTGTCGCTGATCATCAAATGGCCTATTAAAACAACAATTGTCAAGATAAATTTTCATAAGTGATTAAGCCTCGGTTTATTTATTAATAAATCAAAATCATTTGGAATATCTTTGTGTTTCTCTGCACCAGAACCAAATAAAATAATTTTATCGGGATGGGAATTATTCACAATCTGTCGGATAACTGATTGTAATTCGTTATTATGTATTTGCTTTTGTTCTTTCAATTTTCTTCTCTATATATAATATACTGTAATATCAACTCATGTCAACCCTTCAAACCGGCAAAACTCAAACACACCACATTCTTCATTCTCCACCATATAGTCAGTACCGAAGGTCCAGGTGGTGTTTTCTGCGATGCTGGTGGGTACGGTTAATTGTTTGGTGTTGTCGGTATCTGTTGGGGTTTTTGAACAGCCCACGAAAAAGACGACCACCAAAAACACAAAAAACCAGGGCCCACGAAGGACACTAAGTACACTAAGAAATAAAATATTATTTTTTTCTATATAATTCAATTTTTCTTCGTGTCCCTCCGTGTCCTTAGTGGGCAAATCTTTTAAATTCAGTTTTAGTCCTACCAAAATTTATCAAAATCCCTAATCGGAAACCTGTAGCATTAAGATAATTCAATACTTGTGACTCATGTTCCGGTAGCAATCCTTTAAGTGCTTTGCACTCAATAATAATCTTATCATAACAAACAAAATCTGCACTGTAATATTTGGTAAGATACACATCTTTATATTGTATTCTCAATTGTCTTTCTTTATCAAAAGGTATTCCCTGTTTCTCAAATTCTATTGCCAACGCTTCTTGATATACTGGCTCAAGAAAACCATTTCCTAAAATCTTGTGTACTTCTATGGCAGCTCCAATGATTTTGTGGCTTTCCTGTCTGTAAATTAAATCAGCCAAATTATTTTATTCCTTCATACTTGATATTTCTATATCTCAGATCAGATAATTAATTTAACACTATTATGTTAGAAATTATACCAACTGCATTTGTAGCAGCTATCCATCTTTTGGAGGTAAGAGAAAAACTATTTGACCCTGATTCATTTTTAAATCCATCGAATTCGATGGAATTAAAATTTGGATTATGCAATTGTTCCCACAGTCCAATAAATTCAATAGTACTTCGATTTCTCATCCAATTCTGCAGGATATAATCGCTTCTATCATGGTCTTTATATCTTGCTATATCAGTTAGTGAAATATAATCTTCTTTTTGTTTTGAAAAAATTACTACTTCTGTTCCTTTAACATGTATCTTTTTATTTTTCATAAATTATTTTTGAATTTTAATATTCCTACCTTTAATAACCTTAACCAATAGCAAATTGAAAACTCTTTTCCTTAATAATGTTTTCCGTATTTATTTTTTCTTCTTTCATTCTAAATTCTAAATTCTTAATTCTAAATTCTTAATTCTTAATTTTTAAAATTAAACATTTACTTGTTAATAAAATCGTTTACTTTTACTCCTGCTTGTTTTAAAATTGCTCTTAAAGTACCTTCAGGCATATCTCCCGGATGATTTGGTATGGTTGTATAAAGATTCAACCTGGATTATACCAAATCTCATGGCTGCCGGAAGCGTGCCTGTAAAATTCAAAACCGAAGGATTTCAGTTTTTTTACAATTTTTCTGTATGTATATCCTGCCAATCTACCCAATTAAAATCCTACCACTAAAGGGTATTCAAAAGACTCATTTGCGACTGATAATTTCAACCCTTTTTCACCTTGTGCTTCTAAAAGCTTCTTTGCTACATCCCGTGCAATTTCCAATGTTTCTTCAATTGTACGTCCTTGTGCAACCAATCCCTGAATATCTTTTGACGTTGCCACATAAACACCCTCTGGTAATTTCTCAATTTTAACATGTACAATCCGTTCCATTTAATACTCCTTTTATTATTTCAGGAAGTAGATAAAAGATAACAAATAATATATTAATATAATTTTTCATTGACAAGTTTATAGAATTCTGAATGCAGAATTCTAAATTCTTAATTCACAATTCTTCATTCTTTAACCCTACCCCCCTGCAACCATTCATTCTCCCTTCTCCTTTTTTCCTTTTCTCCTTTTCTCCATTATTCATTATTAATTATTCATTAAATTCTATGGCAGGTCCAATTATTTTATGACTTTCATTTTCGTAAATTAAATCGGTCAAAATATATCACGAAATTTATTTATTACTTTCTTCATAAAAGGATACCATCTCTTTCTACATTATAGTGAAACGGCATTGCTTTATACAGGCTTGTGTCCCAGTCTTTCTTATTATACATATTGACAGTAAATACCTTACCAGTCGCGAGTTCAATGGGATACAGTTGCTGTCGTATTGTATCTTCCTTTACAAGACTGGTGTCCCCATCAATTAATACAAGCAAGTCATAATCAGAGTGTGATCCTGCCTCCCCCCGGGCTTGTGAACCGTATAAAATCACTTCCGCTTTAGGATCAACCTTACGGATTTTTTTTGTGCAGAGCCGAAGAATTTCTTTTTCTTCTTTTGAAAGAATATTTACTTCAGTAAATTTTTTCATTCAACCTGCTCCTTTGCATCTATTATAGTAATAAAAAAAAAATTAAACAATGCTTTAAATTTTTTAAATAGTTTCAATAAACCAGCAAATCTCAAACACACCACATTCTTCATTCTCCACCATATCGTCAGTACTGGTGGGTACGGTTAGTTGTTTGGTGTTTTCGGAGTTGGTGGGGGTTTTGGAGCAGTTTATTAAGGATAAAGGAAAAAGGATGAAGGAAAAAGGATAAAAAATTCTCATTTTATTTCTAACTCTCTATCTCTTTAATTTCCTTTTCTTTATAATTTAAAGCATTTCTATAAGCTTTCCATTCAAGGTAATCATCCCATTCTGAAAATTTTTCTTCTTAATTAAACTTGTGTCTTTTTTCCTTTATCCTTTTACTTGTTTAACAAAACCTCCACTATCCGCTTTGATACCCGGTCATCCCAGAACTTCGGTACCTTACCTCCTTTTTTTTTATTTCCGGATAAAATATCAAAACTTTTTTTCACTATGTTTTCAGGGTCTGACCCAATCAGCTGATTTGTTCCCTCCTGAACTGTAATGGGCCGTTCAGTATTGGAGCGGAGGGTCAGGCAGGGGACATTAAAAAAAGTTGTCTCTTCCTGAATACCTCCGGAATCAGTCAGGACAAAGGCTGCACTTTTCTCAAGCCGGAGAAAATCAATATAATTTATCGGCTCCACAATGTTCAGCTGACGACTTGATGAAATATACTGTTTGAGCGTGAATTCGTGAATCTTCTTTACAGTACGGGGGTGAGCCGGAAAGATGATGGGTATCTCTTTCTGTATCTTTTGCAAGGCCCTTAAAATACCGGCTAACTGCTTTTTATTATCCACATTGGAAGGTCGGTGAAGAGTAAGAAGTACATAGTTTCCGGAAGTGAGAGATAAACGGTTCAGAATATCCGATCTGTCCAATCTGTTATCCATGTTTATAAGTGATTCAATCATTATATTCCCGACAAAATATATTTTTTCCTTTGCTATGCCCTCTCTGACAAGATTGTTCTCTGCATCTTTACAGGTGGTAAAAAGATAATCCGATATCTGATCAGTCAGCACCCGATTGATCTCTTCCGGCATTTCCCGGTCATAACTTCTCAAGCCCGCTTCAATATGAGCTACAGGAATATGCAATTTTGATCCTATCAGGGCACAGGCCAGGGTTGAGTTCACATCCCCCACCACTATAATGATATCTGGGTTCTTTTCTTTTACCACCTCTTCAAAACGCATCATTATCCTGGCTGTCTGTACAGCATGGGAGGCTGATCCCACTCCCAGATATACATCCGGTTCAGGCAGTCCGAGATCCCTGAAAAAAACTTTAGACATATTTTCATCATAGTGCTGGCCGGTATGGACCAGAAAAGGAACGAACTTGTCCGGATACTTCTTCATCTCTTCCAGTACCGGTGCAACCTTCATAAAATTGGGTCTGGCACCTGCTACCAGAATAACTCTTTGCATATCTGTGTCGTTCATATCCAAAAATACCTTGTATCATGGAATCATATAAAAAACCACATATATATTATACCAATTGCAATACATCCGATGAATATATTCATGGGAATACCGATTTTCATAAAATCCCTGAATCTGTAACCGCCAGGACCATACACCATCAAATTGGTCTGATAGCCAATGGGGGTAGCAAAACTTGCTGATGCAGCCATGGCAACAGCCAGAAAAAAGGGTCTGGGATTGATCTGAGCCTGCTGTGATACTGAAAGTGCTATGGGAAAAAGAAGGGCTGCAGCAGCATTATTGGTGATTATTTCAGTATACAGACTGGTCATAAAATACACTCCTGTTAACAGCCCTATAATACCCAGTGTCCCCATCCCTGAAATCAGAGTATGAGCCAGAAATTCTGCAAGTCCGGAATTGTACATGCCTGTTGCAATACCAAATGATGAAGCAATGATCAGCAGGACTTTCCAGTCAACACTGTCCCGCGCATCCTGGGGAGTTATACAGCCTGTACCCAGCAACACTACTGATGTAAGGCATACAGTAATAAGAATGGGAAGTAAGGAAAATGCCATACTGATAATCATAGCTCCCAGAACAATCAGGGAAAGAATAGTCTTCCACTGGGGCTTGGAGTGAACCTCCTGAGAGCGGGAAACCAGAAAAAAATCTTCGGAATGATACCATTTATCCAGAAAATTTTTACTGGCAAGTAACAGCAGCGTATCACCTGAATGCAATACTACATCTCCTATTTTGCTTATAATTCGTTCACCACTTCTGTGGATCGCTACAATAACAGCATTATATCTGCTCCTGAAATTACTTTCCCGCACATTCTTGCCAATAAGAGGTGAATTAGGTGATATCACTACCTCAAAACTCCAGATCTGATCCGAGTCATAATTCTTCAGATCCAGGGAGGTGTCTTTTATTAACATTAATCCGGGAGTTCTCTGCAGTTCAAGTATAGTATCGGGCAAACCAGTGAAAAAAAGACGGTCATGTGTATGAATGTCAGTATGAGGAGTTACCGGAGTGATTACTTCATCTCCCCTTTGTATCTGAAAAACAAATAATCCTTTCAGATGTCTGAGCCCTGCTTCTTCAATGGTTTTGCCGATGTGAGGATATTTTCTCCCAACTTTCATGGCAATAACAAATTCTCTGGTGCTCTCACCCAGCTTTACTGTCAGTTCTTTTCGTTCAGGAAGTAGATGATATCCAACAAAAATCAGCGTGAGCAGTCCGATAATTGCTACAGGGATCCCGATCTTGCTGATCTCAAAAAAGGATAATCCTTCAAATCCGTTCTGCAGCATTAATCCGTGAATCACAAGATTGGTGCTGGTACCGATCAGGGTACATACGCCTCCCAGAATAGCAGCATAGGAAAGAGGAATGAGAAATTTTGATACTGAATATTCATTTTTTCTGGCCCAGGAACGTACAACCGGTACCAGCATGGCCACTACAGGAGTATTATTAAAAAATGCTGAAATAGATGCAACCGGAAAAAGCAAACGTATTAATTTCAACTGAGGAGATCCTGTTCTGCGCCCCAGAAGCAGCCTTCCGATATCATTTAATATGCCGGTCTTCTGAAGGCCTCCGGCAACAATAAACAAAAAACCAACCGTAAGCATTCCCTGATTCGAAAATCCGGCAAAGGCTTCCTGTACAGAAATCACCCGCCCCAGAACCATGAGTAGCAGAGCAGAAAAAATGATAATATCTGCTTCCATCAGCTCCATGATAAGCGAGACTGTCATCAGCACCAGTAAAAGGGCTGTATAGCAAAAACTAAAATCCATGCGTGAAAAATTTACACCAATTATGTTCTTCCGGATTGATACAGGGTGGCATAAGCCTCAGGATGTAAAAGCAGAGCGGCTTTGATCGTTTCTTCCGGAGTAGCCATCGGCTGACTGCTCGCAATCAATGAACCGATCACCTCCCGTAACCGCAGCACTTCTTTCAATTTCCCCTTCCACTTAGGATCATTCACAATAAAATCTATGAGTATAATGGACAAGTACAGATGATGAACAGCAGTATTTTTATCCTTGTCCCAAAAATGTTCAGCTTTTTTCAGATCACTGACCATATGAAGAATCTGTACCTGTTCCGGAAAATCAGCATACCTGTCTTCCAGATCCCTATACCAGTTTTTCATAGGAGAATTTTTTGCAGTTCTATCCTTCAACAGGTATCAATTTCTTTATAATGTTATATACTTTATTTCTGACTATCTCATCCTGAATATACAGAGACGTATTATCCTGATAAGGACGGATATTTATAAGAGCAGTGTATTCAATTTGATTTCCTGACTTATTTTCAGGATAAATATTTGCACCCCAGAGATCTTTTTGTACAGAACCTTTTTCCAGTAAAAGGGATTCTGCATCTGCATGCAGTGATCCTCCCAGAGCAATTTCTTCTTTATCAATATCAACCACTACTTTAACCATATTCCCGAACCACTTCTCACAATATTTTTGTAAGGTTGATGATGATATCGGCTCATGAGTGATCAAAATATCAGACACTTTGTCCATAGATTGTTTGTATCCCTTTAATAGCTCGGGTTTGTCTTTGTATCGTAGAGTCATTGAGTCTTAGAGTCCCGAACTCGTCAACCACTCCGCGGTGGTCTTTTCCTGGAATAGGTTTATAACTAAAACAACAGAATTTCTCTTTTTTTATCCATATCTTATTTACTTTTTATATCTTCCTCAGTTTCATTAATTTTTAACTCAAAATAGTAACTAACAATCTTGTCATCCTGAGGAACGAAGTGACGAAGAAGTTATCCTGCGCGACCGTAGGGAGCAAAGAATCTCACGCTACTGAGGGTTATGTAAAAGAACAAATCTAGCTGAAAATGAATGTTATTTTTATTAAGAATCGTACTTTTCCAGCAAAAAAACCATCATCCCTCTTAAATTGGAGGCGTGAGATTCTTCGCTCCCTTTGCTCGCTCTGAATGACATGTCGGAACGATTGGCCGGGTAAACTGTAAACTTTTTTCAGGACGACACCAACCTCCCTCCTCCTTTTCTCCCTTCTCCGTGTTCCGTTTAAAACACCCACCTGAATCCTCCCTCAAGGGAGGACTTTTATAGCTTCTCTCCCCTTGAGGGGAGACCCTCGGCGCCAGCCGAGGAAGAGGGGTGTCATACAATAAAATCCCACATCCCAAGCACCAAATAACAAATAATATCCAAATTCCAAATTTCAATAATCAAACATCTCTCCACCTCCGACCCAAGATGTACTTGGGGCGGAAATAATATTCAAAGCTGTGCTTTGATCTTTGGAAGAATGGAATAGTGGAATGATGTAAGAAGATATACAGTTTTTCCTGACCCTCATTATTCCATTATTCCAACATTCCATCATTCCAATATTCATTTTATCCTTTATCCTTTATCTTTTTTCATTTGAGTATTGGAATTTATTTGTAATTTGTTTTTTGTTTATTGTTATTTTTTCTCCGATACCCCGTTACCCCGATACTCCCATACAATCGCATCAATGACAAATAATCAACAATCACAAACAACTTTTCTCTAATGCTCAAACATTGCCACCACCGCGCCGTCTGCCGTCCGCCGTCTGCGGTCCACTTACTGAATGATCCCTTTATCCTTGAGATAATCAAAAATCATCTGGGCACTCTCCTCAACAGACAGTTTGTCTGTTTCCAGAACGATCTCCGCATTCTCGGGCTTTTCGTAAGGGGCGGATATTCCGGTAAATTCTTTAATTTCCCCGCTCCGTGCTTTTTTATACAGACCTTTAGGGTCTCTCTGTTCACAAATATCAAGAGGTGCTTTCACAAACACTTCCACAAACTCACCCTTTTTATTCAGATTGCGGGCCCGGTCACGATCTTTGATATAGGGAGAGATAAAAGAGGTTATAGCAACCATCCCGGCATCAGCAAAAAGATGTGCTACCTCTCCGATACGCCGGATATTCTCTTCCCTGTCTTCCGGTGAAAATCCCAGATCGCCGTTCAGACCATGCCGTACATTATCACCGTCAAGAATATACACCTGAACATCCCTTTCAAACAGCATTTCCTGCAGTCTGGAAGCTATAGTGGATTTACCGCATCCGGAAAGACCGGTCAGCCATACAACCACTCCTTTATGCTCATTTCTTTTTTCCCGGTCCTGTTTGGTGATCCCGGTATCATGCCAGGTGACATTTGAACTTTTCTTCTTTGCAACAACTGAACCATCTGCATAAAACTCTCTTAAAATATCTGCAACCGGTTTCCGCATGATACGTTCATCAACTTCTTCACCATTTTTTAATTTTTTCCGTACTTCTTTTCCGGAAATGAACACTGTATGATAGCCTTTTGGTTTAAATTCCTTTAATAATCCTACCCGTTTTATTTCTTCAAAATAGGCTGCAAACCCGACTTTTACCGGCTGGATCAAAAGTTCGCCCTTAAGATTATCAAATTTTTCATGCGCATCAAAATCACCCCAGATCGGGGTGCCGTCATCAAAGGGAGCATCTGCATGTTTTCTCCCGATAACAATATTGGTAAAACCATAATTTTGTCTGTAAATGGAATGCATTACTGCTTCCTTGGGTCCGGCATAAAACATCTTCATATCAAGACCAATCAGAATTAAGTTATCATCAAAACTCCAGTGCTTTGAATTCCATAATTCCTCGTCTCTGTCACCCTTACCCAGTTCTCTGGACTCCAGAAGTGCTTCATAGGTATGCATACGAATATCTGCAGGAACATCATCAGATTTGGTAGCGCCCACCAGAGGATTCAGTACTGCTCCGGTGAAATGACCCTGTCTGGTAAGTTCCTCTGCAGCGTACAGGAGAGCATACTCATGGGCCCGATGCAGAGCATTCCTGGTCTGAAAGGCAGTGATTTTATCCCACCCTCTTCTCTGAAAAAGAGCCCGGGTTTGCTGAGGAGTGAGCATATACTGCCCGAAATTGGGATCTTTGGGTTGAGGAAATGCCCATATTTTTCCTCCTATCAGATAATCCCTGGGGTCATCCCCGAATATCCGGGCCCCGGGATGATCTTTTCTTTCTGTTCCATATACTGAAGTATTATATGTATCTTTATCAAAAGGAAAAATATCTGAAATTTCAATAACGCCGATTATATTCCCTTTTGTATCCTTAACTTTAACCATTTCTCCTTTTTCCAGAGTTTTAGCTTCTTTTTTGGAAACAGGAAATGAAATGGGTATACTCCATGCATATTTCTTTCCGTCTCTTACAATGACTTCTTTCTCTAAAACCTGATTGAATTCATCTTCATTCATGGAACCCTGCAGGGGTGAAAGAGCTCCGTCTGCAATGCGGTAGAATACTGATAAATCCGCATCACTGATTCTGTACTCTTTATCACAACAACTTGAAAGAACAGCATCTCGTTCCACTTCCGGAATGATCCTGTTAACTAATGTCCCTCCTCCGTGAGCAGGTAACACTGAACTTTTTTCCATTAAACTACCTCCTTGCTAAATATATTTTTTTAATCGTTTCAAAACTTTATCTGTTGATTCTTCAATACCAACTTTTCCTGTATCAATGACCAGTTCCGGATTATCAGGTTCTTCATACTCTACATCAACTCCGGGTAAATTTTTAATCTCCCCTGCCCGTGCTTTTTTATACAATCCCCTTGACTCTCTTTGTTCACATACATCCATGGGCGCTGAAAGGTAAACTTCTATAAAATTATTACATAAATTCTTTACAAAATTTCTTGACTCCCGATATGGAGAGACAAAAGAAGCAACCACAAATACTCCTTTATTTTCCATTCTGCTGGCCAGATAGCCAACTCTTTTGATATGTTCATCCACTTCCTCTTTAGTAAATCCGGTCTCCGGAAAAATATGTCTGATATTTCCACCGTCAAGGTGATCGGCTTTTAGTCCCCAATCCTGTAATTTTTCCACTAAATTAACACCTATAGCTGTTTTCCCTGATCCCGGCAATCCTGTAAACCATACCACAAAAGGCTCAATTTCTTTCTTGCCAAAACGAATTTTATACCATACTCTCTCATGAATAAAGTAAATTAAAATTTTTAAAATCACCTCTATTCCCCCGATTTCCATTGCCATGTCAATCCTGCCGGTAAATATATATACCAGAGAAACTGTGGTGAGCGTTGCCATAAACCTCCAGGTTATGGATTTTATAACAGAACGTGTCTTTGTTTCTTTGATCATACAACTGTATCCTTTTCTTTTTCCAAATTTATTGCAGTAACATAAAATGAACTGTTTCTTAAAACCTTTTTATTATAGGAAAGTCCTTCAACATCTGCTCCGGCAGCTTTAGCAATAGCATGACCGGCTGCAGTATCCCATTCCATGGTTGGCCCATGCCGGTAGTAAAGATGAGCTCTGCCCTCTGCCACCATACAAAATTTCAAAGAACTTCCTTTGGCAATAGTATCCGTAACATTATTAGCTGCAAAAAATTTCTCTTCCTCCGGTGAAGTATGAGACCTGCTCCTCACTGCTATCACTCCTTTCTTTGTGTTCTTATTAACCTGTAATTTCTCCCGTTTTCCCTCACTATTCTGTTTAAATGAGTTGTGATTCTGTGTATAATACAGGGTTTCAAACACCGGAACATATATTACGCCCATTACCGGATAATTATCTTCGAGATAGGCAATATTAACTGTAAACTCTCCATTTCTGCTAATAAACTCTTTGGTTCCATCCAACGGATCAACCAGAAAAAATCTATTCCATTTGCTTCTTGTTTGATAGTTACTTTTTGATCCCTCTTCGGATAACACTGGAATATCAGGATAGTTTTCACTCAGTGTTTGTACAATAATATTATGAGATGCTTTATCAGCAATAGTTAACGGTGAATCATCCTTTTTTTTCTCAGTTGCAATATCCCCGGATTTATATATTTCCATTATCTTATTCCCCGCCTGTAAAGCAAAATCACATAGCCTGAATACATCTACAACTATTTTTTTTCTCATAACCTGACAGTTCTCCTATAATTGTGTATATGTGTATTATTTAACAATTAATTTATTTATTATAAACCTCCGGTAAGTAAGTCCCATTTATAAAAACAGGCTTATACATTACTATTCTATATCTATAATATTCCCATGAACACCACAACTGTATTTCAGCCTTTGAGGCTTCATGAGATCATTAGCTCTTATAAAACAAGTACGAGCAACCTACTCTATCTTACATACATCATGAACATCTACATTAAAATAAACACCCCGGTTAATAGAATCGATAAATACAATCATCCTGTTTTTGTTTCTGGATTCAGTAAGAATCCCCTCTAATCCTGCAAGTTGCCCCCGGCAAATTTTTACCCTGCTTCCAACAGGAATTCTGATACAGGTTTCAGCATCAGGAAATTCTGAAAGAATATTCCTGATATAATTAATCTCCCGCTCTTTAACTATTGCCGGTTTTCCTCCGAATGTAATAATTCTTACTGCTCCATGACTTTGAATGGCCTCAAATCTTTCTCCGGTATCAGAATAAATAAAAATATAACATTTAAAAAGAGGCTCCATAATCCATTTTTTACGGTCACTCCACTTCCGCAGAATTTTACGCATAGGCAAATAGGTCTCTATACCCCTTTGCCGCAGTTGGCATTCCACCCGTTTTTCATGCCTGAATCTGGTATAAAGAGCATACCATTTTTTTTCTTTTTCAATCATACACTCATTTTTATTTTGCCACCATCCAGACTCCAACGATTATAAAAATAAATCCCAGAATCTGGATAATATTAATAGACTCTTGCAACCAAAAATATGAAACCGTAACTACAATAACAAGTCCCATGCTGACCATAATTGGATAAGCAACACTTAAATTAAGTTTGGTTAAAATATAACTGTAACTTACAAAAGCCATAATAAATGAAATTATACCTGCAATTAATTGAGGCTGCACCACTGCCTTTTTTGCCAGTTCCATAATTCCATTTGTCTCACCAATTTTATTCATACCTACTTTGATTAAAATATTTGCTGTAGCATTAAAAATAATTGCCAATCCGAGTACTGCAATTCGTACTACTACAATCTTATCAATCACGAATGCTCCTATTTTTTATTTTTATTAGCCCCAATAAATAATCACTCCTACACTCACTATATAGAGAAATATATTAACTATTGTTGATGTGTCTTTTAATAAGATCAATTCCGGACTGCCTCCCAATTTTTTTCTGTGAACCAGATATAAATAACGAAAAATACCATACAGAACAAACGGTAAAGTTAAAATCAAATTTCGGGTACCAAACTTCTCAATTGTTACGGGAGCGGTAGTATAAAAAGCATAAGCTATAACTGTTGAAGCAGTAGCCACAGAGATCATCTGATCCAAAAGGGCAGTAGAGTACTCTCCCAATATTCTTCTATGAGATTCTGCACTATCTCCCATAATCAACAGTTCATGTCTTCTTTTACATAAACCAAGAAAAAGAGCCAGAAAAATTGCACACATTAAAAGCCAGGAGGATATGGTCACATCAATTATTTCTGCTCCGGCAATAGCTCGTAAAACAAATCCAATTGCGATAATTATTACATCCAGGATAACAATATTTTTAAACCACAGTGTATATCCGACAATCAATAAAAAATAACTTACAGCTACGTACCCAAAATCTGTGTCAATAACAAACGCCCAGATCAGAGCAAAACCTGATAAAATAACAGCACTTATAACAACTGTCTTAACTGAAAGCTGACCAGAAGCTAATGGTCTTTTCGATTTTTCCGGATGTTTTCTGTCCTGTTCAACATCTAAAAGATCATTTAAAAGATACAACGACCCGCTTAGAGCACAAAAACAGACAAATCCCTCTAAGGTTTTAATTAAAAGAGGTGTATGAAACAAATTCCTGGAAAAAATCAATCCGGCAAAAAGCAGTACATTTTTTGTCCACTGCCTTGGTCTTAATGACCGAAGTAATAATTTTATTTTCATGAAAACCTACCAAATAATTTTTCCTTGACAGATTTTTTTCTTTTACCCCCCTTCATTTCCCCATTTCCGTAATACTGTCTATAATAGTAATAGTAATATGATCCAAACATATCATCCATATGTACCCCATTCAATAACGTTCCGAATACTTTTGCCTTAACATTTTCCAGCTGAGTATATGCACGCTTGAGCGCTTCTCTGTCTGTTTCTGATGATTTTACAATTAATACCACTCCATCCAGCTTTGATGATAGTACTGTAGCATCAGTAACCGCAATCACCGGTGGTGTATCAAAAAAAATCATATCATACTTTTTTTTCATCTCATCAATAAAACTGCTCATAGCTTTTGAAGATAACAATTCTGAAGGATTGGGCGGTAATGGCCCGGAAGTCAGTATATCAAGCCCTTTTATCTCAGTAGTAACGATAACATCTTCAATTTTCTTTTTATTTTTCAACAAATTTGTTAATCCCTGATCACGGGAAATACCAAAAAATCTATGAATTATGGGTTTACGCAGATCCGTATCAACGAGTAATACCTTGGAACCCATTTGAGCAAAGGTTATGGCTACATTGACAACAGTTGTGGATTTACCTTCCCCTGGCCCGGCACTTGTTAATACGAGGGTTTTTATCGGATTATCCACATCAAGAAAATGAAGATTAGTTCTCAGAGTTCGATAGGATTCCGAAACCGGTGACTTGGGTTTAAGATGAGTAACCAGACGCGAACGCATCTGGATAATATTTCCTTTTTTCTTGCCATCCTCCTCTGCTTTTATAAAAGGAATTGATCCTAAAACAGGAAACCCCATATGCTCAAGATCTTCTATTGTTTTTAAACTGTTATCAAAATATTCCCGGGCAAAGGTTAATCCGATACCCAATCCCAGGCCTAAAAGCACTCCTAATATTAAATTCATTTTCTTTTTGGGCTTGATAGGGTCCTTGGGTTGTATGGCATTATCCACTATGCGCACCGATCCTATACGGCTGGCTTCGGCAATACGGTTTTCTTCATATTTATTGCGGAGCATAACAAATATATTATTTGCTACCATTTGTTCACGCTGAAGCCTGGCAAGTTTCAGACTTTTTTCCGGAAGATCATTCATTATACCATCATATCTGTTAACAATCTTCTGCAGGGCAAAGGTTTTAGCATCCAGAAATCTCCTCTCTGCTTCCATTTCAAGCACTCTGGTAAAAAGAGTTTCCGAAAAGGCCATAGGGTTAAGCGCAGTTCCTCCACTCTTAACAATACGCTGTATCTCGAATTTAATTTTTTCTCTTATTCCTTTTATTCTCATCTCTTTTTGTTTGATGGTAGAATATTCAGAAGAGACTTCCAGGTCCTTTGCCTGCTGCTCCAGTGCTGCTTTTTCCCCTATTAAAACTGCCAGCTGTTTTCTCAGCTCAACAATCTCCGGACTTGACATACTGGAAACTTCTTGCAGCATCATTGCCTGACTTTCATCAAGCTGACTGCGCAGATGTTCCAATCTGTTTTCTGTGGCATCAAGTTCGGTTCTGGATTGCTCGTACATTGATTTAAAATTTGATACTACCTCAACTAACTGTGCAGTTTCGGAGCTCAACTCCACAATATTTGCTTCTTCCTTATACTCTTTTAAAGCTTCCTCTGATTCTGTAAGCCTAATTCTGACTTCTTCCAGTTTTTTTTCCAAAAATTTTCTCACCTCAGTTACTTCACCTCTGCTCTCTTCTATATCAAGTTCCTGAAATGCTTTCACCCACTGATTGGCAACAAAAGCTGCCTCAAAGGGCGTAGGTGCCTGAACACTTAATTCTATCATATCAGTATCGCGTTGGGGAGTAACACTAGTTCCTCCTATTCTGAATTTATCCACAAGATCATCAATATCAGATCCTTTGCTCTTCTTAGTTTTCCCTTTTAATAAAGCAAATATCCACTTTTTTGGAGAAAAATTATTCCCGTTTTTATAATTGCCAAGATAGGAGAGAGAATCTGCATAAGGTGATTCTTGCAATCTTTTAATAACATCTTCCGCCAGAGTACGGCTTTCCAGAATCTCCTTCTGATTGTTAATCATGGTTTCCTGTTTCATAAAGCTGGAAACTTCAAACACCTGTTGTTGTACATTGCTCCGTTCTCTGATCATTAACAGAGCTTTTGCTTCATAAGTGGGCTGGGCTGTAAAGGTAAAATAAATGGTGACTGCAAGCACAAGAACGAATGATACAGCAATCATCCATCTCCCTCTGTAAAGTATTCTGATATAATCTTTTATTGATACCTGTTCTTCAGCTAATTCCTGCTGCATAATGTATTCCCTTCTTAAACGTTACCTCATATCAATTATTTCAACATTCTCAGGTACTTTCAGCATAAAATCATCATCCTGTGTCTTAATACCTAACCGAACTTCTAACAACAAATAAATTGTTGTATTCCCATCAATGCTTTTCTGCTCAATCTTTCTGGGGATCCATCTCTGTTTTTCAACCCAGATGCGCACCTCGTTGTAAAAAAGATCACCTTCTCTGGGAGTAAATAAAATTTCATAGCACAGTGTTCCCTGGATGTTTTCTGTTCCCAGCAATTGAGAATCATATTTTTCTTTGTATTTAAAAAGAATTCTGCTGGGAAGAAGGTCGTCTTCTGTCGGTTCCATTTTATCAATAAGAACCTGATTTTCCAGTTTATTATAGGTTTTTAAAGTCTTGCCATCAGAAACAATTATCTGATCCTCACTGGAAATGTGAAACCTGTCTTCACCTTCTAATAAAAGTTCACCCGTAACCAGTTGTTCTTCGCCGGTCAATCCCCAGATATATTTTTCTTGAAAAACCGTAAAAAAGGTTTTTTGCCTGTAAAATGTCTGTTCAACTTTCTCAATGATTTCCCGGGGGGAGAGATCTGCTCCCCGGCTCAGTACAGGAAGTATTATTAATCCTGAAATTATCAAAAATAATTTTATTTTCATATTCTTATTTTTCCTTTATGTTATATTGTCAGGAAATTCAGGATCATCCAGTTTATCCAGATAATCCTCTCCTACCAGAACTTCCCTTGCCTTACTGCCGTCAAATGGCCCCACAATTCCGCATGCTTCCAGTTCATCAATAAGGCGCCCTGCCCTGGCATACCCTATTCTGAGTCTACGCTGAAGCAGAGAAGCAGAGCCTTGCTGATGGCGTATAACCAGCCGGGCAGCATCCCTGAATAACTCATCCCGCTCCTCACCGCTGTAAATAAAACTTTTCCTCTTATCTGCAGCTGATTCCTTTAAATTATATGGTGCTGCATGAGGTTGTGTGCTTATATGGTCTACCACTCGTTTAACTTCCTCAGTTGATACAAAAGCACCGTGAATTCTGATAGGTTCAGATTTGCGGGGATGAGAGTAGAGCATATCTCCTCGACCTAAAAGTTTTTCTGCTCCATTTCTATCCAGAATAGTGCGTGAATCTGTTTTTGAACTCACCTTAAATGCTATACGAGCCGGAAAGTTCGCTTTAATAATCCCGGTAATCACATCAACTGATGGTCGCTGAGTTGCAAGAATAAGATGAATCCCGACAGCCCGGGCCATTTGAGCCAGTTTTGCAATAGGTTCCTCAATCTCTCCGGCTCCGGTCATCATCAAATCCGCCAACTCATCTACTATCAATACTATTTGAGGAATTTTTTTCAGAGACCCGTTTTCCTCATCTTTGACATTCTTTTTACTTGCAATTAATTTATTATAATCATTAATATCCCTTACTCCGTTTTTAGCCAGCAGCTTATATCGATTTTCCATCTCCTTTTTCAAACTCTGCAGTACTTCCACTGCATTATCAACTATGGTAATCACATCTTCATTCATATTATCACAGGAAGTGAGGTGATGTTTTTTTAATCTTTTGTAAACCGAAAGCTCCAGTCTCTTGGGATCAATTAAAACTAATTTTACATCATCCGGGTGACAACGATAGAGTATGCTGTTAATAAAAGCATTCAGACACACTGATTTTCCGGACCCGGTAGCACCAGCAACCAACAAATGGGGCAGTTCCTGAAGATCAGTAATAACCGGACGGCCAGTGATCGATTTCCCCAAGGCAAGCGTCAGAAGTGAGGTTGATTTTTGAAAAACTTCAGACTCAATAATTGACCGGATAGAGACCATTTCCGGTTTCCGATTAGGAACTTCTATTCCAACCGCAGGCTTGCCCGGTATTGGTGCAACAACTCGCACCGGTGTTGCCTGTAATACCAGAGCAAGGTCGTCCTGCCTGCTGACAAAACTGTTGATCTTTACACCTGGAGCAGGCTTGACTTCAAAGCGGGTTATAACCGGTCCGGGCTTGATATCAATAACTTTACAATCTATATCAAATTCTTTAAGTCTTTGTTCAAGAAACAGTGCTCGCTCTTTTAATTGTTTAGTATCATATTCATGTACCAATTTTTCATAGGTATTCAGTAATTCAAGTGAAGGTTTAATATAAGGGCCGGTGGGAGCAGTTTCCTTAATCTTACATTCCTCCTTGTTTGTACCCTTTTCCGGGACTGGCTCTGCAGCTTGAGGTTGTCTGGTTGTTTCCTTTTTTATGGGCCCGGATATGGTATCAGAATTTTCCTGCTCCAGACCGGTTTCCACTCTTCTCTCCGGAGAGTTAATCATATCAGAGTTTTTAGCTGTCTTCTGAGGTTTTTTTGATGTAAAAGATGTTCTTTTTATAAAAATATTTTTTATAAAACTTCCACCTTTTTTCATCACCGGAGATAAATCGATCTTAAATCCCAAAACCGATTCTCTCATACTCCACGAAGTTGCAGAAATTAAAAAAAGCAGTAACACGGTTAAAAGAACAATAATACTTCCAGCAGTACCCAGATACCGGCTCAGCTGATCAGCAAAAAATCCTCCCAGATTTCCGCTTAAGCGAAATCCCAGAGAACTACCATGATCAGAAAGAGCATGCGGCAGAGCCAACACTGTAGAAAAAAACAGACCCAGCACTACAAGATACAGACTTGCTCGTAACACAGGTTTAAATGCTTTTTGTAAAAACAGGTTCCATCCAATTAAAAAGAACAGGAGAGGAAAAACAAGAGATGAATATCCGATAGTATAAACAAAAATATAGTGGCTTATCCAGGCACCCGCAAGTCCCAGCCAATTAGTAACATTTGCTTTGGAACCACTATTAGGATAATCCCCGGGATTATATGAAACCAGACCAATAAAAATAAGAAGTGCAAAAGCCATTATCATAATACCGAGTATCTCTCTGTGTCGTTCATATTCCTTATTTTTATTTTTAGATTTTTTGGCCATATAAATTATTTCTCTTTCGTACTGTTTACAATTGATGTTCCATTATAAACCGGCAAACAATTAAAGGTATTGGTTTTCAGACAATATATCATATCTTCTTTTTTCCCGATTGAAGCAAGGTATCTGCCGTGTGATGATTCCCGGATTATTGACTGAAAATCATCCTTAAAATACTGATATAAAATCATACTTGTTATTGCTTCATCACTCATTTCAATACTCTTGCCATTTTCCTGTAATCTTGCCAAAATCATACCAGCACATACAGAATCTTCTATTGATATTTTCCCGTAATTCCCGGCACAAGCAATAATACAATCCACTTTATTCTTAACAATACTATCTACAACGTTATTAACATTTAAAAAACCACCAATGAGAATCTTGCCTGCTGGTGTGACCTTTTTAAACACCTGGGATCCATTAGTGGAAGTAAAAAGTAACGTCTTTTTATAAATTTCATCCCTGGTGTATTTTAGAGGAGAATTACCCAAGTCAAAACCAGAAAATTTATATCCTTTTCTTTCTCCACATTTTAAAACTTCATCAGCTGGATACTCTGCAGCTTTTTTTTCCACTTCTTCTGTCTTCATAAAGGGCACGACCTGTCTTGCTCCATTATGTATTGCAGTAATAATAGTTGAAGTTGCCCGGAAAACATCCACAACTACAACCAGGTTATGACTCAAATCATATTCTGAGAGATATCGAGGGGATAAAATAACATCTACTCTCATGAATAATCATTTAACCTCATCTGAATTATAGATATACAGAAGATATAATGCGTAATAAATTATCTATACTAAAAAATTCTTTAATTTTTTTCTAGATGTCAAGGAAACAAATGGTATTTCTGCTATCCTGCCACTGATTTTCTTTTCACTTTCAGGTTTTCTGAACTCTATTTCTTCATCCTGTTGCAAAGGACTTTTTAAACCTGCAAATCCTATGGGAGTATTGTTCAGAGAAGGTGAAATAACCCCGCTTAACACTGTACCAATTACCTTATCTTCTCTCAAAGCCTCCCATCCAGGCATGGCTTTTCTCCGCCCTTCAATAATAAACGGGACAACATAGTAATCAATACCTGCATTCTTTTTTTCTTCTAAAGCCTCTTTGCCTATAAAATTACTTTCAAAATCTATTGCAAATTCCCAGGGGTGACCAACTGCAACCCGGTCTTGTCTCAGCTCATGACCATGCAGGGGAAGACCGGCTTCTGTTCTGAGTGTATCTCTTGCTCCCAATCCGCAGGGCAGTATGCCAAATTCTTCACCTTCTTGTAAGAGAAGTCTCCATAATGTTATACAGTTTTCAACCTCCGTATACAACTCAAATCCTATCTCTCCGGTGTATCCGGTTCGGGAAACAACTATTTCCATACCATTAATTTTTATTCCTTTTCTGAATCTGAAAAACCGCAATTTATTAATGCTCTCTTTCCCGGCTATCTTGGCCATCAGTTTAGGGGCAGAAGGACCCTGAAGGTCAATCTTGGCTGTACTGTTACTGGCATTTTCAAGTTTTACTCCAGAAGGTGCATTCTTCCTGATCCAGTTAAAGTCATCATCAATGTTTCCTGCATTAACCACCAGCATCCAATTTTCAGGATCAAATTTATATAATATACAATCATCGATAACTCCCCCCTGCTCATTTAACATAAAGGAATACACTGCCTGTCCATCTTTAACCCGATCAACATTATTGGTTAACAAGCGTGATAAAAAATCCTGACTTTCCGATCCGGTGATTTTGAATTCCCCCATATGGCAAATATCAAATAAACCGCATTTTTTTCTGGTAACCTGATGTTCCTGAGATTGTCCAGCAGTATACCACAGCGGCATTATCCAGCCGGCAAAATCACTCATTTTACCGTGCATTTTAATGTGCTCATCGTAAAGCGGGGTTTTTTTAGTATCCACATTCACCTCATATTTTTATTAATTTGTTTTGTAGGTTAATATATTTAAAATAATTAAATTTGTCAACCTGTATCCTCATATTTGGATATAAATATAGTTTCAAAAGTTATTTATTTTTATTATTTTATATCAATGAGTCAATACTTTAAAATACATCCTGAAAACCCTCAGCTTCGTTTAATCAGAAAGAGTGTAGAAATAATAAACAACGGGGGCTTACTTGCCTATCCTACTGATTCAGGATATGCCCTGGGATGCCATCTTGAAGATAAAAAAGCCCTTGATAGAATTCGCTTTATCCGAAAACTGGATAAACACCATAACTTCACTCTCATCTGTCGGGATCTCTCTGAGATATCAAAATATGCCCGTTTTGACACTCCGGTATTCAGAATACTTAAAGCCTGTACTCCCGGTCCCTACACCTTTATCCTCAGGGCAACCAGAGAAGTCCCCCGCCGTCTCTTACACCCCAAACAAAAAACTGTAGGAATTCGCATCCCGGATAATAAAATCAACCAGGCAATTTTAGATGAACTCAGAGAACCATTAATGACTACAACCTTGATTTTTCCTGAAGAAGAATACCCCTGTATTGATCCTGAAAACATACTGAAACGTCTGCAAACCCAGATTGAACTCATAATAGATGGCGGATATTGCAGCCGCATACCCACTTCAGTTATTGATTTAACTGACAAAAAACCAAAAATCTTACGGAAGGGTAAGGGAAATATTAAAAGCTTTTTATAAATAATAACTTTTGATTTTAGTGGGTAATTCATTATATTAACCAAAAAATTGTTTTCAAAAGGAGCAAATATGGAAAAAAAGATTAAAGAAGTTTTAGAAAAAATCAAACCTTCTCTACAAGCTGACGGAGGGGATGTTGAGCTGGTTGATGTGAAAGATGGAATAGTAAAAGTCAGACTCAAAGGAGCCTGTGCAGGCTGTCCCATGTCTCAAATGACTTTAAAGATGGGTATTGAAAAAATTCTCAAAGAACAAATCCCGGAAGTTAAATCTGTTGAATCTGTAAACTAGTAAATGAAACCATAGTTACAATCTATTTGAAACATAAAAAATCAAAAAACAATTTTTAATAGCACACAGGATTTGATATGAAAAATACTGCCAGAGGTATTCCGGTTATTATCTCAGTCATTCCGGTATTATCTTTGATTATTACATTATATATCTCCATTGCAGTGTTCAAGCAAACCCCCCACCTTCCTTTGATTTTTTCTTCTGCCATTGCTACACTGGTGGCAATCATTTATCAATATAAATGGAAAGAAATTCAAAAAGGAATCATTAATACCATTGCCGCTGCTATGGGTGCAATTTTGATATTAATGGTAATCGGACTTATGATCGGAACCTGGATCACCTCTGGTATTGTTCCTTCAATGATATATTTTGGATTAAAACTGCTCTCACCCGGGATATTTCTGGCTGCCACCCTGATTATTTGTTCAATCGTCTCTCTGGGAACCGGCTCCTCCTGGTCAACAGCCGGAACCATAGGCGTAGCTCTTATTGGAGTAGGGTCCGGTCTGGGAATCCCCATCCCCATGGTGGGGGGGGCTATCATATCCGGTGCTTATTTTGGAGATAAGATGTCTCCACTTTCCGATACAACCAATCTTGCTCCTGCCATTGCTGGTGCGGATCTGTTTGATCACATAGGACATATGATTTATACAACCGGTCCTGCTTATCTGATTACCATAATTCTTTATATAATTATTGGAACAAAATTCTCCTCCAACACCCTTGATACTCAAGGTATAGAAGCAATACTAACCACCATACAATCTGACTTTTTTATACACCCGGTGCTATTGATCCCACCCTGCCTGGTCATTGTCATGGTTGTCAAAAAAATCCCTCCCCTTCCGGCTTTGATCGGGGGTTCTTTTATCGGGATTATTTTCGCCCTTATTTTTCAATCAACCACCATAGTAAATGTACTGAATGCTGCTTTTTCAGGATATGTTTCTGATACCGGCGATATATTTGTTGACAATCTTCTCACCCGCGGAGGTCTGATGAGTATGATGGAAACCGTTGCCTTGATAATCTGCGCTCTCACCTTCGGGGGAATTATGGAAAAAACTGGTATGCTGGAAGCAATTGCCGGTGCACTTCTAAAAAAAGTAAAGCGCACCGGGTCCCTGATTACCACTACTATCTTCAGCTGTATCGGAATGAATATTATTGCCTGTGATCAGTATATGGCTATTGTGATTCCCGGCAGGATGTACAAAAAAGCATTCGAAAAAAAAAATCTGGAGCCTAAAAATCTATCCCGATGCCTGGAAGATTCCGGTACCCTTACCTCTGCCCTGATTCCCTGGAACAGCGGAGGCGCTTTTATGTATGCAACCCTGGGAATTAATCCCTTGCTGTACTTACCCTATGCCTTTCTGAACCTCTTGACTCCTTTAATTTCAATTTTTTATGGATATACAGGCATAACTATTACCAAAATAGTTGACGAAGAATCAACAAACCATAAAAAATAATTAATGAATAAGTAACTTATTTTCTGCTGTCAAACAGCACAAGAATATTATTAATTATAAATAAATGTAAATGTTCAACACTCCCTCATTCAAAACTTTTGCACTTATTTCTTCAGGAATACTGATTGGTAAATTTTTCTCTGTGCCTCTGATTGTCTCAATAATTTTATTTACCATCTCCACCCTGGTTCTCATTTTTTTGATACGTAAATATATCCACACCAGATTTTTTCAAATCTTTTTATTTTTATCAGTCACATTTTGTGGTATCTGTTACTTTCAAACCTATAATTTTATCTCTACTCATAATCCCTCATTTGCTATTATTACTGTTAATACTTCCTCTGAAATTAAAGGATATCTTATAAAAGATCCTGCAAATAAAAAAACACGACTTGAATATATGCTGAAGGTAACCCATGTGATCCATGAAAAAGAGACCCATAAAGCTGATTTTAAAATTCTGGTAAAAGACTATAAAAAACTGAGCAAAAATCTAAAATATGGTGATCAGGTTACCCTGAAAGGAAAAATAAAAAAACCCAGGGGATTACGAAATCCGGAAGGATTTAATTACAGAAAATATCTCACTGGTAAAAATATTTTCTATGTTTTTTATGTTGACAGGATTATACAGAAAACTGAAATAAAAAAGGGAAATATAATACTCCGGGAAATTGTTTATCCGGTTCGCAGATTTATAAATGCATCCATTTCGGAATTGTTCACCTCTACTTCTACTCGCTCTATAATTAAAGCTTTGACTCTGGGAGATAAAGAGCTGATTTCCGATGATATATGGGAAAGCTTTTCTAAAACAGGTGTTATACATGTACTGGCAGTCAGTGGACTGCATGTTGGTTTTATACTGGTAATGTGTCTGACTTTATTTAATCTCTTCCGATTTAATAAATTTATGAGCACTGTACTGACTATAGTAATATTAATTTTCTATACTCTTTTAACCGAATCTCATCCTCCTGTTTTCAGAGCTGCGGTTATGTCTTCACTCTATCTTCTTTCAATACATCTGGAAAGAAAAACCCAACCTTTTAATATAATCGGACTTGCCGGATTAATCCTGATCATAATCAATCCAAATAATCTTTTTTCCTTAAGCTTTATACTGTCTTTCACTGCCATAAGCTCAATAATCTATTTTTATAATAAATTAATCAATCTTCCCTTTTATGTAACAATAAAAAAACAAAAGCCCTTCCGGGCTAAATTATTGGCAACTATGTTTGTCTCTCTGTCTGCCCTGATGGGCACAATACCTGTCTCTGCTTATTACTTTAATAGAATACCCTTGCTGTCTATTATAATTAATTTTTTTGCAATTCCTTTAACCGGGCTTATTGTGGGCTTGAGTTTTATCACCTTTTTGTTTTCATCAATTTCTTTATTTGTTGCATCCATTTATGCCGGACTGGTAGATATACTTGTCTCTGCTTTTATATCAATTATTATATGGTTTTCACATTTTAGTTTTTCACATATCACTGCAGCTTCTCCTGATAGTATGATCATAGTTATTTATTACCTGGTCCTCTTCTTGGTTTTTAATTTTAATAATAAAAAATACAGAAAAATTTTAATTTTTTCTTTGCTGATAAGCTTTAATATTCTAACCTGGAAAGCAGTGTTACATAATAACAGTCCCAAATTACAATGGATTCAATTTGATGTGGGACAGGGGGATGCTGCTTTACTCACTACCCCTAAAAATAAAACTATACTTATTGATGGTGGTGCAAAATCTAAACTTTTTGATAATGGAAAGCAGATCATTGCCCAATATTTAAATAAAAAAGGAATAAAAAGAATCAACTATATAATTTTATCTCATCCACACAGTGATCACGTCGGGGGACTGGTATACATTGTTCAAAATTTCACTGTTGACAGGATCTATTACTCCAATTGCCCCTACTCAACCTCTATTTATTCTGCTTTTCTTGAAATAGCAAAACAAAAAAATTACAAACTCTATGAAATCACTTCACCTGACAGTCTTATCCTGCCTGCCTGTAAAATTTATTTTCTTTCTCCTTCAGAAAATATAAAATCCGAAACCAAAAAATTTAATTTTAATGTAAATAATCAATCCCTAATTGCTTATGTTCTGTATGGTCAGACTAAAATGCTTTTTATGGGAGATGCGGAAAAAGAAATCGAACAAAAATTATTACAAACCTATGGATCTTTACAATGTGATGCCCTGAAAATTGGTCATCACGGAAGTAGCACCTCTTCAACTTTTCCTTTTATTAAGCAGGTCGATCCTGAGATCGGAATTCTTTCAGTGGGAGAAAACAACCGTTTTCACCTTCCCTCAAAACTGGTTTTACAATACTTTCACTTACTTGACATCCAGATCCATCGGACAGATAAACAGGGAGCTGCAGTCCTGGTATCTGATGGCATAACTGTTTCCCAAATTGATTGGAGATAA
>JAWODZ010000071.1:0-18974 GCA_046483025.1 bacterium
AAAAACAATCAGCCTTTTGATCCGGCGGTTGACAGAAGAAATCGTAAGAGAATTATGCAAAAGAAAAACAAGGACAACACAAAAACAAACAGTGTGAGGAGATATCAAAAACATGATACCCATGCACCAGTGTCACGACGTCAAAACAAAAAAAGGAAAGAGCAAGAGCATGTCTCAAGACGGTGTTGCCGTCAAACACGAGATCAGCTTACTTACTCTTCCCTCAATTGATCTCGTGAATAGTATAATAATTTTCAAAGAACAAGGCAAATTTTTTTCATGAATATAACCATAACTCATGAAAAAAATCTTGACTTTAAACTAAAAAACTCTGTGGTTCCATTATTTATAAACCTTATGGACAATCTACTCATCATCAACTCTCATGATCAAAATGGTTCTGTCATCCTCAGCAGCATTACTGCTGAAAGATCTCAGATCAGTCAGAACCTGTTCAATGACTTTTCCGGGTTCCTGTTTTATGGTCCTGTGAAGTATCTCTACCAGTCTCTCCACCCCATACTCATCACTATGTCTGTCCCTGATCTCAGTTATACCGTCCGTGAACATAAAAATCATATCCTGGCGGTGAACTTTGATCCGGTTGATCTCATACCCGGAATTTTTTATCATACCAACTCCTGGTCCGCTGCCTTTAAGTGATTCAATATTTCCCTCTTTTCTTAAGAGTAATGGATACTCATGACCGGCTGTGCAGTAAGTAAACTCATGATCTATTTTATTGAAAATTCCGCATACCATGGTAACAAAGGTATCAGCCGGGGTAGAAGAAAATATATGTTCATTGACATTATACATGATCTCTTTAAGTTTCTGCTTATGACGCATTTCACTGGTTACTACTGCCTGGGTTTGCGCTGCCAGCAGAGCAGCCGGAAGTCCCTTTCCGCAGGCATCCCCGATAACCAACCCCCACCTTTCCTTTCCCAGCGGAATGATATTATAAAAATCTCCCCCGATCTCGTATGAAGGTTCTATATAGCCCTCTATGGAAAACCCCAGCTTTTTGGGCAAGGGTTTGGGAAGCAGTTCAGTCTGTATTCTGCGGGCCATTTCAAATTCCTGATGCAGCCTTTGGCTGTTAAGGGAATCATCATTTATTGCAAATCGTGCTCTTATCCCGCTGCTCTTTTTCCGATCAGGTTTTAAGGGAGCAACCTGATATGATGATTCTCCATTGGAAAGAATTAATCCATCCTGTTGAAGTATTTCGTATGCCCGTTTCACGGTTGATACATTTATGCGCTGCTTCCGGGCCAAAATTCTTACCGGTAAAAGACTGGCTCCGGGTTTCAACTCTCCATTTCTTATCCTGTCTGAAAGCTGACTGCTGATCTGCTCATAAAGCGGCCGGGGTGACAGTTCGGTTAAATTTAAAATCATAACTGGCCTCATTTTCATTGTACATACTGTATATACGCAATATATACAGTAAAGTTACAAATGTCAAGTATTTTTTTAAAAAATTTTTTTTAATTTAATTTGATGAATTTTAGTAATGTAAGATTACTCCGGGAATACCTGCTCAATAATTGCTCAGCTTACATATGCAGAGTAATCTGGATATATAAAAAATCTTCACAAAACAAACCACACGATTATTGTGATGAATGAAAAAAATGACAAAACCACGGAGAATACGAAGTAATTGTTATTTAAAATTGATTTTCAAAAATAATATCTCAATAGAACTCCCCTGACAAGGGTTACTAAGAGGGGTTTATTAAAAAAAATATTATTTTTGAAAATCTGTGTTCCTGATCTCTGAAGTTCTTAAGTTCGTAAGTTCTCATATTCTCTACTGAACACTCGACACATCATTCGTAGTCCAATATATATATTGGGCAATCTTAACCCCCTAAATCCCCTTTATCAGGGGGACTTTGATCTTGTATTCCTTGTTAATTTATATCCAACTATATGTCACAAATATTTAATTTCTATTATTCATCGATCTCCGACACTCCATTACCCCAATGCTCCATTTTTCCTTCTCCAATTACTCCGATACCCCGATTCAATCACATAATACTCATCAATCACAACGAACCTCTGAACGCTTACGTTCTCAAGTTCTTGCATTCTTGCATCCTTGCATCCTTGCTTCTTGTATCTTATATCTTGTATCTTTAGTCTTTGCGTCTCCGTATCTTCCTCTATGAACTCTGTGATTCCATTCATTCAGTATAAATCCTTTTCCTTTAAAACCTGCACCACCCCCGGTTCTTTCATCAGTTCTTCAATTTCCTCTATAGTCCGGGGCAGTCCCGGTGTCAGGTTTTCACACCCGGTTTCTGTAATAAGAATGGTATCTTCCACTCGTACCCCCAAATTCTCTTCCGGAAAAACCGCAAACGGTTCATTTGCCAGCACCATACCCGCTCTCAGAGTGTCAGGCATACCGCCCACATCATGTACTGCCATTCCTACATAATGACCAAATACATATTTCATTCCCCGCTGTTCAAACATGGGATCATCTAAATTGATACCTTTTTCTTTTAAAATTGCATGTACTTCTTTTTTAGCTTGTTCCCGGGAAAGTTTGGGTCGGTACACCTGCATACAGGCTTCGTGCATGGTTTTTGAAATAGTGTAAATTTCTTTTTGCCGGGGAGTAAATTTTCCATTGGCCGGATAGGATACCGTAATATCAATATCATAATAATGAAAATCAGGACCCGCATCAATTACCAGAAAATCACCATCTTTTAGAATGCGGTCATGTTTGTAATAATGCAAATAAGGATGATTCGGCCCGCTGCACACAATGGTTTGATAGGCAAGATTCTGGGCACCTTCTTTTTTCAGGTAAAAGCGGAACAGAGCAGCCAGCTCATATTCTTTCATGCCAACCCGGGTTGCTTTAATCATTTCCCGGTGTGCTTTTACTGCAATCGTTCCGGCTTTGCGGAGAAGAGCAATCTCAGCCGGGGATTTGATGATACGCAGATTCCAGATTACTTCTGAACAATCCTGGATATTATTTTCTGGTAAAAGTTCCCTTAAATAATCAATAAAAACTTCTTCTTTGGTTTTACGATTATCCCAGAAAAAAGCCTCTTTGTTATTTTTAATGGCTCTAAGTTTTTCTAAACTGCATTCACGCATCCCTTCTTCCGGTTTATAAAGAGTATAAATCATATGATTTTCTTGAACCAGAGATTTCAATATTTTTTCAAACTCTTGCAGCGGATGGATATTCTCGATCCCGGTAACCTGTATGGGGTTACGCACCAGGGCTAGAGGTATGCCATAATTTCGGGCTTCTTTTTCTGAAATAGTAAAAAACAGGTGGCTTTCTCTTTTGATTCCATCCACAATTACAATACAATTTGGCATTTCCACTCCGGTCAGATAGAGAAAATCATTGGTCTGATAAAAAGGGCAGCAGCCTTTTGGTTCCTGGGCTCCGAGCAGTACCGCAAATCCGTCCTCAATTTTCTCCATTAACTTTTGTCGGCGGGACTGGTATTCCGAGGGTTCAAACGTTAACTGAGCCATGGTTGTCCGGCAGGTCAGGATCACCATAACCAAAATAACCAGAAAACTAAACAAACGTTTCATAAACATTCTCCTGTTTTTTAAACAAAAAATTTTTTACTCTTTGTGATTATAAAGTACAAGTCTATTTTAAAATAATCAATTTTTTGCTGTCTGAAAATCCTTTTGTCTGCAGGTGATAAAAATAAATCCCGCTGGGAACTCTATTCCCTTTGTCATCTCTGCTGTTCCAGGGAATTGTATGGGTACCGGCTTTTACCTGTTTATCCACCAGAGTTTTTATTCTGGAACCAAGAACATTATAAATCAGCAATTGTACATGCGATTCTCTGGGCAAGGCAAACTGTATGTTGGTTTCCGGATTGAAAGGATTAGGGTAGTTTTGATTCAGAGCATAATCGCTGGGAATCAGGGATTCTTCTTCCCTGATAGAAGTGATCAGGGTATTTTTAAATATCAAGACTCCATTTTCTGAATCTGCCAGGAACGCATAACTATCTGATGCAGCCACACCCATTGCAGTACCTCCGCATTCATATGAACCGACTTCCAGAGGATTGGCAGGATCAGAAATGTCAATCACTTTGATACCAAAAAATTTAAGGGACAGATAAGCATAATTTCCTGATACAGCCACATCATTGGCATAACCTCCGGTAGACAAATAACCGGTATCTTCAGGAGTGGCAGGATCACTAACATCTATTACCCTCAACCCGTATCCGCCGTTTGCCAGATAAGCATAACTGCCGGATAGAGCAACTGCTTCCACTGAGATTTCAGTATCAAAAAATCCAATCTCTGAAGGTAGGCCGGGATCTGAAACATCTATTACCCGAAGACCGGCAGTGCCGTCAGCCACATAAGCATAATTACCGGAAACAGTCACATCAAGAGCACGATCGTCAGTATCAAAAGAGCCGGCCTCGGATGGTGATTCGGGATCGGAAACATCAATCACCAACAGACCGTCATATGTGTCTGCCACATAAGCATAATTACCGGACACATCAACACCTTCGGCAAAGCTGCCGGTATCAAAAGAACCGACATCAGCCGGAGATTCAGGATTACTGATATCGACAATCCGAAGTCCCCATCTTAAATTTGCCAGATAAGCGTAGTCATCTTTTAATGCAATTTCCTGGGTATTACCAGGGGTATCAAAACAACCAATCTCTTCAGGAGAGGCTGGATCGGAAATATCAAGTACGCGAAGTCCGGCTTCATTATCCGCCACATAGGCATGGTCACCGGCTACAATTAAATCCATGGCTTCATCTCTCGTCGCAAAAGAACCCACTTCTTCCGGAGAATCCGGATCAGTTACATCAACCACTCCCAGACCGCCGTAGTCTTTTGCTACATACAGGTAATTTTCCGAGAGGGCTACGGCTTTATCATATCCTACTGTTTCAAGAGAGCCGATTTCTGAAGGAGAAGCCGGATCTGAAACATCTATTACATGCAGATCATTCCAGGAATCTGCCACATAAGCATAATTACCCGAAACGGCAACATCCACAGTACGATGACCAGTATCAAAGGAGGAAGTACTGTCAGGTGATTCCGGATCGGAGACATCGACCACCAGCAGCCCTTTATCATCATTTGCAATATAGGCATAACTGCCGGCCAAGCAGATACCACGGATAGAACCATCCGTATCAAAAGATCCGATTTCCTGAGGTGAGGCCGGATTGGAAATATCAATGATCCTCAGACCGGCACTTCCATCCGCCAGATATGCATAACTTCCGGATACTGCCACATCATTTGCATAACCTTCTGAACTGACATACCCGGTTTCTTCCGGAGAAGAGGGATCTGTAATATCAATAATGCGAAATCCTTGATAGGTATCAGCTACATAAGCATAACTGCCGGATACTGCCACCCCGATTGCCCGGTCTCCAGTATTGTAAAAACCAACTTCCTGGGGTGAGACCGGATCTGAAATATCAATGATCCGCAGGCCTTCAGCGTAGGCTGCTACATAGGCATAATTGCCGGCTATAGTGATATCCTGTACAGGGCCTGCTAATAAAACTTTGCCAATGTTTATCGGATTGGCTGGATCTGAAAAATCAACCATTTCCAGATAAGCTCCATTGCCGAAATAAGCAGTATCTCCCACCGTCTCCACTGCCAAACATGATCCATATCCCCAACGTCCGATCAGCTCTACATTCTCATTATCACTGGCAATACCTGTTGAGATCCCCAGTACAAAACAAAACATCAAAATTAACATTACCCTGTAAACATACTTTTGCACAGCTGTGTTTAAACTCATAATACTCTCCTTTCGTTGATATACAAAGGTAGTTAAAAATCCAGATACAATTCTGAACTCAAAATCTTAAGGTAAGTCATAACAAATTCCATTAATTTAGGAAAAGGTATATTAATAAATATAAAAAGTAAGACAGATAATTTCAAGCAAAATTAAAAATAAAATCCTCTTGAAACTCTTTTCCTGTATTTGTATATTACTATATCTGTTATCTTACCTTCCCGAAAGCTTGTAGTTTCCGGGAAGGTAATTAAAACATCCTGATTTTAAAATACTAGTTCTGTAAATAAACATACACAATATTTAATCATCAATCTTCAATTAAAAAAGGGAGGAATCATGTCCAAAAAAATTGATCGCCGTTCCTTTATCAAGAAAACAACCGCCATTGGAGCTGCATCTCTTTTGGGCGGCGGGATGATAAGCGGATGCGGCAATAAAAAAGCATCACAAGTAAAAAAGGTGTCAAACCCGGGGATTGCAGCAGTCCGGGGAAAGGATTATTCCCTTAATACCAGGAAAGCAATAGAAGCTTTGGGAGGTATGGAGACTTTTGTTGCAAAAGATGCAAAAGTAGCAATTCTGGCCAATCCCCAGCGTAATAATCCCGGAACCTATACCAAGCCTCAGATCCTGCAGGCAACCATACAGATGTGCAAAGAAGCGGGTGCGGATAACATCGGGTGCATCAGTCAGCTTCCTCTGCAGAACTGGCAAGCAACCGGTCTGAAAAAAGTGGTGGATGATGAGCATATTGATCTGATAATTATAGACAGAAAGGATGACTCACAGTTCAAAACCGTACCCATTCCCAGGGGAGTTGCCTTAAAAGAAGCAGACATCATGAAACCATTTTTTGATTTTGATGTTTTCATTGATATGCCCATTACCAAGGATCATGCCGGAAACAAGTTTACCGGAACCATGAAAAATCTTATGGGACTGAGTTCCGGAAAAACCAACAGCACTTTCCATAAAAAAGGATGGCAGACAGAAATAAATGCCATTGATCATCTGGATCAGTGTATTGCTGATCTTAATACCATAATTCCCCCTGATCTTTGTATCACTGACGCCACTGAAATCATTACTACCAATGGACCCTTTGGACCGGGTAAATTAATAAATCCCAGGAAAGTAGTGGCAGGAACTGACCGGATTGCCATGGATTCTTACTGCTGCAAATTATGGGGGCTGGAACCAGAAGACATACTTCATATTAAGAAAGGTCATGCCCATGGACTGGGTGAGATAGATGCTGCAAAAATAAAAATCAAAGAACTGAATGCCTGATATGGTAACATCCAGGCTAAAACTGCGCTAGACAGTTTTTTATGAGTTAGATAAGAATAACTAATAAGTACAAAAAAACCACTGAGGTCACAGAGACATACATTAAAGGAGGATTTGCCAATGAAAAGACGTGATTTTTTAAGGAAAAGTATTGCTGCAGGAGCAGCTTCTGTTGCCGGAGCAGCATTTCTACCTAAAATTGCCATATCAAAATCCGGATCTGTCATCCCTGGTATTACTCCTGACCTGGCCGTAGTAACCGGAACTGACTATTTCAATAACACCGTTAAAGCTGTGAATGCCCTGGGTGGCATGAAAAATTTTGTCTCCCGGAATGCAAAAGTCGGTCTGCTCATCAATTCTCCCTGGAAAAATCCCGGCACCTATACCAATCCGGATATTGCTTTGGCTGTAGTTGAAATGTGTTTTAAAGCCGGAACTAAAGAGATCTACAGTATTGAAGATGCTGCCGGTTCCTACTGGAAAAGGAGCAGTCTGGTGGAAAAATTCAAAGATGAGGTAGCTTCTATCAAACCTTCCGGAGGGAAAAATGCAAAAATAGAAATTCCTGAGGGCAAGAAGCTAAAAAAGGCTGATGTTTCCCGCGCCCTTCTGGAATGCGATGTGGTTATTGATATTCCTGTCTGTAAAGATCACTCCGGTACCCGCTTTTCCTGTAACTTAAAAAATATGATGGGTGCCTGTCCCCATTCAACCAACAGGTTCTTTCATTTAGGTTCCGGTGCTGAAGGATTCTATGATGATATTGACCATTTATCACAGTGTATTGCGGATCTGAATCTGGTACGGCAGCCGGATCTCTGTATTGCGGATGCTACCGAATTTGTTGTTACCAATGGTCCTGCTGGTCCCGGAGAAATTAAAAAGGCCCAAAAAATAGTAGCCGGAAGTAATCCCGTATCTGTTGACTCTTATTGTGCAGAACTGCGAGGGCTGGAGAGCAGTAAGGTGCAGATGATCACCATGGCTCATGAACACGGGCTGGGTAAAATGGATATTAGCTCTATGACAATAAAAAAAATTGGAGTTTAATAATAAATCATTATGTCAATTTTTAAAAAATTAAAAAACAGGAAAAAGAATAAAAAAGAAAAAGCCTGTACCCGTATACTAAAAATAATAAAACCAGGGGATGTGGTTAACCAGATCACTCCTTATAAACCGTATCAAATCCTGCTGGCAACCGGTATTAAGGCTATACGGAAATATCAGCGGCATCTTTTTGGCAAAGAAGCGAACTGGAAGCATGACCATTGTATGCTTTATCTTGATAAAACATTTACTCTATCGGTTGAACCTCCCAAAACCATCAAAAAAGATTTAAAAAAATACTGTCTTAATGATATATCAATTTACCGGTTGAAAAAGACTGCCTTGACCAAGGATAGTATTACTATTCTTCGCCAGGGAGCTGAAAAACTGGTGGGGACAGTATATGATGTAGGTCAATTACTGGATATTGCCATAAATGGAATGCTTGGGTTTGAACATACTTTTAAAATAAAAATTTTTGATTTTGGCAAAAAGAAAAAGGTGTGCAGTGTAGGGGTTCGTGCAGTGTTTGAATATTTGTACCAGCAAAAAATAAAAAAACCCGATGATAAAAGAGAAACCTGGCTTTTCAATACCATCAATCCCCAAAAATGGCCAGAAGATGTGGTTAAAAAATATAACGGTACGGATATTGATGCCACTACACCTGCTCATTTTGCCAACTCGGATTATTTTGATAATGAATTTAAGTTGATCGCTCGCTTTAAAAACGGCCTTCAGATATACCCGCCCACACTTGAAACAATTGGATTTGAATTTTGGCGGAAAGTGAAGGGGGTGTTTCAAAAGGATAAAGGATAAAGGATAAAGGGAAAAAACAGAGCTTGAGAACGTGAGAACGTTAGCGTACAGAAGCCAGTGATCAGTAGTCAAAAATCAACACTATGGTTGTTGATGAAGGAGAAACGGAGTATCGGGGTAACGGAGAAAGGGAGAAGGAAAAAGGCAAAAAAGGACAAGGGAAAATCAAGAAGGTTTTAAGGTAACGACGATAAATTTTTGTATTTAATATGTGAAAGTCTCCCCTTGAGGGAAGATTTAGAGGGGTGTTAGAATAAAGACACAAAAACTATTGTTCGTTTTGTTAGTTGCTAATATTAAAAAAATCAGTTAATTAAAGGATCACTATGAAAATCAAAAAACTTTTAATACTCATGCTTTCAGTCACAATTATTCCCGCATGGATGCAATGCACAGAGGAAACCACTGATAACAGAAAGGATATACTTACACTCCTGCCGAACCAGAACCAGTTAAAAGACTGGCAACCATTTGGAGAACCCCAGTACGCCAAAGGAGAAGACCTCTTTCTCTTGATCAACGGAGGAGCAGAAATTTACTATGAATATGGGTTCAGGCAGGCAGTCATTCATTCTTATTCACATGAAGACAGAACTTCCATCAATGTAGAAATCTATGAAATGGAAGACGCAGTCAGTGCCTATGGGATGTATTCTTTTAAGGCCGGAGGAAATGGTGAGAATATAGCTATAGGATCCAAAGGGAAAATGGAAGAATACTATCTCAACTTCTGGAAAGGTCCTTATGTGGTGACCCTGATCGGTTTTGATACTGACAGAACTACCCGGGAAAGTCTGAAAAAATTCGCGGGATTGATAGATGATAACATCACCGAAAAAGGCTCCCCTCCTGACCTGATTGATTATTTAACAGATGTATCAGATTCATGTTTAAACATTACCTATATTGAAGGAAATCTGGGATTGTACAATCAGTATGAATTTGATACTGAGAATATTTTTGGTGTTACCAGGGGAGTGGTGGGAGATTATAAAGGATATAAACTCTTTTTACTGCACTATGCTGACAGCACTGAACAGAAAAAATGGTTTCTGAATGCCGGAGATCATTTAAAAGATAACAGTAAATTTTCTGATTACACCGTTACCCAAAAGGGAGTTACTGTAAAGGACAGTCAAGATCAGCTGGTATGGGTAACTTCCTTTGAGCACTTTATACTCATTTACCTGGGTGAGAATGATGCGGGTAAAGCCGGGGAGGTTGTGGATGAAGTCAGGAAAGGGTTTTAAAGGGTTTACAGTATTATTTTGTCAGTCTGAGCCCTTCGACACGCTCAGGACAGGCTCTGTCGAAGACTGACAAATATTACAAACGTTTAGGAAATTAGTAAAACGGTTTTCTAAACGTCATAGATTACGAAAGAAAATCCTGGTACAAATCGTTATAACAATACAATAATCAAGACTCTGAATCATTTTTTGATTTTAAAAAATTATATTTTTTTAAAACAAAATTAAATCATGCGTTTTTTAATTTCATGTTTATTTAATGCTAAAAAGCCTTTAAGTAATTTTTCTGATGATTGTTGACAATGATAGCATATAATTTCTACTGGAAGAGGTTTCATATTCTGAAGATATTTGGCAGATAATAAATCACTCTGAGCTATATCAAACCACTCTTTAGCAATATCAAAACTATCCATTACCATTCGATTTAGTTATTATACAAATATCCAGATCACTTTCATAACCAGGTTTACCATAGGCATATGAACCAAATAAAAATATTTTCTATACATTAAATTTATCAGATATTGTTTTTGCCAGTAAATTTATCTCTTGTTGAGATATCATTAAAATGCTCCTGTAGATTATGTTCCCTGATTTAATATATATGTATCATATAATTAAGATAAGAAAGATTAAAAAATGTCAAGAAGAAAAATTCTTGATTGTTTTTGAAAAATAGAACTTACAACCTTGGAGCTCTTTAAAAAAGTCATTGATTTGACAGTCTGAGCCCAACGAAGACTGACAAATTATCAATTGTTTCGAAAAATGACTATACCGGTTTCCGAAATGGTAAAACTATTCAGACCTCAAAGGTCTTCAAGACCTTTGAGGTCTATTACACTGACGCTTATCTATACAACAATCCATCTTAATCCTCCCCACCCTTCCCCAGCTCCCGCGCATACTCCTCCAGTCTCTGCTCCACCTCCTGCCTGTCAGTTATATGAAATATTTCATCTTTGATTTTGCGATTTCCCGGAATTCCCCGTAAATACCAGTTAACGTATTTCCGCATTTCCTTTACACATTTTTGTTCTTCCTGGTAAAAATCAAAGGCCAGGTGGTAGTGCTGCAGGCAGTATTCAATCCGCTGATTAAAATCCGGTTCCGGTATTCGTTTACCGGTTTTCAGAAGGTGGTTGATCTGCTCGAATATCCAGGGTCTTCCCAGACTTCCCTGTCCTATCATGACCAGATCGCATCCGGTTTCTTTGAACATACGGAGAGCATGTTCCGGAGTATAAATATCACCACTTCCTATAACCGGAACCGATACACTCTCTTTTACCTGTTTGATCAGATCCCAGTCCGCTTTTCCTTTGAACGCCTGGGATCTGGTGCGGGGATGTATGGTTATGAGACTGATACCTTCCTGTTCCAGAATACGGGCTATTTCTATACAATTAATACTGTCATTATTCCATCCGGAACGCATCTTGGCACTCACCGGAAGAGAAACTGCAGAGACCACAGAGCGGATAATCCCAGCAATTTTTTGAGGATACTTCATTAAGGCTGCCCCGGCTCCCCGTTTGACTACTTTTTTAACCGGACAGCCCAGATTTATATCGATTAAATCCGGTTTTTGTCTTTCCACTATTACTGCTGCTTGACCCATGATCTCAGGATCATCACCGAAGATCTGGATTCCGATAGGTCTCTCCTGCTCCAGAAATTTCATGTACTGTCTGGTTTTCAAATCTCCATATACCAGCCCGTCCGCACTAACCATTTCAGTAAAGACCAGTGAGGCCCCGTTCTGAACCGCCATCAGCCGGAAAGGAATGTTGGATATACCGGCTAATGGAGCCAATACGGTTTTGCCTTTTAGGTTGATTTCTTTAGACATTTTCTATGTATACGAATATTAAATTAAGCTGACCGCTATACTCTCAGTGATCTATTGTCACACATTGAGGTTTTATCCATTATTAATCCATAACTGTTAGCTTTACCTATTCACACTCAATTCTGTCATCCTGAGGAACGAAGTGACGAAGGATCTCATACCAAATACAGTAAACCAGTGTATCAAGTTTTACTGGAAATGAATTAATTCCTTTAGAGAATCGTACTTAATCAGTAAAAGAACCGTCATACCATGTCACTTTATGGTGTAAGATTCTTTGCTCGCTTTGCTCGCTCAGGATAACGTCTTCACTCCTTTCGGTCGTTCAGGATGACATTTTGGAACAACTGACCTGAAAACTGTAAACTTTTTTCAGGACGACACCCTGTCTGTTCACCGGCCTCTAGCTTCTGAAATCTATAGTTCTCAAGTTCTCATTTTCTAAAGTTCTCTCGTTCTAAACCTCTCACGTTCTGAAGTTCTTGCAATCTTGCAACCTTGCAATCTTGCATTCTTGCATCCCTCCATTCCCCATTTCTCCGTTACCCTGATACTCCGATTCTCCTCTATCAACAGCCATAAGTTGAATGCTGGTCACTGACTTCTAAACACTAATGTTCTCACGTTCTGCAGTTCTCATGTTCGTGTCTCTTATTTCTTTATTCTTCTACAATACACTCTCTTTTATGGAACTTTAATTTTTTTCTTTTGTATTTCTATTCTTACACCCACCTATATCCTCCCTCAAGGGAGGACTTGCGTTATATGATTTCTCTCCTTGAGGGGAGACCCTCGGCGTCAGCAGAGGAAGAGGGGTGTTATCTTCCCTTCTCCTTTTCTCCTTTTCTCCTTTTCTTCCCTTCTCCATTATATCTGAATTGATTTTCAAAAATAATATTTTTTTTATAAACCCCTCTTAGTCTCCTCCTTCGACAAGCTCAGGACAAGCTCTTGTCAGGGGAGTTTTATTGAGATATTATTTTTGAAAATTCGTATTACTAATTTATAAAATTCTAAACCTCTCACGTTCTAAAGTTCATACAATCTTGCATTCTTGCATCCCTCCATTCCCCATTTCTCCGTTACCCCGATACTCCGATTCTCCATCCTCTATGCTCTATGCTCTATGCCCTATGCTCTATGCCCTATGCCCTCTGCCCTAAACCCTCCGCTCTTTCATAAACTGATTCCACTTGCTTTTATCCGGTTTGGGGGTAAGCAGACTGACAACAATAAGCAGAAAAAGAGAACTGAAAAGAGCCGGATATATAGCCGGTATTCCTAAAAACTGATCACCAGCAATTTTTGTGGCTATCTCCCAGAAAACTGTAACTAACATTCCGGAAAGTATTGAAACTGCACCTGCTTTTGCCGTAGCTCTTTTCCAGAAAAAAGTTGCCATCAGGGCCGGAGTGAGACCGGCACCGTAAATGGTATAGGCTGCATAAGCTGCCTTTAAAATTCTGGGATAAAATCCTATAAGAGCATAGGCAAAAACTCCCAGTACAATCAGAGAAATCCTGCTTCCGATCACCATACCTTTGTCTGAGATATCCGGTTTTATGAAACGATGAACTATATCCTGCATAATATTAGTAGCAGGTACCAGCAGGAAACTGTTAGCTGTGGATATGACAATAGCTACAATTGCAGCCAGAAGAATACATCCCACTGCAACTGGTACTCCTTCATGAGCCACTTTAAGGATAATCTTGCCGGATTCATTAGTGGACAATCCTTTAAAAATACTGCTTCCGATAACTGCCAGACTCTGCATTCCAACACCCAGGATAATCACTCCGATTAAAAATATAAATACAGACTTTTTAGCCTCTTTTTCATTCTTGGCAGAGAAAAACCTTTGATACATGTTTCCATTCGCTAACGCCAGCAGCATAGTTGGTACAAAATAACCAAGAGCTGCTATGAGTGTCATATTCCCCAGAATGGGATGTGCTCTGGGAGTAACATTTTCAGCAATAGTGGCAATACCTCCTCCGGTTTGTATGAGAAAGGGAAGAGCAACAAATACTCCGGTAATGATTATAATGCCGTTTATCAGATCAAGATAGGCGACAGAAAGCATTCCGGCAGTCATAGTATAAAAAATAACAAACCCGGCCATATACAACATGGCAGTATTGGGGGAAATTTTTCCTCCGGAAATTATGTTTATGATCCAGCCGCCACCCCGAAACTGGTAGCTCACAATGGTTACATAAGCAACAATAGTAGTTACTGTTGCCAGCATTCGAGCCCATTTATTGTACCTGACTTCCAGAATATCCGGCACTGTAAACTGGCCGAACTTTCTTACTCTGGCTGCAATAAAAAAAACAAGTATAAAACCTGCCCAGCCTCCTGCACTTCCAATCAGAGAAGTGTATCCATGATTATAGGAAAGGTCAGCCACGCTGAAAATGTCTCCCGAACCAATCCAGGTAGCAAGCAAGGTTCCAGCCAGTATGGGCGCAGTGAGTGTTCTGCCTGCAACCAGAAAATCTTCTCTGGTTTTGACTTTTTTTGCCAGAAACACTCCAACTGTTAAAAGTAACACAAGATATCCTATAATAGTGTAGAGATAAGCCATGTTTTATCCTTTCTTTTTTTTGATGCAAAGAATTATCAGTAACATAAATAAAATAAAATAAATAATCAATGAAAGATCCGGAATTATTTTATTGATTTTAGTTGTTTTTTTCAATAATTTTTATAACATATAAGAAGTTTAAACACAGGGACAGTTGCTTATGACAAATAAAGAAAAAGAAACAGAAATTTTTTTCCAAAATCTTCAGAAATATATCTGGGGAAACCCATCTGAGCCCTTTTCAGAAAAAGTCATAGAATTGGCCTACGAACCGGTAAATGTGGGTGATATTGAAAATCCGGACGGATTTGCCCGGATCAAAGGATCCTGTGGTGATACCATTCAGATAAGTCTGAAACTGGATAATGATCGTATATCCGAAATTAAATTTTTATCAGATGGCTGTGCAGCTACAATTGCCTGCGGAAGCGGCATTACTGTACTTGCTAAAAACAAACCCCTTGAACAAGCAGTACAAATCACCCCTTTAAATCTTTTGGACTTTCTGAAAGGGTTACCCGCATCTCACACCCATTGTGTTGAATTAGCTATTGATACATTTCGCAAAGCACTTGAAAATATAAATAATAAATCCAACAAAGGAGGAAACCATGATTGATCAAATAAAAGCATTGTTGGGTAAGGAGTCGGATGATCTCCTTAGCCATACCTGTAAAACCATAACTAACGATCAACTGCATCTACCCGGACCCGATTTTATTGACAGGGTTTTTCTTGATTCAGACAGACCCGCACCGGTTTTGAGAAATCTTCAATTATTATTCAATACTGGTCGTTTAGGTGGTACCGGATATCTTTCCATACTTCCGGTGGATCAGGCCATTGAACACACAGCCGGAGCATCGTTTGCACCTAATCCAATTTATTTCGATCCGGAGAATATCATCAAACTTGCTATAGAAGGACACTGCAATGGTGTAGCTTCCACCCTGGGTGTACTGGGTTCAATTGCCAGAAAATATGCACATAAAATACCATTTATATTAAAAATAAATCATAACGAACTTCTCACCTATCCCAGTAAATTTGACCAGATACTTTTTGCCAGAGTGGAACAGGCTTTTAACCTGGGTGCAGTTGCCGTAGGTGCTACTGTCTATTTTGGAGCACCGGAAAGCAACCGCCAGCTGGTGGAAATCTCCGAGGCTTTTCAGTATGCTCATGAGCTGGGTATGGCCACTGTGCTCTGGGCTTATCTGCGTAATCCTGACTTCAAGACCAAGGAAAAGGACTACCACCTGGCAGCAGACATGACCGGCCAGGCAAATCATATAGGCGTAACCATTGAAGCTGATATTATAAAACAAAAACAGCCTCAGAACAACGGAGGATTTACTGCACTTAAGTTTGCCAAAACCCACCCCAAGATGTATAGTGAATTGACTTCCGATCACCCCATAGATCTAACCCGTTATCAGGTGATTAACTGCTACATGGGCAGAGCCGGCCTGATAAACTCCGGAGGTGCCTCTGGGGATAACGATCTGGCCCAAGTGGTGAAAACTGCAGTAATCAATAAACGTGCAGGTGGCATGGGATTGATCACCGGCAGAAAAGCCTTCCAGAAACCCATGAAAGAAGGACTGGAAATTTTAAAAAATTTACAGGATGTTTACCTGAGTGATGAAATTACCGTAGCCTGATCACTGAAGCTCATTACAGTCTATTTCTGGTAACTGGCTGATCTAAAGTCAGTTACCAGAAAAATTATACTTATTAAGATCTATCTATTAGAACCTCACCTTGAAACAATCGATTTGTTGAATAATTATCTGCCTCAATAAAAATTTTTAAACTAGTTAAGGGAATCTGAAATTGGGATATAAAAATGGAAAATAAAATACATATCCGATTCGGTGAATTAAAGGATGTTAAAACCTTGACTCATTTCAATACTGCCATGGCAGAGGAAACCGAAGCAAAAAAGCTAAATCCAGAGGTTGCAGAAAAAGGAGTGAAGAATCTTCTCACCCAGCCGGAAAAGGGATTTTATCTGACAGCTGAATATGGTACCAAAATTGCCGGATCACTGATGATTACCAAAGAGTGGAGTGACTGGCGGAATGGATTTTTCTGGTGGATACAGAGCGTTTATGTTTTACCCGAGTTTCGCAGAAAAGGGATTTTCAAAAGTTTATATGAAAAAGTAAATTCTCTGGCTGCAAATCAGCCGGATGTATGCGGAATACGCTTATATGTTGATAAAGATAACAGTACTGCAATCAGGACCTATGAGGCTCTGGGGATGGAAAAAACCAATTATCTTTTATTTGAAACGGAGTTCAAGCCATGAAAAAAATTATGTGCATTGTAACTTTTTTAATTCTGTCAATTTCTGTCTTGGCTGAAAATTATCTGATCAACGGAGGACAGAGATCAAAAATCAAATATCAACTGCTCCAAACTCTCGAACCTGCATCCGGAATAAAAGTGTTAAAGATGAGTCTGGTGGTTCCCAAATCATTTTCCTCCCCGACCTACAACCAAAAAATTGAAGATGTAATACTTGACATTAATCCTCAGCCGGACAAAAAGAACAAAACCGAGGATAAACGGGGCAATACCATCATCGAACTGCAGTGGAAAAAACCAAACACCACAATACACATTAATATGAATCTTGCTCTCACTAATCATACCAACCTGCAGACAATACAGTCACAAGCTCCATTTCCCTTAACTGTTAAGGATGACCAATTGAAGGAGTACCTGCATTCTTCTGAACTGATACAGAGCAACGACCAGCAAATAAAACAAAAGGCTGAAAAAATTACTCAGGGCGCAAAAACCGAGTTTGATGCGGTTCAGCAGATTTTAACCTGGGTGATAGACAATATGCGTTATGTCACACCTCCGGTTAAATACGATGCGCTTTACTCTTTTAATTCCGGAAAAGGCAACTGTCAAAACTATTCTCACCTCTCCGCAGCCTTGATGCGGGCCGTTGATATTCCGGTACGTATTGTGAACGGGATCACCCTGAAAAAACCTTTTACCGTAAACATGGGAGAAGGTGATTATACCTTTAAAATGGGACAGGGACGCCATTCCTGGATTGAGGTATATTTTCCGGATCTGGGATGGGCACCTTTTGATCCTCAGCAGACCGAACTGTTTGTATCCAACCGTTTCATACGCATTGAAGTGGGTATCGACAATCAGGAAACAGTAAATGACGGACTCATCCGCTGGGTGCGTTCCCGGGGAGGAAGTGCAAAACCTTCTTTTCAGGAAATTATCGAGGCTGATTTTGTCAGCGATAATATTCAGCTAACCTGTACAAAACAGAATTATGGTCCCCGTAAAATGCTCCTCTGTCCCGAAGTCAAAGCAACGTTCCAGGAAGTATCAGTACCCAAACCGCCTCCGCCCAAAAAAATCCCGGATAAAGATCTGAAACAACTGAAATTCACCAAAAAATTTGTTTGCGGTAATCTGGACTTTCCCCGTAATATCAACTTTGCTTTTAACACCACTGATCCGGAAAAAACATCCGGGGATCAATATCAGATGAAAAAAAATTTTATGGTGGAAACTGCAGAATATGTTACTACCAAATTAACTCAGTATGCTCAAGTTTTTGTACTCCAAAAACCAGTGAATATAAAACATGTAGCACTGGCCTTACATAAATTCGGAGGAAGCGGACAACTCTGGCTGGAGTTAAGGAGCGATAATAAAGGAAAACCGGGCAAGGTAATCGCCACCAGCGATTTTAAAAATCTGCAGAGCATTCCTGTCAAACCCGGATATGACTGGGTGGAATTTAATATCTCCGGAGAAAAGCTCAAACTTCAGCCCGGGGAATACTGGATAAGTCTGGGATTTACCGGCAGCCCCATTGTTAACTGGTTCTATACCTATGGAAAGCCTGTAGGACCGGTAAACGGAACCCGCTACAAAAGCGTGTATTCCCATAACTGGAGCGGCGCTCTGGCCTATGAATTCAATTACAAGGTCGAGGGATTGACAGCAAAATAAATGTTAAAACTCAACCTCGTAATCAGATCCAACCAATAAGTTCCCCCTTTCCCAAAGGGGGATTCAGGGGGATTGACACATCAAAACTTCCCCACATAATTCCCAACCCGACAACAGTTGAGAAACTCACAAAAAAAACAAATGTTTTCTTTGTGAGCTTCTTGGTGATCTTTGTGGTTACAAAAAAAGTCACCCTGACAGGGTGGCGACCCTGTCAGGGTGGCTTACATGCTCGAAGACTTATAATTTCTATAAAAAACAAATATTTTTTCTAAAATTCGAATTTTT
>JAWODZ010000089.1:0-12209 GCA_046483025.1 bacterium
ACCGGACGAGCTGGGTTCACTACCGATAAACAGGTAGCAGAAGCTACTAATCCTGTTCTATCCGTCAATACACTGGATCGCTGGTTTACAAACGCAACTCATTATTCAGAACCAAGACGTATTGAAGCTGGTTTTACCTACAGTTTCTAAAAGAGAGGATTTAATATATAAATCGGAGTATTACTATGAAAAGAATTAGTATTATCACCAGTATGCTGGCCACTATACTTGTTTTTATGCTGACTGTGGAGATAGTTGCCCAGAGCGGTCGTGTTTTTAGGCGATCATCCACTATGCGGGGCAATCTGGTCAAAACAGTGTTTGGTAATTGGGGGGTCATAGGACAGCCTGCTGAGAAGGGTTGCAGAGGAGCATGGGTTTATGATAACAATGGATACATTGGTGATGTCAGCCCTCTAGTGGGAGCAGAGGTGGTAACTGCTGATGGTACACGCTTTCATTCAGTAGTTGTTTGTCCTGTTAATCGTCCTACTCAGCGGCATGAGCAGTCTCCTTCCGGTGAATACTGGGGATTTGAACCTGTGGCCGGGTATTTTAATGAGAATCAGGAAAGTATTGCACTTTACAGTGATCCTACCTCCTGGCCATCTCAATGGCCTGATAAAATGAACGATCCTCTTGATCCTGGTTGGTCTGGTTCCTGGAACGGATTTTTTGGAAAAACCACTACTGCTGCAGAAGAAGCATTTTTTGTAATGGATGACCATAACGATGAAGAATTTAATTATTCGGAATATAACCGCTGGAAAGTATCCTTTAAACCTGATTCAACAGATCCCAGTCGTAATGGTCTTGGCTTGGAGATCAAGGTAAGAGCAATGCAGTGGTCGGATTTTCTGGCTCAGGATTGTATATTCTGGCTTTATGAAATAACCAATACCAGTACTACCGATTACAGCAAGGTAGTTTTTGGTATGCTTGTCGGTACCTATATCGGTGTAACTTCAACTGAAGATTTCGGAGAGTATGATGATGATTATTCATTTTTTGATGTAGAGAAAGATTTAACCTATACAGCTGATTTTGATGACAATACAAGTCGTAATCCCCTCTGGACCGGTGATGTGGGGGTTGTTGGATATGCATTTCTGGAAAGTCCCGGAAATCAATACGATGGTATTGATAACGACGGAGACAGTGATGAAAATCCATTGATACCGGCAACTGGTCCTTTTTTTACAGAAGATGATTTTGCTCCTAGAATCCTGGAGGCAGGAGATAAAATTGTATTGATTGATAAAAGTTATAACCGCACTGTATATACTCTTCCTGACAGCACGATTACGCTCAGTACACAGGGTAATGATATTACTATTGTTCCTGGTAGCACAGAAGTTACAGAGGGTAATGTAGTGTTTCGTGAAGGTAAAGAGGTGATCAATTCCAATGCTTATGACGGTGTTGATAATGATCTGGATGGTCTCATTGATGAAAATTATTATTTACATTATCGACAACTCCGTAAAGATCAGGAAGGTAACATACTGATTGATAAACTTAGTCCGGTTCGTTTTAAAGATTATATTAGTGGTCGTGGAGTAAATGACCAGCTTATTGATGAAAGACGAGATGACGGTATTGATAACGATGGCGACTGGAATCCGGAATATGATGATGTCGGAGCTGATGGTATCCCGGGTACTGGTGATTATGGTGAAGGTGACGGGATACCCACCCCGGGTGAGCCGAATTTTGACCAGACCGATGTGGATGAGTCAGATCAGATAGGTCTTACCAGTTTTGAGTATTTTACACCTTCCCTTGATATCACTATGGCTGATGATGAAGACCTCTGGAAGCGTCTGGCTCCTGGATATTTTGAAGTACCAGAATCAATTGTTAATAATAAACCTGAGCGTGGTGAAGATGGAGATTTTACTTATGGATCAGGCTATTTCCCTTTGCGCGCCGGTGAGACACAACGTTTTTCTCTTGCTCTAGTTTATGGAGAAGGAGGCGGAAAAGAGGTTGATATAGAAGATCTGTTGAATAATCGTAAGACAGTACAAAAAATATACGACAGTGATTACCGATTTCCACCTGCTCCTGACAAACCCACAATTGCAGTAGTACCGGGAGATGGACAAGTTACAATCTATTGGGACCGTAAAGCAGAAGAAAGTTTTGATCCGGTATTAAAAAAGTATGATTTCGAAGGGTATAAAATCTACCGTGCAACAGACCATAATTTCAATGAAATTTTTAATATTACGGATGCCTCTGGTAATCCGGTTGCATATGAACCCATAGCTCAGTTTGATAAGGATAACGGTATTAAGGGCTATTTCCGACCCAGTGCAGATCTTTTCCAGCAAAGTCGCGGGGCTTCCTTCTATTTAGGGAATGACAGCGGGTTAAAACATACCTTTACCGATACGGATGTGGAAAACGGCAGGCGTTATTTTTACGCGGTAGTGGCTTATGATCAAGGAGATGAAATAACTGATATTTTTCCAAAAGAAAATGATAAAAGAATTGACATCAGCCCTTCAGGTGAAGTACGTACATTTCAGAATACAGCTGTGGCAATACCTAATGCTAAGGTGGCTGGTTACGTCCCTCCTGCAAACAGTGTGCAGATTCTTAACCCCAATACCATTGGCACTGGTGCAGTGTATTATAAGATTGTTGATGAGACTGCAGTGAAAAATCATGATTATCAGGTAGAATTTTTAGATACTTCCAATGATGGTATTGACAATAATGATAACTGGGATCTACTAACAGACGATGTTGGCAGTGATGGCGTAGCTGGCACACATGACAAAGATGGAACTGAGAACAATGGCCTGCCCGATCCGGGAGAACCAAATCTGGATCAAAATGACCCAGAAGAATACTTTGTCCCCATCACTACCTTCTATTCAGTCAAAGATATGACGGGTATAACCGAAACCATTACTGGAAATGATACAATTAATGTCAGCTTATCACATAAAAACATTATTGAAGAATCAGTGAAAGTATATGATCCCGATGGTGAAACCATAGATCAGAGTAAATATGTTCTGGATACAGTTTCTGGAAAGATTAAAGGCAATCAGCCTGGTGTTTTGCAATATGGAATGAACTATACAGTTTTTTATAATTATTATCCTGTATTTAAGAGCTCCCATCTGCAGAACAGCCCTTATGCTGAAGAAACAAAAGATTCAGATATATTTGATGGAATGTGGCTCTCTTTTAATAATCATTGGAATGTGAAACTGGACACTCTTCGGTCAGGGTGGGCAGATTCATCTAAAGTGTATAATTTCACCTTTAATATAATCGACACTTATTTTGGATCTGATCGTTTACTGGGATTACGGCATCCTGCTGATTATCAGATTATTTTTAATGATGAAGTTATTGATACATCTCTTATTATGCAGGAATTATTTGTACAGGGAATTCCGGTAAATTTTCGGATTTTTAACCGAACCGAAAATAAAAATATTGATTTTATTTTTGTTGATCTGGATCATAATCAGGAATTATCACCTTATGATGAAATTGTTTTTGTAGAAAAGGGTACCAATGATGAACAAATTTTTACCTGGGATCTTTTCTTTACCAGCCTTACTGATACTATATATACTTTTGGAACAGGGGATACACTGACTATCCGGTTAAAAAAACCATTCAAAAACGGTGATATTCTTGAATTTTCTCCTGGAACACCTGATATTGATGTAACTCTTCCTGCGGATTCACTGCTTGATATGATAAAAGTGGTGCCAAATCCTTATGTTGTCGCCACTGCCCATGAGTTACCATTACCACCGGCAATTACGAGCGGACGAGGAGAGAGAAAAATTGATTTTATCCATCTTCCTCCAGGTGCAACTATCCATATTTTTACTTCCCGTGGTGAATTAGTACGCAGAATCAAGCATAATGATAATATCCATGACGGCACGGTTTCCTGGAATTTAAAAACTATGGAAAATCTTGATGTTGCTGCTGGTATCTATTTTTATGTTGTCGAATCAGATATCGGTCAGAAAACCGGAAAGATTGCTATTATTAAATAATGATAATAATTAGAAATTCATTATAGTAGGTGGAGTTAACTATGATAACTAAGAAACTCAAAAAAAATATTAACATTGTAGTAATTTTACTGGTAATAAGTAGTACTGTCTGCGTTAATTCTCAGTCAAAAGTAGGAACAACTGCTGTTCCCTTTCTGGGAATATCTGTAGCTCCCAGAGCTGCAGCCATGGGTAGTGCATATACTGCTCTTGTTAACGATGCAACAGCTATGTACTACAATCCAGGTGGTCTTTCACGTTTTAGCCAGTCTCAGTTTCTGGTTGCACATACTAACTGGCTGGTTAATACTAATGTTAACTGGGTAGGATTTGTATTGAATCTGGGAGAGAATGCACTGGGTGTTAGCGTAACGCAGTTAGATTATGGTGAAGATATAGTAACCACAGTTTCTGAACCTGAAGGAACGGGAGAACGATGGTCAGCCCGGGATTTAGCTGCAACCATTTCTTTTGCCCGTAACCTTACAGATCGTTTTTCTATTGGCGGCAACATTAAGTATATCCATCAGAAGATCTGGAACGAATCCGGTTCTGCCTTTGCTGTGGATTTAGGATTACTATATATTACCCAGTTCAATGATATGCGCCTGGGAATGAGTATTTCCAATTTTGGTACTAATTTACGTATGTCGGGTAAAGATTTACTGCATCGGGTTGATCTGGATGAGGATGCGACAGGTCATAATGAAACTATTGTTGGAAATTTAAAAACCGAATCCTGGCCCTTACCACTTTTTTTCAGAGTAGGCTTAGCATTGGATGTTATTAATCTGGGGCAGGATCGTTTAACAGTGGCAATCGATGCTTTTCGGCCCAGTGATAATACAGAAACCATTAATATAGGTACTGAACTGGCGCTCAGGGATATGTTATTCTTACGTGCTGGTTATAAATCATTATTTCGGGAAGAAAGTGAAGCTGGTTTAACTCTGGGTATGGGAGCCATAATGATTTTAACAGAAGGTGTGTGCTGGAATATAGATTATACATATCTTAATTATGGGCTGTTCGGTGGAATACATATGGCTGCTGTTGGTATCAACTTTTAGATTTTAATAAAATTTTATGAACCAGAATATAATAAAATCTAAAAAGGGGGTGATACAAATCACAACATCAGAATAATTCTGAAAGGAGGTGATGGCAGAAAAGCATTGAAGAAGAGAACGGCAATATTTTATATTATATGTAATTATTTTTGGAGGAGGTTTGTATGAAACGTTTGTTATTACTAACACTGGCGGTATTACTGCTGGCCGGATTAGCTTATGGTCAGGTAAATGTAACTTACCGCATTAATAGTTCAACCATTAGTGGAATTGGTATTACTGACTCAACTCATCAGGTTCAGGTATGCGGTTCTGAAGTCGGTCCTCCGGGAGAGGATTACTGGAAAAATGTTTTCCTCACGTGGGACAATGCTTCACCTTTGGCTACAAATGTTGGCGGAGATTACTGGGAGCTTGTTATTGAATATCCTGACTCTATGATCGGCTGGCGCATGGCTTACAAGTTCCGCTATAAGACCAATGATGCAGACGAATTCACCTGGGAGGATAATGACAACAGAGAATGGGTACTGCCGGATACTGACACTACCTTAGCTCTTGGCTATATCAGTAATGGCTGGAATCCACCGTACCGGGAAACTGACAGTCTGGATGTATTTTTCCGGGTTAATATGAATGCGGTTACTGATTTTAATCCTGATGAAGATAGTGTTTATATCGTAGGTGCTTTTCCTGGACCTGACGGAGCTGACAATATGTGGGTGCCGGATAAATATCCTCTGACAAAAGAAGAAGGAGGCAATATCTGGAATTTTGATCTCAAGCTTCTTAATCATGGTACAACATATGAAAGCATTATGTACCGATTTACTTTAGGCAGCTGGGATCAAAGCGAACAAATTTTCAATCACGGCATGTTTCCTGACAACGAGAACCGGGGAATAACAGTAACTGGCGATACAACAGTTGCCTGGAAATGGTACAATGATCAGCCTGCAGTCCAAAAAGACCATCAGGACACCATGATTGTCACCTGGAATGCAGATATGTCAAAAGCTATTGCCAGTCAGGGTTTTTCTTTCGGTGATACACTGGAAGTCCGCTACGGATACTTCGGAACTGCTACTGAAGTCGGCACTATGATGATGGTGCGTCAGGGACTGTCAACTGTGTATGCAGCCACAGATACAGTAGTTGCTACTGCAGGTGATCCAATTGATTATCAATACTATCTGATTAAAAAAGGCAATGAATATCGTGAAATTTACTACAATTTCTATTATGAGGGTAATGTAACCGGTGAAGCTGAACGACGTGTATATACTCCTCTAGCAGACGGAGTTACCATCGAAGATATAGTAGACAGTGAAGCTGATATACACAGGATGCCAATATTTAGAAATTTAGGTATAATAGATCAGGATGTACTGGTAACTTTTGAGTGTGATGTGCGTCCGGCTTACTATCAGGTACTGGCTGGTGACAGCCTGGTAGATATTCAAAGTAATCTGACAGTAAATGATCCTGACAATGTTCTTGCCTTGGGTGTAGCCATGAACGGTCCTGCTTCCGGTGAATGGGGTGCCTGGGGCGCAGGTCTTATGCAGACTGATGATCATCGCATGTATGATGACGGAACGCATGGAGATGCAACAGCCGGAGACAGTGTTTTCACCATGCAGGTACAATTCTACAAAGACAGCTCCAATAATATTGTGGGTCAGGAATTCAAATTCGGTATTGGCGGCGGTGATAACGAAGGCGGATATGGGAATAATCATATTGAAAATATTGATGATGCATCGTCAACCTTCACTATTCATTCACAATTTGGCAGCATTGATCCTGCCTTTTACAATGCTTGGGATTTTGATTCTGAGATGCCTACCAGTGTGGATTATATTGGCGGACAACCGCTGACTTTTGCCCTGGATCAGAATTATCCCAACCCGTTCAATCCCGAGACCCAGATTCATTATTCAATACCCAAGACTGTAAATGTAACTATTTCTGTATACAACCTGCTTGGACAGAAAATTACTACTCTGGTTAACGGCAAGAAACAAGCCGGAAAACATGTGATCACCTGGAATGGCCGGGATGATTTTGATCATCAGGTCAGCAGCGGAATCTATATTTACAGTATCAAAGCGGGTGATTTCAGCGACACTAACAAAATGCTGTTAATGAAGTAATGATCGATCAAAAGTAAAAGTTGGAATGTATAAATGGGGGAGAAGGATTATTCCTTTTCCCCCAGTTTTTTATTATGAAATATTATATATTACTTTTTTTGTTGTTATGTACACAGATGATACCGGCACAGGTCTTAACCTGGTCGCCTTTATTCTCTACCCGGGATGATACTATAATGATCATCTATGATGCGACCTTGGGTAACGGCGGATTGGTCGGAGCTTCGGAGGTATATGCTCACACCGGGGTGATCACTGATAAAAGTTCTTCCCCGACTCACTGGCGTTATGTAAAAACCGAGTGGGGACAAAATACTCCGGACACAAAATTAACATCACTGGGGAATGACCGCTGGCAGATGCGGTATCATATAGAAAGTTATTATGGTGTGCCGGATACTGAGACCATTGAACAGCTTGCTTTTGTGTTTCGCAATGCATCTTCAACTAAAGCAGGCAGAGCAGCGGATGGAAGTAATCTTTATATTCCTGTGTATCAGGAGGGGCTGCAGGTAACATTAATAAGTCCTGTCGATACTCCGGTTTTTTCAGAAATAGGGGATCAGTTATACATACAGGCTGTAGGCAACTTTACAGTACGGATGGTGCTTTGTGTAGATGACCGGATAGTAGTGGAAGTTGATGATGATACTCTTGACCATACTTTAACAGCTGATTCCCCCGGGCGTAGAGAAATAACATTAGTGGCTTTTGATTCAACAGACGCCCGGGCTGAGACCAGTATTGACTGGTTAGTAAATCCCAAGGTAGTAATGTCACATCTACCAGCAGGAATTGAAGATGGTATTAACAGTACCGGACCCATGGAGGTTACCCTTTCTCTTCATGCTCCTGATAAAAAGTTTGTTTACGTTATAGGCTCTTTTAATGATTGGAAGTGTACCCTTGATGGGTTTATGAATCTTACACCTGATTCCAGTTGCTGGTGGCTGACGCTGACAAACCTTAATCCGGATTCTCTTTATCAGTTTCAGTATTTTGTAGACGGGGAAATTAAAATTGCCGACCCCTATTCTGAACTTGTCCTGGATCCCTGGAATGATCAGTATATCCCTGAATCAATTTTTCCTGATTTACCCCGGTATCCATTAGGAAAAACTACTGAGATTGTAGGAACATTCAAAATCTCGACCGACTCATTCAACTGGACTGATGAAAACTATATCCGGCCTGCAAAGACTGATCTGATCATTTATGAGCTCCTTATTCGTGATTTCCTCGAAAATCATGACTATGAAACGCTTATTGATACCCTCAGTTATTTTCAGGATCTGGGCATTAATGCTATAGAACTGATGCCTGTAAATGAATTTGAAGGAAACAGCAGCTGGGGATATAATCCGTCTTTCTATTTTGCCCCGGATAAATACTATGGTCCGGCCCGCGATCTCAAGCGTTTTGTCAATGAGGCTCACAGCCGTGATATTGCTGTATTTATGGACATGGTACTGAATCATGCATACGGCCAGTGCTCCCTTGTGCGACTATATTGGGACAGTCAGAAAAACAGACCTTCAGCAGATAATCCCTGGTTTAATCAGATTTCTCCTAATCCGGTTTATAACTGGGGATATGATTTTAATCATCAAAGTACCGCAACTCAGAATTTCGTAGACCGGGTACTTTCTCACTGGATAGAAGAGTATCATATTGACGGTTACCGGCTCGATTTTACCAAAGGATTTACCAATACGTATGGAGATGGAGGGGCTTATGACAGCCAGCGTATCCAGATTCTTAAACGGCTTGCAGATAATGTATGGTCAGCAGATTCAACAGTATATATCATCCTGGAACATTTTGCAGATGACAGAGAAGAAAAAAATCTTGCAAACTACGGTATGATGCTCTGGAATAACATGAATACAGCGTATAGTCAGTCTGCCATGGGGTGGCTGAAGGATTCTCAGCGTTCATCTGATCTTTCTGCGTGTTATTACAAAAATCACGGCTGGTCTGTACCTGGCCTGGTTACCTATATGGAGAGTCATGATGAACCCTGGCTTATGTATAAAAATCTGCAGTACGGCCGGATTGAGGGTAATTATAATATTCAGGAACTTTCTACTGCCTTGGAACGGTACGCGCTGGCTGCTTCATTCTTCCTGACCATTCCCGGTCCTAAAATGCTCTGGCAGTTTGGAGAGCTTGGATATGATGAATACCTGCCTGAATCAGGAATTGAAAGAACTGCTCCCAAGCCTTTGCACTGGGAGTATTTCCAAAATCAGGACAGGCGACGTCTCTATGATATAATAGCTGCACTCTGCCGATTACGTCAGAAATATAAACTGTTCAGCAGTGCGGATACTGATCTGAATATACAGGCAGGGCAGGGGAAGTACAGTCGCTGGCTGCATCTCAGCAATGATACTATGAAAGCCACTGTATTGGGTAATTTTGATGTAAAAATGCGGTCACTGCAGCCTATTTTTCAAAACACTGGTACCTGGTATGAATATTTTAGCGGTGACTCAATCAATGTATATCGAACAGATATGTCTATAACTATGCAGCCCGGTGAATACCGGATATATCTTGACACACCAGCAGAAAAACCTTTTCTTACCGGGATTGAGGAAACTAAGTCTTTTTTCCAGGACTCAAAGGTAAGGGAATGTATACTTTATCCTAATTATCCCAATCCTTTTAATAACCAGACTGTAGTAAGTTTCAATCTTGAAAAAAGTAGTCATGTACAGTTAAACATTTTAAATCTGCAGGGTCAAATTGTAGATTGTGTACTAGACTGTAATCTATCTCCCGGGTTCCACAAAGTCTGTTGGGAAACCACTGACAGTAAAGAGAATATGTTATCTTCAGGTATATATATTATCCGAATGAAGGCAGGTGACACTGTAAAAACAGAAAAAATATTATTAATACAGTAATGAAAAAAATGTGAATAAAAGTATTGTGAGGGAGAGTATTCATGTCAGGTATTGATTATGTAATAGTGATAGTATATTTAACTTCCATGATTATTGTAGGGATAATGATGCAGAGACGGGCGTCAACGGGAATTAATTCCTATTTTTTGGGTAATCGCGGTATGCCCTGGTGGGCTCTGGGTGCATCTGGTATGGCATCAAATCTGGATGTCAGCGGTACCATGATCAATACAGCCTGGATATTTGCTCTTGGTGCTGCCGGTATGTTTATTGAAATCAGGGGAGGTGTCACCCTTATTATGGCCTTTCTGATGATTTTTATGGGTAAATGGAACCGTCGTGCCAAGGTAATGACCATGGCAGAATGGATGCATTTTCGCTTTGGTAAAAGCAGAGAAGGACATATTGCCAGACTGATTTCTGCCATATCCATTCTTATAATCACTGTTGCAATGATTACGTATTTTGCTGTGGGTTCAGGAAAATTTATAAGTACATTTCTTGGAATCCCTGATATAGGAACAGTTGAAAAACAACTTGATACAGAAGATTTCAAGGTTTTGAAAAAAAAATTCAGAGAGATGGAAGTGTTGTTGGTAAATGTTAATGAAGCAATTGATGATAAACCTCTGGATATAAGTGAACAGAGGGCACTTAACAGAAGCTGGACAGAACTGGAAGCAGACTGGCAATTGTTGCGGAAACGACCTGGAAAACTGGGGAGGATGATCCAATTTAAGGATAAACTTCTTTCTTTTGATATGACAGCGCGTTCTGCCCGTTCTGCGATTAAACAAACTGTACAAGAACAGTCTGACAAATCAGCAAAATATCTCACCTATCATATAAATCAATTAATTGATGATGTACATTCAATGATACATTTTTATGAAAGTGAAACTGTATATACTGTTTTTTTACGAGCACAATTTCTGGCATCGTTATTGATGATGAGTCTGGCAATGATTTATACAGTGGCCAGTGGTTTATACGGGGTAGTCTGGACGGATGTATTCCAGGGATTACTTATATTTGGCACTATCCTTTATATCTGCATAACTACAGCTTTCCAATTTAATATACCGGATGTGTTTTCTATTTCAGTCCCCATGAAAGATGGGACTTTTAAAGCCATCCAGACAACCAAGGAAGTCTGGACCAGTTTTGTACCTCCCTGGAAACTTGATTTTCCTCAGGATTCTCTATACTCTATTTATAATCTTTTTGGAATAGCGATCATATTTTATCTGATAAAGGTTATCATTGAAGGAAGCGGTGGAACCTCAGGGTATATGATTCAGCGCTATTTTGCCTGCCGCAGTGACCGTGAAGCAGGATTACTGTCACTTTTCTGGACATTTTTACTTTCCTTTCGCTGGCCTTTTATTGCAGCTATTGCTATTATGGGAGTATCCTATGGTGCCAGTCACGGGGTCATCAGTGATCCGGAAATTGTATTACCGGTTGTGGTAAATAAACTTATTCCTATAGGAATCAAAGGTTTGTTAGTTGCAGGCTTAATGGCTGCTGCTATGTCAACGTTTGATTCAACAGTCAATGCCGGTGCATCCTACTGGGTAAAAGATATTTATCAAACGTATATTAATCCCAAGGCTGATAATCATAAACTAATGCTGCACAGTCGGTGGGCAACTATTCTTTTAGTGTTTTTCGGCTTGCTTTTCAGCCTGGCAATTAGTAATATTAATGAAATTTGGGGTTGGATAACTATGAGTATTGGTGCAGGTATGTTTATACCAACTTTAATACGATGGTATTGGTGGAGGCTCAATGGCTGGGGTTTTGCAATAGGAACTGCAGCAGGTATGATTGCTGCAGTTATTCAGCGGCTGGTTTTCCCGGGAGTACCAGAATATGTTTCCTTTATATTTGCCAGTGGTGTTTCTTTAATCGCCACAATTATAGGAACATATTTCACTAAACCAACGGATTTCAAAGTATTAGTTAAATTTTATCGTACAACTCGTCCCTTTGGATTCTGGGGACCAGTTAAAAAATATTTAAAAAAGTCTG
>JAWODZ010000124.1:0-11094 GCA_046483025.1 bacterium
CGGATGCCATTATGGATAGAGTCATTCATAACGCATATAGGCTGGAACTTAAAGGAGAATCTATGAGAAAACGTAGTTCTCCATTGACTCATTCCGGCCACAAGGTGATATAATGAAACTACAGCGTCGCTTCGCTCTAACTAGTGACCGGATAACTCCAGAATCGGTGGCTAGATTAACCGGAATATGCATGAATCTTCTTACAGTGTCATAACCTCCGCTGTAGCCTCTCTCCTTGAGCTCTTCATAGATCGATTGAGCGCAGTATCCAACTGCTTCAAGACGCTTTTTTATGTAATCCTGATAGCCTGTCAACAGAGTATCACCGCTCGTCTGTCTCTGATATCTTTTCGGTTCAGATTGAGACAGAATCTTCCGCACAGTGCGTACATCCAGATCCAGTGTCCTGGCAATCGACTTTTTCGATTCGTTGCGTTTGAAACGACTGTGGATCTCATACCACATGTCCCTTTTTACCATCTTTGCTCCTCCCAATGTTGTTATCGGGAGTAAGTATAGCTCGTTTTGTTTCATTATTTAATCCCTCTCTCTTTTAGAGGGGTCATTTTTCAACGCCTGTAAAGAGTCATTATTCCATGCTTGTTGACAAGATTGGTTGTTCATTCAAACCAATCATATTTTCATGCCTCTTGAATTCAGTCTCCTTACCTTACTTTTTCTCAAACCAAACTCCTCTCCATGTGACGAATAAGTGACAAAATCGACTGAAAATTGCTGAAATTATGGTATTAGGATTGAAAGGAAAATCAAAGGTAAGTCGCTGATATCACTGGCATTTCCCTTGATTTCAATAACTTAAGCATCCTCTTCGTTATTGTCTTGCGAAAGTATTGTCTTTTTTCTCTCCTATATATATTTCAATTATCTCATATTCATAAATACATGTCTCAAAATAAGGATCGATCAAATAAATACGGTTTCCATAGATTCTTTTTTTAAAATGAGGGACAGGAACTGGTATTCGGTCTAGCCATATTCCATCTTTACTATAAATCCGAAATTCAAGATTATCTTGATTCTCAAGTGTTTGAGATCTTGATCCTCTTTTCTCAGGTAAGTCTTTAAAAGTTGTCACCCAAAGCCTTTCCTTGGAATCTATTTTAATATCTATATTGACATACGTAAGTTCAGGCCACCTCTGTTCACCCTGTAAAGTCATTTTATTGATTATTGAGTAATCCAAAGGTTGTTCCACCCTGTATATCAAATCTCCTGAAGAGGAATACTTTTCTATTCTGTTTTGATTCTCAAAAGCAATATAGATGTTATCTTTATTATCATTGGTGAAATAAACCTGGTTGGCATTATAAGTAAGAGAAGGTATCCCATAATCCTTAGCCGCACAGAATCTTTTTATTATTTTCCCCTCATTAGATACGACTGCCATAATAGTAGGATTGACTTCTTTGTTGAGATCCAGAGTATCCAAGACATAATCACCAGAATTGAGAATGATCATCTTCTGGCAGCGTCCGGGAAGTTTGATGTCTTTGAGATGCTCTCCATCCGGTGAATAGACTGTGGCTCTTGTTCCACTTCTCGAGTCAAAAATATAAATGTTATCCTGAGAATCACTTGATAAACACATGGGCCATTCAATCTCTCCTGGACCCTGTCCCTCTTTGCCAAATCTCAATACAATATTCCAGTCTTTATTAAACTTCCGAATAAAAAACTTCCCCCAAGATAAAATATATTTATTACTATTTTTGTCTTTAACCATGTCGAAATTTCTATGAAAAATATATTCTTCTTTTTCTGTCTCGATTCCTCCTATTTTTCTGATTAACTTCAAGGTGATCTTTTGTCTATCTTTCCAAAGAGGTTTCTTGTTATGAATGATCTTGTAACCATTAACAGATTCGATAGTAAAAGTGCGTTCCTCCATTTGGCAATTATTCATCATTATTGAAATTAAGTTGACAATAAGAAGAATAAAAGCTAAATATTTTTTTTCAAATAAACACATTGAATTTAAATTATTAGGATATGCCCCCCATTTTTAGTACCACTTATGGGGCTAATTTGCGCTAACATTTCAGAGTTCCAGTTTGCCCTTTTCTTTTAAATATTTCATTGGCGACTTATTACCAAGCGCCGAATGTTTCCGAACAAAATTATAATAACGGATTCGGTTATTGACAACCTTTTCTAATTCTTCAAAATCATCCAGCTCCCAGAAAATCAAACGGTTCTCAACTTTAAACCTGCCATTGAATGATTCCATATAAGCATTTTCTTTAGCTCCATCTTCTGAATAAGATAGCCGCGCTTTAGAATTCAACATAATCTCATTGAGCCATCTGTATCCTGTATAAACACCATCCTGATCATGATGAATAATAATGTCTTCAATTCTCCGGCCAAACCTCTTCAGTGTTGCTTTCATTTTCTTCCAGGCTTTGATGGCCAGATCTGTGTTGGCACTTTTACCCAAAGCATGCCCGGCAGCAAGTTTGCTGCTGTGGTCGATTATGGGCATCAGCTGAGCTTTAGCCTGCCCTTTACAATAAACAATCTCAGTGAAATCTGTATAGAAGACTTCAAGGTCATTAATCTCTCTGAGGCGGGAAACTAAATTTACTTTTGATCCAGCTTTCTTTAAAAGCTTAACAATGGGATTCGGTTTGGGGATTTTAACTCTTTTCATAACTGATAAATTCCAGTGTCGGTGCAGCTTTTCTACGACCTTATGATTGATAAGAAAACCTCTTTCAGCAAGTTCAGATGTTGTCCGCCTGTATCCGTATTCCGGATTTTTTTTGGCAATCTCCATCAATGGCTTTCTCAAATTACTGTATTTGTCTGTATATGGTTTTTTATTCTTAGCATAATACCAGCTGCTTTTCGATAAGCTCAAAATCTTTAACATTCTGTTGAGTCCGTGTTCATCCTTAAACTTTTTAACTAACTCGATTTTTTCCTCTCTTCTGAGTCTCCGGTTAAAAAATTTTTTAAAAGAGCGATCTCCACCTCCTTATGTCCGATCAGTTGTTCAAGTTCCCGGATCTTCCTCTCATATTCATGAATGGTTGTTTTCTCTCCGAATATCTCGGGGCCTTTCTCTTCAAACTCCTTTTTCCACTTATGGATCGTAATCGGATGCACACCATAGCCCCGAGCAATCTGGGCGACCGTTTTTGAACTCTTAATGACTTCCATGACGACTTGAAACTTAAATTTTGGAGTGTATCGTTTCCCATATTTACCGGACATCATCAGCCTCCTCAAAAGGGCTTCTCTTTCGCTCTGATAATGCCTATTATAACACGAAAATCTTAGCACTCCAGGTGGTACTAATTTTGGGGGGCAGTTCGTTAAAAAAATATATCCAATTAACTTATCCATTTACCAGAATACGGATTATAACTACAAGAAGGATTTTTTTTATATAAATCATTCGTTTTTATATAATTATATTCGGGACAATTAAAACATAAATATCTAAATTCACAATCCTTACATATTTCAATATTGTCCTTTGTTATATTCCAATATTTAGTTAATCTTTCAATTACCTCTTCAGTTGGTTGGTTATAGAAATTCCCTAAAGATAAATGACTATAAATGCATGGTCTTACATTTCCTTCATTTGAGATCGCAATTTTCTTGCCCCAACAACTATTATAACTCATATTAAATTGATATTTATATACATTTAATTCTTTTGTCAACCAAGGCTTGACTTCACTTTTATTAACACAATCTTTGAAATTTTTTTTCTTATATATTTGTTTTATAATATTTCCTTTAATCAAAATTTTTTTAGCATTTATTTTTTTGTTTTTACCATATGTTATTATTCTAGAAATATAAGCATTTGAGATATAGTTAATTTTCCTTTTTATAATCTCTAAATTAACTCCTTCATCGACTTCTAACGTAAGATAATTAATATTGTTTTCCATTTGTTTTTCTTTTTTAAAATTGAAATACGGAATCCAAGTTCTTTCTTTTATCTTAATAAGCAATTTTTCTTCTCTTGCTCTATTTACAAAGTCTTGAATACTATTATACTTATTATTGTAAAATTTTTTAATAGTTACATTATCTATATGAAATAGTTTATTATGCAAAAAATCTATTATTATTGAGTTAACTACACCCTGTTCTATCCTAACAAATTGATGGAAGTATTCAGTCATTATTCCAATTCTATCATTTGTATTTTATTTTATAATTAACATATCTTTCTAATTGTTCTTGTATTGACTTCTTCCTATTTTCACAAGAAAAATTCTTTATATTGATTTTTCCTTTTTTTATAGATTGTGCAAAACATCTACGACAAAGAAATTTATATTTACAATTGTTGCAATATACTTTGTTTAAATAAATAAACTTATCAGACAATTCTTTCATTTTATTGAAGTTCAATCCATTCCATGCATCTCCAATAGGCCATGATTCTTCAACCATATGACATATATGAAAGAATCCATCAACATCCAAAAAAACTTTAAGGTTAAATAAACAAGTTCCATATAAAGTAGTAAAAAATCGCTTAAATAACATATTCTCTATAGAGTTATGAATTCCTAAAATATTATATTCGAAAGTATTTATTTTAATCTTTTTCTTTTTTTTGTTCTCAATTAAATTTATAATATTAGAAAATTCTTTCATTTTTTTCTCTTTATCAAAGGTATACTCCTTAAAATAACTTTTTGTTCCAGGATCTAGTGGTGATAAAAGTATTTCATTGTATTTAACTAATTCTTCTTTAGTATAGAAGTCATATATTTTTTTTAAAGATAAATCAAAAGACCAAACGGAAGAAAAAGATATATTTTTGTTATAAAAATTTTCGTTTGTATCTCTAAGTTCATTCAAATTTAACATAATTTTTCTGAAAGATCCTTTCCCATGTGCATAAATTCTCTTTTCATCATGTATTTCTTTAGGACCATCTAAACTTATTAAAACATGAAAATTATTTTTTATAAAAAAATTTATTTTCTTTTTATCTAATAGAGTTCCATTAGTTGTTATATGAAAATTAATTTTCCAATTTATAAATTTATTTTTTGCATATTCCACAATCTTTTCTATTGTTTCAAAATTTAATAAAGGTTCTCCTCCGTAGAAACTTATATCAAATTCTTTTTTATATCTTTTGGAAATAATGTTAAAAACATAATCAATTGCTGCTTTCGCAGTTTTATATTCCAGTTCTTTTTTTGCTTTTTTACGACGATCATAATGTTCTCCATAAACACAATACTTACAATTTAAATTACAATTTTGTGTTACCTCAAATTGAAGCTGTCTTATTTTTTTTACTTCTCTTGATAGTTTAGATCTAGAAATAATAATATCTCTAACCTCAATTTTTCTAAACCTCTTATATTTTATAAATTCTTTCTCAATTTCTTTATTGATAATAAAATTATAATCACATAAATAAATAAATGTTCCCTTCTTAATATAAATACTTCTCTTTTCTATTGACATAAATTTGAACTTAATTTATCAAATTATTGTAATGTAATATTAATTATTTCTCATAACAGGAGCGAAATGAAATATGAATTATCTCAGATGTTTAAACAAATTTAATTAAAGAAGATATTTCCTTTCTTGTGTCTTTATGTAATATCTAATTTTTCTTTTTGGCAACTTTTTCATTACCTCGTTTCCAATGAACCCAACATCACTTTACCTTCAAATATCTGGAATCTAATAAAATAAATCCCTCATTCCTTTGGTAAGATCAAATAAAATTTTTTAAATAACGAAATGAAATTAATTGAACAAATTTACATTTTATACAATTACTTAGATGGTGATTAGTTTATTATCCAGCAATGTTCCATCCCAAAACAGTGTCATTGCTTCGATCTCCACCAGGAGCTTCGCATATCATTGCACATAGCTCTGTGCATAAACTTTCTGGCGTTACATCATTCACTTCATTATTTTTAAAACCTTGTTTCCTAATATTTCCTTCTGATAATTTTACAAACATCATCTCTTCTTCCTTTCATTAAAATATTTCCCAATATTATTAAATTGAGCAAAATTCATACCAATCTATTAATTTCCTTTAAAATCAATTAGATATGATTTATAAACAATCATCCACATAAAAATTAATGTTACATCTAACAAAATCCATAGAACAGAAAATAAAAGATATGGCGGTGATAAGATTATATGTTTTGTAACATATGTTACACTTTGTAAAACTGAAAACAGATGACATAGAGACAATAAGATAAAAAAGTGTATCATTTGAAAAAATTCCAGAAGACACATTAATGGTTTAGACTGTCCATTGTTTACTATTTCCATAGATATCTTTATGTTCCATAAACTCCCTTTCTTATGATCAAACCAGACTTCTCCCCATGTGCCAAATAAGTGCCAAAATCGATTGAAAATTGCTGAAATTATGGTATTATAATTGAAAGGAAAATCAAAGATAAGTCGCTGATATCACTGGTATTTCCCTTGATTTCAATAACTTAAGCATCTTCCCTGCTATCATCTTGCGAACGCCACGCTCTCCCAACTGAGCTAACCGCCCACGTCATCAAATCACGGGTCTCCCCTATAATTTACCATAAAATACAGTGCCGTCATACCTGTTTACCTAATTTTTTTATCAAAAATAGGAACAAAAATTGTTGTTTTTTCTTCAAGTAAACGACGGTTGACACATGACGACTTCACTCCAAAATCTACCCTATCAATCAACAGAGGACTTTAATCTCTTCTCCTTCCCGGCACATTTCTTGAATCACTATCCCTGCCATGAGCAGGGTCTACCGCCCACATCATCCGGAGCGCACCGTTTTTTACAGTGTGCTCTTCCATTATTTTGAGCCATTTCTTCCGGAATATGAGAACCGATTTGAGAGCCTTCCAAAAGATTCTTCACTGGCGTCATACAGGATTCAATGTGCACAGTATCGATCCTCTCATCTGTCCCCAATGCGGAGGAACCATGCGAATTGTCTCCTTTATTGAAGACCACAAAGTCATAGACAAGATCATCAAACACCTTAATCTGACTTTTAAGGCTGCTCGGCCCCCGCCTCCTCAAGCTCAGCTCTCTATAGCCGCTGAGGAACTATCAGAGTATTTGTGATATTCTAATCCCCTAGTTCAGGGGTAAGGGAGATCTCTGTTCTTTGTGTGGCACTATTAGACTGATTTTTTGATGTTCTCTCTTTTTGGTGGGTTGCTTGTTGACTTGACCTTTATTTTACATGTATGATGAGTGATGAAGTCGCTTAGATGATGGGAATTTGATGAAATGGAGGGAAAATTAGCACCAACAAAAAAACCAAATTCCTATCCTTAAAAACCAAATTCCTATCCTTATGCCATCTTGTTCATCTCATCAACCATTGGATAGATACACATCTTGAGCTCTATAAACAGAACATCGAACAGGTTTGGAAAGTCCTGCGCCTTCATTTTCATTGACAATAATGTTCGCTTATAGTATATTGTACGCAAATTAGTGAACATAAGAAGAATGGTGAACATTATAAAGAGCATGAAAAGAAGAAAGAATATTTTTGCAGATAAAGCGTCCATAATATTAAGAAAGATGCTTCAAGATCCAAATAAAAAATGGGTAGTAAGAGATTTTATTGGTGAAAACAAAGTGAGTTTAGGATTTGCCCAAGAGGTTTTGGAAGAATTATCCAGGTTGGGCTTTGTAGAGAGAGTAAAAAAAGGACCTAAAAGTTTTACTGTTCTCACCAATAAGGAAGAGCTCATAAATGCCTGGCTAAAGTATTATAGATTTGAATTTAACGAAGTCGATTTATATTATTCTCCGGAAAAAGATATATTTAAGAAAATTAAATCTATCCAAAATAAAGACAAATATGCTTTCACTCTTCATTCTGGAGCGAATTTAATCACATCCTATGTTAAAACGGATAATATTTACTTTTATTTTTTTTCAAAAAATTGGGAGAAGGAGATTCTGAGACTGCGACAAGAATTAGACCTCAAAGAACTGGTAAGTGGAGGCAATATTTATATCATTAATCCCTATTATAAAAAAAGCATATTGTTTAATTCTCAGGTAATAAAAGGCTTCCATGTTGTCTCTAATTTACAGCTCTATCTTGACCTTTATAATTTTCAGCCGAGAGGTAGAGAGCATGCGCAATTTCTTGAGAATGTTTTAGGGAATCAAGGTAAGTCTCTTGTTTGAACAACATAAACTTGAATCCGCTTTTTTCAGTGTTCTAAATGATCTTAAGGAATATCTTGAGAACCTTACACTTGTAGGTGGTTGGGTTCCCTATATTTATTCAAATTATTTATGGAAGAAAAGACCTAAAAAGATAATAACAACAGTTGACATCGATTTTGGATTTGGGGATATCCAAGGTGTGAAAAAGAAAAAGACAGTTTTTGACAAACTCTCTGCTTTGGATTATTCAGAGCGTCACTTAGAAATAGGAAAAATGTATCCTGTTGTTTTGTATAAGGGAGGGAAAATTCCTGTGGAATTCATCACATATCCTGAAATCAGCAGGGATGCGATAGACAATTTAATCGGAAGACAGATAAATATAAATAAAGTAGATAGATTTGATTTTCTTCTTAACCATAGATGCAAAGTAGATATTTCTGATGACAGACGAAAAGCTGAATATGAAATTTATTGCCCACGCCCATCCGCTTTTCTTTATCATAAAGGGGCAACCTTTTTAGATAGAGAAGATGAATTAAAGCGAGCTAAAGATTTACATTATATGTATTTCATTCTTAGACATGTGCCTGATGAAGCTGCAATCTTTAAAGAGGTAGAACAATATAGAGATAAGGGATACTTTGTAGATACTCCTGAAAACCTTTATAAATATTTCAATCGGAAGACAAGTAAAGGATGTCTGCTTGTAGAAAAAGAACACGGTCCTGATGAATTCATTCAAGACTTAAGAAATGACATTCTTGAGAAATTCTCAAAATTCATAGCGATAGTAAGAGGATGATTGGATATTAAACCTGGCTTATAATATTATTATTTTGATGGAGGCAGGTTCATCTTCCGCAGAAGTTCCTGGTACCGGGGGTCGTCGTCCAGGAGATCAAAAATGTGATAACCCACATAAGGCATTATGGGATCTCTTATCTCATAGGCTTTCTCAAGCCATTCCATGGCCTTCGGCAAAAACATAGGTCTCAGCAATGAAATAGGGAGAAATATAAGTTTGCTTCGAAAACTCCGCCATGGTCTCCGCTGCGGAGGTCATCGCCCCCCGGTAACCGTTTTCCTCATATCCCTTGGCCATGACGTCCGCGATCTCAGCCATGCCCATTACCGTAAAAGCCGCCTTGGCTGATTCCAGAGATTCCTCATGCATTCTCTTCAAATAGTAGTCAGCCCAGAGTGAAGCAAGCACGACAAAATCAAAGGCAGTCACAAAAAAAGATGTCACTCCGGGCATCATTGCGGTGATCCAGTCATTCGGAAGCCGGATAAACTTTCATCCTCACCTCCATTTTCTGGTTACAGAGGGAGGGACAGATAAAAAAGGACAGTTCCACAAAGTCTCTCCATTCAACGATCCCCTGCTCTGTCGGTTTTTCACACTTGATGTAAAACTCAAGGACTTTTGCACCCCTCTCGGTAAGTGAAAGTGCATAGGCTGTGGTAAGGTAAAATACACACCCTTCAGTAAACAAGAATACATAAGGGATTTCATACATAAAATACAGTACCGTCATACCTGTTTACCTAATTTTTTTATCAAAAATGGGAGCAGAGGTGTGAAATCAGTTTGAAGAGAAAAAATCAAAAGATTTGATTCCTGAGAGTATGATAGTATTATCAAGAGGGTGAGAAATTGATGGGATCAAAAAACAATCATCAACAGAAATTGCTTTATCTTATAGTTAAAATAAAACTTTAAAAAAGGAGACAAAGATATGGAAACTTTCATGGATCAATTGATTGTTTTTGCCACAACTTACGGACTCAAAATCATAGGCGCTATACTGATTTTGATTAAATGAGTATAATCACTTCATCACATCCGCAGTGAAAACGGTTTTTATTGACTCGAATTGTTTCTCCTGTGTATTATGTGCGAAAGAGCTGCGTTAAGATTAGAAATTAGATGAAATAGAGAAAAATGGAGGAAAAATGAGAAAAAAAAGATTATTCCTTTTGCTTTTCCTTTTGTGTTTTCTTCACACCATATCATTTTCACAGACAGACATCCGTTTCGATGACTATTTCTTAGATGCCACCATGCGGGTTGATTATTTTCAAACAGGAGACGCCCAGGAGCTTTTCTTCAGCATTGACCAGATCTACAGACAGGATGGATGGGCCGGCAATCCTGAAAAGCTTATCGATCCGTTCAACAGCGGGATGTACTATCTCAAAGTGTACTCCATTTCATCCAATAAACTCATTTACTCCCGTGGCTTTGCCACCATCTTTGGTGAGTACCGCACCACAGATCCGGCTCTCCAAGGAATCAATAAGACGTTCCATCAAACCCTGCTCCTTCCCTTTCCTAAATCTTCCATTCTGTTAGTGATCGAAGCCAGAGACCCGAGCCAGCAAAACCTCCTCCGCCCTGTTTTCTCCACAAAAATTGATCCCAAAGATGTGAATATAATCCATCACACTCCTTGTCCGGACGACAGAGTGTTCACTCTACTTGAAAACGGTCACCCCCATGATAAAGTGGACCTTGTGTTTGTGGCTGAAGGATATACAAAAGAGGACGCCAAAAAATTCCAGGAGGATATGACCCGACTTACCGATGTTCTGTTTAACACCCAACCATTCCAGTCACAAAAAAAGCGCTTCAATGTTCGGGGTGTTTTCAGGCCTTCTTCAGAATCCGGCGTGGACCAGCCGCATAAAGGAATTTTTCGAAATACCTCCGTCAGCGCATCCTTTAACGCTCTCGACCTTCCGCGCTATCTCCTTATTGACGACAACAAAGCCCTGCGGGATATTGCCTCCAGCGCTCCCTATGATTCGGTTATTGTCATCGCCAACAGCAAACGTTACGGAGGGGGTGGTATTTACAACGACTACACCATGACCACAGTCGATCATGAAAGAAGTGAAGATGTCTT
>JAWODZ010000185.1:0-2640 GCA_046483025.1 bacterium
TGGTCATGTAGTCGACTCCTATGTTAAGGATAAAACAGCTCCCTGGAATTATTGGATTTATCCTTTTTCATGATTCAATACGGATTAAGTCTTTTTCCGGGTGGGACAGAAGTTATTTATCCGCGTCTTAAGGAAGGTTTGGATAATTCAGCAGGGGAAAGTGTGGGATGGGGTTATTATGATCGGGAAAAAGAAAAGAATATACCGCCATATAAAACATTTTTCTATATGTTTTCCCAGATTCCTCGAAGAGCTAGAGCCAGTTTTGTTTATGGAGTACCTTTTTTGGATATCTTTAATTTTTTACCTATGAGTAATATTCCTGAGCTATTAGAAACTTATGGAGTGATAGAATTAATTTGGTTTACTACTGATTCTACCGGTCACGCTTTAAGCAGGGAGAAACACCTTGAAAGTGTACGACGGTTTGATGGTTATTTTGGTAATCTTGTGAAGCGATTAAAAGAAGAAGAAGTCAATTTTGTTCTTTACAGTGATCATGGGATGTGTTTTGATAACCCGGTCAGGATTTATCAGGATAAAGAATTAAAAAGAATTGTCGGAAAAAATTTAGTGTCATTTATATATCCGAATATATATATCAGTGATCCTGAATTAAAGGATTTCTATGCCCTAAAAATTGTGCAGGAAAGTGAAATTGATTTTACCTTCTATCAGAATGATTCAAATCAGGTGATTGGATATTCCCGCTTTGGAAAGGTTATTTTTAATGAGAGAGAAGAAGCTTTCCAGTATCTGTATGAAGGTAAAGATGTTTTTGGTTATTATACGGATGGATATCAGGGAGAATGGCTAACTGCTTCAGAATGGCTTTCCTGGTCCAGAGACAGTGAATATCCTGCAGTTCCACCCAACCTGTTTGGAATGCTCTCTCATGAACATGCAGGAGATATCGTGATTGTAATTAATTCTCCTAAAATTGCTTATAATTTTTTGCGTTATTCGGCTCATCACCACGGAATCACTCATCACGATCTAATGATTCCTATTTTACTGAGAGGAAAAGAATTGGAACATCTCTATGGCCGGGAGGAGATGTGGCTACACGATCTATTTACCAATATCACCACTCTCAGTTTTGACAATATTGAGCCTGCAAGAGAAAAAAATACTTTTTCCTTTTGGAAAAGTATTGAAGAAGAACAATTTCCGGAATTTGAATTATCCCTTTCTCCTGCCTATCGATGTAATTTTGCTATCCGTCATGATAATGACATCTACCGGGGCTGGTTTGAATATGACATATATAGTTCTTATATCATAAGGCTATGGGCGGGTGCCGGATTACAATATCAGGAGCTTCAGTTTGAACCATTCCTCCAGACTCGCCTGCAAATGGACTTTGGGAAAGTGCAATTCAATTATGGGGTGCAGAGTAATCTGTATGATTTAAAAAATTGGCAGGAAAACAGGAAAGAGCTTGTCTATAAGCTTAACAGCCGTTTATCTTTCAACTGGCAAATTCCTAATAGCTTCGGCCTTAGCTTCCATTGGTAAGAAAAATTGTCACAGGGACGGTTCTTTTGACAGCATTTTTCTCTTACAGCTACCGGTAACCCTATTATTTTCTTCATTTGATTCACCTACTTCGTCATAGATATTCGCAATTATCTCAAAATTGAAGTCCGAATTCCAGATAGACAAAGCAGTATTAAAACTGAGTGCTACTGTTTTTCCAGCTGGGATCAGTCAGCATGGATATAAAAAAACAAGATGGTGAGACAGTTTCTATTGTTGGGAGAACAACTATTGTCGAATTATTATCTATGGGAATAGATGCAGAAGAATTTCAAGAAATAACCGGTTTGGAATTCTCTAATGATAAAAGTATATCAATTAGAGATTATACTTCTTCTTGTGGTCTAGATTTTGGTGAAATCAGAGTAGGACTTGAGTCTTTTTTATTACAGGTGGGGAACAACTAGAGTAAAACTAATAAAATTAAAATATAAATTAAAAAAAGTTTGACATACTCAGAATATTTGTTTATTATTATTTTTAAATTAATATTAAAATTACGGGAAAAATAAGTTTATCCTTATAATTAGAGAGAGATATATTTTTGGTGTAAATATCTCAGTTAAGGTTAACTGAAAAGAATTTCCAAATTAAACAGGATGGTAACCTTTAAAAACCTTTGATGAGCGGGATAAGCTATTTATCCAATTAAGGGTGGCACCGCGAGAAATATTCTCGTCCTTTTTGGCTAGTTAAAGTAGTCAGCAGGGCGAGATTTTTGTAGGTGCTAGATTAAACAAAGTAAATAGTTTATTCAACATGGGTGGCACCGCGAGAAATTAAACTTTATATCTCGTCCCTTGAGATAGTTAACATAAATTATCCGGGACGAGATTTTTATTTCTTAAGAAGTAAAGGAGTAATCGATGGAAAAAATAAAGGTAAGCATTATCGGGGCGACCGGTTATTCAGGCAAAGAATTAATCAGAATACTTTTAAAACATCCGCAAGTGGATTTAATGCATTTAGTGACAACCAGTTATGTTGGTAAAAAAATTGCAGAAGTTTTTCCCGATTTTTTAAATCAACTTGATAAAGAACTTGTTGAGTTAAATCTGGATATGATTTCCCGGGATTCAGATTTAGTATTTACGGCTTTGC
>JAWODZ010000191.1:0-3210 GCA_046483025.1 bacterium
CCCGGAAGTGCAAAAGAATTGTTTTGATGCCCGAAATATTCGTTTTGGAGTTCGGGAACATGCCATGGGAGTCATCTGTAATGGTCTTTCTCTGCACAAGGATCTACGCCCTTATTGTTCTACTTTTTTGATCTTTTCCGATTATATGAGACCTACAATTCGGCTGGCTGCCATGATGAAACAACCTGTTATATATATATTTACTCATGATTCAATCTATGTCGGAGAGGACGGTCCGACCCACCAACCTATCGAACAACTGGAATCATTAAGATTAATTCCCAATTTAAAAGTTATTCGTCCGGCAGATAGTGAGGAAGTTAAGGCATCCTGGCAGGTTATTCTGGAGAGAAGAGAAGGCCCTACTGCCTTGATACTTTCCCGCCAAAAATTGCCGAAATTAAATAAAAAACTTAATCTTGATTATTTGCAAAAAGGCGGTTATGTTATTAATAAAAGCAAAAATAAGATTGATGTCACTATATCTGCCAGTGGTAGTGAAGTCCAGACTGCTTTACAGGTTAAAGATATCTTAGAAAATAATAACATTGTTTGTCGTGTTGTTTCTATTCCTGACCGAGAAGCATTTGCCAGGCAGAATCGAGATTATAGAGAAAATACTCTCGGGGGTGTAAATAAACTTCAAATAGTTATTGAAGCTGCTACAGGAGAGGGATGGTATGAAGTTATTCCCGAATTATCTATGGGATTTTTTATTCGAAATTTCGGGGAAAGTGGTCCCGGAGATGAAGTAGCCAGGAAAACAGGGATTGATCCTGAAAAAATTGCGCGAGAGATTTTGTTATTAAAAAAAACTTAGTTGTAAGGCTAACATCAATAAAATAATATATTTAAAATAAAAATTTAAGAAATTTTATTTAAAAAAAGGAGTTCTAAAATGCCATACGGATATTCAGGTAATATCTTGCGGGTTGATTTAAAAGAACAGAAATACTGGATTGAACATCAGGATGAAAAATTTTACAGGAAATTTTGGGGGGGAAGAGCGCTTGCTCTACATTACATGCTTAAGGAAATGAAGGCTGGTACAGATGCCTTGTCTCCTGATAATCTTTTAATATTTGCCCCCAGTGTCATTGTAGGTACGGTTGCACCGACCGTAAATCGTTATACAATTTGTGCAAAATCACCTTTGACAGGGGCAGAAGGAGAATCCGAAGCAGGGGGGTTTTGGGGTCCGGAACTGAAAAAAGCAGGATTTGATGCCATTATCATTCAGGGAAAAGCAAAAAGTCCCGTATATTTATGGATTAAAGACGGGCAGGTTGAAATAAGGAATGCGGATCATTTGTGGGGGGGAGATACAAAAATCGCGCAAGAAAAAATACGGAAAGAACTTAATGATTCCAGAATAAGAATTGCTTTAATAGGTCCTGGGGGAGAAAATTTGGTAAAATTTGCCAATATTGTTAATGATTTAACTCATTTTAATGGCCGAAATGGTCTGGGAGCAGTGATGGGTTCCAAAAATCTAAAGGCAATTGTAGTTAGAGGAACTCAGGATATAGGAGTACATGATAAGGAAAAAATAAGAGAAATAACCAAGAATATTTCCAAAAGAGTAAAAGAAAGCCCCCAAAGGGAGAAAGGCACCATAGAATCTATACCCGGAATATTGGATACTGGCTGGCTGCCTTGTTTAAATTATTCAGCATCAAGTGTGGAAGAAGCCAGAGAGTTAGCAGAAGATATAAAAAATAAGATAATTCTAAAGAAATATGATACCTGTTATGCCTGTCCGATTAGATGTAAACATGTGGTTGAAGTTAACGAAAAAGAGTTAAAAGTAGATCCCAGCTATGGAGGTCCTGAATACGAAACAGGAGCTGCTCTGGGAACCATATGTGGTATATATGATTGGAAATATATAGCTAAAGCCAACGAATTATGTAATAAATATACTGTTGATACGATAAGTATGGGAATGGTAATCGGATTTGCCATGCAGTGTTTTGAGGAAGGAATTTTAACTGAAAAAGATACTGAAGGTATTGATTTAAAATTTGGTAATAAAGATGCATTACTTGAAATGATAGACAGGATTGTGTACCGCAAAGGTTATCTGGGTAACTTATTGGCAGAGGGGTCTTTGGCGACAGCTGAAAAAATAGGCAAAGTAAGCAAAAGATTCATTCATCAGGTTAAAGGTCAGGAAATTCCCATGCATGATCCCCGAATTCAGGTTGGTAAAGGAATACAATTTGCTACTGCAGATTATGGAGCAGACCATATGAAAGCTGCACATGATTTTTTCTTTACTGATAAAGAGTCTGTCGGGATTACAGAATTAACAGAATTGGGAATCCATGAACCTGTTTCATTGTCTGAACTGGGGGAGAAAAAAGTAAGATTATTTAAAAAGTTAGATATTTATTGGTCTTTACTGGATGTCCTGGGTATTTGTTGTTTTGGTTTTGTGCCCAGAGGTACCGGAAGATTAGATGAATTGCTGGAAATTATTCAAGCCATTACCGGTTGGAAAATAAGCTGGTTTGAGCTGATGCAGGTTGGAGAGAGATCCATTAATTTAGCTCATATGTTTAATATCAGAGAAGGTTTTACCCCAAAAGACGATACATTGCCTGAAATATTCTATCAAAATTTCAATCAGGGACCCTTGGATGGTACCGGAGCGGTTGATAGAAAAGGTTTTGCAGAAGCAATAAAAATGAGATATGAGTTAATGGGCTGGGATCCGGTAAGTGGAAAACCATCAAAAGGCAAGCTAATTGAATTGGATTTATCCTGGGCCCTGGAGTATTTGAACTCTTAGAGATTTGTTTAGAAAGAAAATCTAAGGAGATATTATGAAATACTACCCGGAAGAATTTATTTCTAGATTAAACAATTATGCTAACAAGCTTAGATTGGACGCTTTAAAGATGATCCATGAGAGAGGTGCCGGACATCCAGGTGGCTCACTTTCATGTGCCGAAATTATCAGTACCCTGTATTTTTATTATCTTAAAATTGACCCCAGGAATCCCAATTGGAAGGACAGAGACCGGTTTATCTTGAGCAAAGGTCATGCATCTGCTATATTATATGCTGCTTTAGCACGAAGAGGTTTTTTTGAGTTAAAGGAATTACAAACATGGGGTCATCCGAATAGTCGATATTACATTTTCAGGGATACCTAATAACCTCTCTTCTTCACCGTAGATGCCCGCATCTAACAATTGATTTACC
>JAWODZ010000224.1:0-11366 GCA_046483025.1 bacterium
ATCTGCTTCAACTTTGGATAGTCCATACCCATCAATTACATTTTGTTTAAAGCAGCCCTCTGGTGACTTAACCATATCAGTATTATCATTAATATTCATTGTCATATGACCTCCTTTGTCTATGGTCTATTATTGTAATATTATACAACTTAGACCTGGGGTCATATGAGCTATTAGTTAATTATAAATAACCCAATCATTTGTATATGAATATAACCAAACATTTTTAAAAGGGCTTGAACAAATATTATCTTTAATAAAACTAATTGTTGCTAGAAGTTTTTCTTTGCCTAAATCGCATATATCAAACTGATAATCATAAAAGACAATTAGTTCTATTCTGTTATAGTATCTATATTTTTTATTGAATTTTTTTCTTATCATTTCAATAGAGGTTTCTTCAAAATCTGTACAAATACCTGGTAAATCTATATCAGGAAATTCATTTTCATAATTATTTTTTATTATTTCTATATTATTTAATTCTTCAAAATGTTCTCTATTAAAATAATTAGAATCTAATTTCTTAGAGTTTAGAATATATTTAATTACTTCCTTTAGAATCTTTTTATTTTTTCTAAGAGCATATTCATCTTTAAAATCAATCAGAATGGTGCACCCATGATATTTTTTATGAAACTCAAACTTCTCCTTTTCAGATAAACCTTCTATTTCTTTTTTAAGTAATTCTCTCAATTTTATGTAATTTGACCATTTTTTTCTAATACGATTATCAACAGATTCTAGCAATTCAAATGATAATTTTTGACCATTTACTAAATCGCATTCTATATCAGGATAAGGCGGGTCTTTTTTCTGAAAATTTTTTACAGAACTTTTTACAGGGTGGTGTTTTAAAAAACCTTGGAATATTTTTAATTCTTTTTTTGCTTGATTTATCTTAGTCATTTATATTTAAAATCCATAATAATTAACCTATTCCACTCCCATGGCTTTAAAGACTGCGTCGATTGGGTCGGCATAGAAGTTGGTTTGGAATTTCGCAAATAATTCTCCCGGAACTGTTTGAATATCCGTTACACTGCTAGAAGGTACTAAAAGTCGTTTAGCTCCAGAGTCCAGTGCAACACGCATGGATTCGGCTAAACCTTCAGCTGCTATAATATTGCCACCTAAACTCATACTGCCTAAAACTACTAATTGGGGTTGGATATGTTTTTTCATCAAGCTGGAAGCCAATGCCACAACTGCTGCCAGTGTTAAAGCTTTTGAGGGGCCAGAATTGTGTAGTTCTACAACATGAATGTGATAATTAAAATCACCAGCTTTTGGGCTAACGCTAATGCGTGAAGCATTTCCCCTGAAATAATCATAGGCAACTCTTAAACCCTCTTTTGCTATTGCATTGGAACCTAAACCAGAGAATCGAACTGATCCATTTCCATGTGACATCTGAACTTCTATGCGGAAAAGTCCTAAATGACCTTCAGTTCCCCTGGAAACTGTATGAACAATTCCTGGATCCACAGGTCCTTCAGGGATAAGTTTTATGCCACCTTGCTCAGGCACAGGAATATATTTTTCTTCATCTATGTCATTGTCAATATAACTGAAATGGACATCATAAAACTCCATACCACCAATCTTTTTCAACTGTTCCTTTACTCTTCTCCTGCCTTCCAGTGCATATCTAAGACATCTTTCAACTGCATCTTTATCGTATTCGCCATGTGGATACAACAATTTTAATAATCCTGATACTGTCTTGCGAACTGCAATGGTGTCTCTTTGATTAAGGTCTCTCCCCAATTTAAAATATTTTTCAATAGCGTCATAAAAACTGTATTTTCTCATCTCTCGGAAATATTCAGATAAATAATCAACAATTAATCCGTAATGGTTGGTGAGATACTCTGGTCGCATTTTTGGCACTTCCCATCCGGGAATATAATAATGAAAACGATCAAAGAAGGCTGAATCAATCATGGGTTCTGGAAATGGGGCTAATAAATGACTTGTTTTGACCATCGTACTGACAGATTGATTCGTATTGCCAATAAAAACCAAAGAAGCATCAGCATTAATCTGATCCCGTCCCCGGGAGAAAGAGCCAGATGCCATATAATCTTTCATAATCTGTATGCCATCTTTATCTTTAAAAGATATTCCCGCAACTTCATCAAAGGCAACAATATCCCATAAGCCTACCAACCCTATCATTCTGCGACCTAAATTATAGAATAGGTTAGCTACTGTAGTCTGCCCACCTGATACCAAAATACTATTCGGGCTTATTTCTTTATATAAATGACTTTTTCCGGTTCCTCTGGGACCTAATTCACATATATTATAATTGTTCTCGACAAAAGGAATCATCCTGGCTAAAAAATGCCACTTTTCCCGTTCTTCAAATGCAGAAGGTTCGAGTCCGGTAGAACGTAAAATAACATCAATCCACTGCTGTTCAGTAAATCCTTTCCGTCCCTCAAAAAGTGTCTCTATGTCCATATTGGGCATTTGAATCGGTTTTAATTCCTGCATAATAAAAGGCGATATCTTCTGACCTTCCTCATAATAATAAACCAAATTAATGATACACCAGATACCACCAGCAAGTAATTTCTGATATTTTTTTACTGTATTTCCAGGAACTATAACTCTCTTGATGCCCAAATTGGAAAATATTGCTTCATAAACATCTTTTTGCTCATTGAGGGTAACAGTAACTTTGTCAATGACTTTAAGGCTTCCCTTTTCCCTGATAATTGATTTTATCTTCTCTGCCTCATCGGGCCTTACATAATTTTCGGTGAGAATTCTTTTAACTAACTCAAGCCCTTCTTCAATAATCTTATCGTCATCTGAAGCACAATACTGGCCTAATAAATATTCCAGTACATAAACAGGAACATTTGCTCCTTCTTTAATTTGTTTCGTTAAATCTTTTCTAACTACTTTCCCTGGAAAATGTGAGTTTAAAAGAACATCAAGCTCTGTATCCATATTTTCTATCCCCTCTGTTTAAAAATCACTAATAAATGAACGGTTTATCCTAATATCCACTGCACATATTTCAATATTGCTATTGACCTCTCGCACTGCTAACCGATAATTTTTATTATGGTCATAAGCCCTATTCTGTAATGTTAAAATAATATCTTTCTGGCGTTCCGCAAGATCATTAGAGCTGGAATCAAAAGTAACCGTCTTTATATCTGAAACCAATAATTCATCATCATATATTGCCACCTTTACCATAACAGGCTCTACTCTTCCTGAAACGGCATCCAATTGTAATAACTGCACCCGGTATTTTTCAGTGGTAACGCGATGCTGGTTTCCCAATATTTGAATACCAACTGTGGTTTTTCTGGTTTTTTCTTTTTCCTTTCCACTTACCTGGGTAACAGTAATAACCGGAACTGCAATTTCCTGCAGGCTCATTCCACCATGCATAAAACGCGCCCCGCCAGTAAAATAAAAGCGGCTCATTCCCTTGGGAATGATAAAATTTATATCCTTTTCTATTGGCATTCCCACCGTATCAGCACACCTACCCTGTATAGTATCAGGAATTACAGGAATATAATGACTCAATATATAACGCTTATTCATTTTTAATACGGCCTTTTTATCAACAGAATCAGATATTTTGTATTTATCTATTACATCTGGCACTCTTTTGGTAAAAATAAACCCATGGTCAGCCGTAACAAAAACATAATGCGCCAGTAAAGTGTTAATGACAAAAGAAACTAATTTTTCCAGTTCATCCAGGGAATCTCTTACTGCTTCAAAAGCGCTTTCTTCTGTTTTGGAATCATCCCCAATCGCATCAATTCTATTATGATATATATATACTACCTGCTTATCTTTAGTAAACTCTCTGGCATCCTCTCTTTTCATATTCAGTAAATCATCTGCCTTCACAGCAGCACCTTTAAATCTACTTAAATGATTATTTCTTTTTTCTAAAGAATTCAATCTTTCTCCATTAACCAAAACTTCTCCTTCAGAATCATAAGATAATTCCTTATGAGGAAGTAAAGCAGCCATACCCAATTGAGTATAAGATGGTAAAACACCAAGAATAGCATCCAAAGAAGAAACTTGCCGGTATTTTTTGTTTAAATTGCTGTGCAATTCTTCAGCAACTTCAAACCGCAATGCATCACTTATAATGACAAATACTGTTGATTTTTTCTTTCCCATGAAATTTTCAGGAAATTGATTAAAAAATTCATATTGGTTTATAGTTCCTCTTATTTGCCAATTCTCTGGTGAAATCAATTGCTCCCACTGGGAGTTTATCTCATAGAGGAACCAGTTTTCATAAATATCATTTATCTTGTTTCCTAACTCTTTGAGAATATTCCAGCCTTCCTGCACAGATATTGTCATATATTCATGGAATAAGCGATACAATTGATCTAACTGGTAATATTCTTCAGTATATCGTTTGAATAGCTTTTCAGGAGAATCAGCAGAAAATCCTGTCTGGTTTGTCTTTCTTTTCAGCTTCACAAACCTAACAGCATTGATGATAGCATTATATATGGAAGAAAAGATATTCCGGTTAATAATGTCTGACTGAAAAGTCGGGTTTGCCCAGTACATATCACTACGTTTCCGGGCATACTCTTCAATTTCAGTAAATACATTTTCAGGTAAATCCTGAGCAATGGCATTCAGCAAATTGACTTTAAGCTGATTTGCCAATATTTTTTCTATCACAAAAAAGGTCTGGACATCCTGTGTTTGCTCAACTGAAAGATTTTCAATATTGCCTTCAATCTTTAAAAGTCCTGATATTTCCTGGGATAACCTCTCATAAGCAGGCATCTTTACTTGACTGTCTCGCCAATTATCCAGCAGAATAGAGGCATTGATCGCATTGACCAATAATAATTGTTTTAGTGAAGAGGGGCATTCACAATGCAAGGACGCTGAAAAATCGGTTACAAATAAACTGAGGAGCAGCTCTTCTAAATTTGGATTTTCGGTTTTATAGCCAAATTTTTCAAACATCATTTCCCAGAAAATATCTGTCAACTGATATCTTTCAATTTTATGCCATCCTTCCGGCATAATCCCCAAACCACCCTTTTGCGCCATTCTGCAGAAAAGAGCATACAGGATATCATCAGGATTATCAGTTTTACTGCCGACACAAACAGCAATCATCTTGCAGTCAATTTCTCTTTCATAATCCTTAGGGTTTATCAATTCTTTCAGTTTAGAATATTGTTCTTTATTAGCAAAGAAAGAAATTCTCTTCCTAATATGATTTACCAGATGATATTCCTGAAGTCCAAGTTCTTCGGTAATTATAGAAGCAGAATCTGCCCGGAATTGGTAACTGTAAAGCCGTATATCCAAAAGCCAGTCATCTTCCGCTTTTGGTTCCGCTTTCCTGGAATAAAGAAGATACTTCTGTTCAAGATTCTGTTGCTCCAGCAGATATTTTGTCTGAAACTGTCCAACTTCCTCCAGAAATAAAATATCCACATCAGGAATGTCTAACCTGTCAATAATCTCTGTAAACTCCTGTTCAGCATCATTCCAGAAAATTATCCGGTGTTTTTTAAACACTTCTTTTAATTTGTTTTCAATTTTTATTTCATCCATTTATTTCCCTGTTACCTGTTTGATTTGGGCTAAGAGATTATCAAATTTCCCGTAATTAATCTTTACTCCATCATCCAAATCAAGCTCTATTTTTTTGTCGGCAAAATTCTTCAGATTTTCATCAAAAGCAAACAATTCCTCTCTCTGTTTTTCCAAGTGATTGATTTCTTTTTGAATTTTTACCGTTGTAGAAGCAGCGGTTTTATCCTTATCTTTTGCTATATTTTCAATCTGCCTATTGATAAACCCAATGTAGGGAATTACATATTCGGTCCGCAAGCGGGCTAATGTCCCACTATTATAACGGTGTAAATAGATTAATGCCTGGAATGCCTTTTCCTTTCCGCTGGAAAAAAGCCAGTAAAATGGCCTTTTTTTATAAATCCTGAGATGATCTAAGTAGAAATCATTTATCAGATACCGTTGCAGGGTATCTCTGGGTGTTTCACTGGCTCTCATGCCTAGAGCATTAGCAACAAATTCCAAGTTTTGCTCTAACGTTTCCCTGCCCCAGACTTTTTCAATAAATTGCAGTAATCTGGTCGTTACTTCATCTGGGAAGAAGCTGGTATGAGTAATTGGAAGAATGCCATCTTCATCAGCTGAGAAAGTATGATATCTGGAAGGATCAAATCCTTCATTACGGCTATAAGCATAAACCAGTCCAGGTTCATCCAGTGAATATCTGCCCATCATGCAGCCAACAGCATAGCTGATGAATTCTTTCATGCTATCAGTTTTAAATCTTGCCTCTCGTTCATCCTCAGACAGATTCCCATTATAGCGGTAATAAGGGTTGGCAAACAGGGTAATCTCATTAATAGGTACCTCTGGTGTCAGCTCTTCCTGTAAACCATAAGTATCAATAAAAATACGGTTATTCTCTTCTTCCAGTTGTTTCATCTCATCAGTCATTTGCTGACATCGGGCGCGATAATTTAGGTAAGATAACTTGATATCTTGTGAAAGAATTTCCGGTTTTAAAAGGGGGAATTGCTGGAAATCCCAGGAAGTTTCATATGAATCCCAGTCCACTTTTGATTTATCAACAATTTGTTTTACCTTATATTGTATTAAGTCGAAATTGTTTATCTCTCTTTTTTCTAATAATGGAATTTTTAAAATATTACCTACCAAAAAATTGAGAGTAGGATTTAAATATTTTAACAAATAATTACTGATTTTTGAGTTTAAAATTCCCATTATAAATTCATCAGATTTTGAGAAAATGCCATTTCCTCCCCCTCCAAAAATAGAGTTATTTAAATATCTGCAAGAAAATAATGAACTAGTTATGGCACCAAAGGTTAATCCTTTTTTGAAATAATATCTAATATTTTGAGGACGAGATTTTAAAGAACCATCAGGATTTTTTAGATTTCTTAAAACATGTCCGTCATTTGCCCAATCAACGAGATATTCCATATTCCCATACCATTTTCTATATCCTCCACCTTTTGCATATGGATACCATTTTTTGTTATCTTTTTTACCCAATCTACATCCATTTAAATCAACTTTTTCTAAAGATACTTCATGCCATAAACGAATAAAAATATTATTATCACAAGTATCTAACCCTTTAACACAATCAATAAATATTTCCAAAGATGGATAATTTTCGAATATACTCCTTGTTCTTTTGCTTGCCCAATATGCAATTGGTGAACCGGGAATCTTTTTAAACTCATCTTGTAATGTATGGTAAAATGAGTTTGTTTTATTAATTATTCCTTTTCTCTTTTCTTCTTCTTCACCATTTACTAATCGTAGAAAAATTGGTTTATAACTTCCAATATGGTTATTAAGGAATGTAAAAGCAGTTACTGTTACTACTTCTCCTGAAATAGTACTAAAAGCCCTGGCTCCTAAATGTGCCATTGTAGTTATAGTTTTAGACTGTATCCATTTTTCTCGGCATTTTTCAAAAGAGGATAAAAACATCCAGCTCTGCATGGTAACCATGGCATTAAATCCTATTATACTTTTTGCCATATCAAACCCTCTCTCAATAAACATGGCAAATAAGTCTGATTTTGTATCCGGATATTGGATTTTGGCAAACTCTTTTAGCAAAGGATTCATATTCTTATTACCCATATAAGGTGGATTGGCAACTACTACATCATATTTCTGGCAAAGAAATTTTGCCTGTTCTAAATAAGGCATAACGGTATTTGCTGCTCTGTTCCCAATCAGGTTACCCGATCGTTTTAAATTATTTAACTCTTCCTGAATGGCAGGAAGGTTTTCTGCAATATCCTGGGGAATTCGGATCAATGAACCATAGGTATCTGCTTCAGTAAAAAGCTCTAATATTTTTTTGACATATTTTAAAATAAAATTTGCTCTATCTTTCTTATCTTCTGGTATGCCTTTATCAGCAAACAATGGACCATCTGCAACCCCCATAAATTTATATCTTTCAGAAGGCAAAGAAGTCAGTTGGCCGGAATAGATACTTTCCAGATTTCTCAGAGTGTCATTCATTTTTATGAATTTACTAGATTGTAGGCAAATAATATTAACCTTTACTTCTTTTATTTCCTTTTTAAATATATTTCTATTATCTTCACGCGCCTTCATGACCAGGGCAAAACCTGACAACTGGGCAGCCCGTTCATCAATCTCCAAACCATAGAGATTTTTCTCCAGAATCAAACTGGCAATATCTGCCTGCTGATAACCTCTCTCCAAGTAAATGAATTTCAAAAGATTATAGGCCTCGACCAGCATATGCCCAGAACCGCAGGCAGGGTCCATAATCTTTATCTCTTCCGGATTGAGACTGGAGGGGGCCATTTGTTTGATTTCCTCCTGCACTTCTGGTATTTGTTCAGCAGGCTCAATATAGTATTCCATCTCTTGTTTAATGGATGATTCCGGATAGGTGGTAAGCCATTTGGCTCCCAGAGAATTCTGCACCAGATATTTAACAATCCAGTTTGGGGTAAAAAGTTGAGTCGTAGCGGGAATGTCTTCTGTTTTTATTGCCTTTTTATTTTCAAAAACTTCATCTTTTTTCTCAGATATATAGAACTGGTATAACCAGCCAATAATTTCCACACTTTGCCAGTCTTCTTCCGGTATTTCATTTATCATTTTTCTAATCAAGGAATCATTTCGCAGAAGATGGTCCGGCATCAATAATTCAGTATAATCATTAATCCTCTCAAAGAGAAAAGACATCACTTGATTTAGATCATTGCATTGGGCTAAAATAAGCTTTTGATATAGTTCTTCATTCTTCCCGTCCAGCTTGAGTTGGATAATTTCATCTTTGGTCAATCCATCAAGTCTTTCAATATACTGAGCCTTTTCGATGATTTCCGGGTCATCACCTCCGGCAGAATGGCTCATCACCCGATAACCATGAGATAAATATCCTTTGAGCTCCATAAACCGAATAGCAGCAAAACGGTTAAACCAGCAATAGGCAATCTCCTCCATAGTCTGCTCAAAACCCTTTTGTTGCACCCGCTCTTCCAGCTTGGCTCTTTGGGTAGAGATGGATTTGGGGAAATATTTTTCACCAATAAAACAAAAGTCTCCTTTTTCTTCACAGGGTATTATCTCATTTTTCCTGATTCCATAAACAGCTGCTTTTTGGTTAACCGCATTAATGAAATCAATACGTGCTTGCCGGGAATAACGTTTTAAATTATTCTTATTCATCTTATTTTTATTCTTTTCCCTTCATTAATAATGGCAGTTAATTTACTTTTAATTCTTTCTATGAGTTTATGAACATCCTCTTCCGTTTCAAGATAACTATCATCTGCGCAAGAAGAAAGATCTATTTTTTCAGTCTGCTTTATATCCACAGGATTTTCAGAATCTTGAATTTGAGCTAATCTTTCTAACCTGGAAACCTCTTCTTCTAATATTTCGCGAATTCTCTCTTTATTAAGTTCCAGATTGGCTGCACTTTTTTCTTGTTGGGCATTGCTAAGGAACCTTTGGATAACTTGTTCAGATTTTTCAGCCTCTTCATCTGGTACATTTAAATTTTTTGCTTGTGCTTCCAGCTCATTCAGGCATTCTTCTCCAACCTTGTTTAATTCTTCTCTTTTGGTAGTTAAAATTTTATTGTTGGCATTTCTAATGCGAATCACCAAATTAGGTATATCTTTTATTAATGAATAAGGAGAGGTAGAATTTAGTATTTCATCAATATGCAATAAATCGTCTTTGATACCCTGAATTCTTTCCAGTTCATATCTGTTTATTTCAACTGTATTTTTTGCGTCTTTCAAATCATCCCAGATTTTCTTCTGATTTTCATAAAAATTTTTAATATCATGAAATGGAGAAGTAAATTCTTTTAAATGCTGTTCTTTTTCAATAAATGCCTCAATGAAGGCAAAACTATCTTTGGGAGACAGTAATTGGCTTATCATTTCTAATCCTTGTTTGATTTCTGATTTGCCAGGATAATTTCCCATATCAGCCCATTGGTTATACTTTTCCAACCTTTGTTGCCAGGAGAGGAGCTGTTTTTTTAAAAATTCCACCAAGGCATCTTCTTTATCCGGTCCCATCTCAGCAAATAAAACCTGTCCTATTTGTCTAGCAAATTCAATTTTTGCCGGATCAGTCTTTTTTCTTTGCCGAATCGTTATTTTTTTCCAATTGCTTGTTTTGCTGATAATTTCATAAATACGGGTACGTTCTAATACAGTATTGTTCATCACCAAATGAATATTACCGCTAAGATAAAGTTTTATCAGCAAAAGTAATGTTTGAAATTCCTGCCAGCCATAAGGTCTATTGGCAAATCTATCTCTTATTAAATCATCCAGAATAATTTGCTTGCTTTGAGAAGTGTAAAGCTCAATACAACTCTTTATTTCTCTGATAGCCTTCGGGTTATTTTCCGGAACTTCGATATTTAAAGTCATCTCTGTTAAATCATTTCTTCTTAAAATTGATTGAATTTCTTCTAAAGGATGCTGGCTCGGATTTTCGATATATTTCATTTTAGGGAAAGTAGTGTCAATCAAAGAATCAAATGATTTGATAAAAGAAGAATAAGGGTCTTGGGTTTCCGGATCAAAAGCCTGACCGGCAATAAAAAACTCTGCTTCCTGTAACATCCCCTTTAAGAGATTGGTAATTCTATTTTTTCTCTCCCGATTTTCATCTTTTCTATCCCTGAGAATCCTTTCGACTTCAGGATTTCCAACATTTTTCTGTTGAATGTATTTTTCTGTTTTGATATATTCCCGGACTTCTGAAATAAGTTTCTCATTATCCAGTAGCTTTATCAGGATAAAACCACCATCATTGCTGCTTTCGGCAATACATCTTTCCCGTCCATAAAGGTCATATTCTTCGAAAAAAGGAGAAATAATTGATATTGTCAGTCCCTTTTCAATGCGGCCTCCAATGGCATAGCCATCGCATATCCGATTATATTCAAAGTCCTTACCGGTTTTAGAATAGCGATGTTTTTTATTTTGTTTGTTGATATCATCATAGATGATTTTTCCTAAAAGATTGCTTTCTTCACCAGGGGCAATCTGAATACGTTTTATTTCTCTGCTGATATCTTGCTCCTCATTGGTTAAGAAATAATAATGATCTCCACTGCGAGAAATAAGCGTATTTTTTTCCAGTTTGGAAAGAGATTTTTCAATTTTTTCCTTTAAACTCAACCGATATTGATCAAATCCAAAACTTCATTTTCTGAAAGCATGCTGTAGCGGGGATCATCCAAAGGCAAAAAATTATATAAACCGGAAAAAGCGAATTTAGCCTCAATCTCAGCGCAATCA
>JAWODZ010000047.1:0-4437 GCA_046483025.1 bacterium
CAGATACAGAAATTCCGCGATCAACTCACAGGACTTGCCGTCATCCAGCAGCAGCATCGCGTTCGCTCGCCGGGCAATGCCGTGATCCTCGCGCTGGCGTATTAACTCAAGCATTTTTCTGTCTTTCTTCTTGAGCTTCTTAAATTTCTTATCAAGACTTTTCTTAATTGCAAGTTTATACATTATTATAATCCATATCTTTCACGAAAGTCTTTCACCATAACTGTTTTTTCAAGGTCAATATCTTTCATCCGTAAAATAAATTCATCACGAAGATCAGGCTCCTCCATAAGTTTTTTCTTAATAAAATCCATTTCATGCTGTAAATCAACTACCATTTCATAGACTTTTTCAATGGTGATGTCTTTTTTATCATGCATATATCAATCCTCCTTTGATTATAACAGGGAGTTTTGTTCTCCTTTTCATAAATTAAAATTAAAAAAATTATACTATATTAATGCTTTACTATTAACACACTCTCTAAGTTCCCACTCATTCATTAAATACTATGACTTTCATTTTTATAAATTAAATCGGTCAGAATATTTTCTGATAAAAATGAATTCTCTCTTATAAACTTGTCTAATGAATTAATGTATCAACTTCTGATTTCAGAGTATCAAGCAGATCAATATAAATTTGAATATTATCAAGTTCAATTTCTATTTTATGATTATAAAAACCATCAAGTGCATACTTAGCCAACTCAAGGTCAAATTTTGCTTTTTTAAATAATATTTCATACTGCTTTAAGAATTTTCCCACAATACAATACCTTTTTTATCTATATCATTATACACAGAATTGATTTCGTCTTTATAAAACTCATATTTTTCTTTGCTGGGAACCAGTATATCTTTTGCTATTTTAAAATCGTGAAGCCGGGTTCTAATTTTCCTCTTTTCTTCCAGCTTATTCTTAACATTTTTTTCTACCACACATATATCCAAATCACTATTCTCATTAATGTTACCATATGCATAACTGCCAAAAATAATAATCTTTTCAGGATTTAAATCCTTTATTCTATTTATTATCTTATTTTTAATTTTCTTATCTAAAATAATATTATTCATATATTTTCCTTATAATATCTATTTCCCCCCCTACATTTTCAATATTTGATATCTCTTCATTGTTTAAAGTCGGTCCATATAAATAAAATACACAAAAAAATTCATTTCTTCAAAGATTGATTATCAAATATAAATATCACCATTCGCAAGCCTGCCGACATCTCCCTGTTCATCTGCTTTAAACACCTTGCCGCCAATGTTCAGGGAAGCGCCTTTCTCCACCGTCACCAGTCCTTCTATTATGTAGTCAGTATCGGAGGTCCAGGTGGTGTTTTCTGCGATACTGGTGGGTACGGTTAGTTGTCTGGTGCTCTTGGAGTTTGTTGAGGTTTTGTTACAATAAGTGACTAAAATACTTAAAGTTTTAAACATAAAGTGTTTAACCTGAAGTATTCACAAATTTTTTCCTGAGCAAGGATAACTTTTTTTTATTATGGATTTTTCCCCTCCCTGGATTCCCGATACATGATTTCGGGAATGACAGCCCATCCCCCGGTCATTCCCGCGATTTTCAGGCGGGAATCCACCTCTGACCTGTTCTCCTGTGAGATTCATGAATAATCCAGGTTAAATTCTTTAAAGTTAATAAACATTTTTTTATTCTGTTTTATTTTCATTTTAGTCCTTAAAAAAAAATTTATAAATTTCCATTATTTCTACTTTAAACTTCAGGCACTTAAGGCACTTTAAACTTAAGGCACTATCTCCCTTTTTCCTTGTAACTTTATACTAACTCTTGTCATGTCTTGTCCTGAAATAGGTTGACAGAAAAAGGAGGTTAATCTATGACAAGACCAAAGAAAGTATACCGTTACAGTGAAGCATTTAAGTTAAAGGTAATTTCCGAAATTGAATCTGGAAAGTTTAGTATTGCAAAAGCCCGTAAGATTTATGATATTAAGGGACCGGCTACCATTCACAGATGGATAAGGAAGTATGGTAGGAATCATTTATTAAACAAAGTAGTAAGGGTAGAGATGCGAGAAGAAAAAGATAAGCTCAAGCATTTATCGTCAGAGAAGAAGGAATTGGAGTCAGCCTTAGCCCAGGCACATTTAAAGATACTGGCGTTAGAGTCATTAGTTGAGGCAACAGAGGAACATTATCAGATAGACTTAAAAAAAAATTTTGGGCAACGAGTGTCCAAAAAACAATCCTCAAAGCACAAGAGCTCAACATGAGACATTCTGTTGGCAGAATTTGTAATTTTTTTGGTTATAGTCGACAGGCCTATTATCAATCTCGTCAGGTGCAAATAAAGGAATTCATTGATGAACAGCTTATGATCTCAGAAGTTAAGCACATTCGCAAGCGGCAATCGAGAGTTGGAGGTAGAAAACTTCACAGGATGTTGCAGGTTAGGGGATTTCGTATTGGTCGAGACAAACTTTTTAAACTATTAAGAAAGCACAACTTACTGGTAAGGCCGAGGAAGAGTTTTATCAAGACAACAAACTCTTTTCACCGTTTCAGAAAGTATAAAAATTTAATAAATGATCTTGTGGTAACACAAGCGAATGAAGTATTTGTATCAGACATCACCTATATTGCAACCCAGGAAGGCTATTGTTATTTATCACTTGTTACCGATGTATACTCTCGAAAGATAGTAGGATATGATGTAAGTGCGAGTTTGGCTATAGAGGGTGCTCAACGGGCATTACAGATGGCATTACAGCACGTGGGTGAGCCGGATAGATTAATACATCATTCAGATCGTGGCATACAGTATTGCAGTAACGGCTATGTGAATATGTTAAAAGAGAGAGGGGTGAGTATTAGCATGACAGAGCAGAACCACTGTTATGAGAATTCTTTGGCAGAACGCGTGAATGGCATATTAAAGGATGAATTTATGCTGGGGAAAAGACTTCCTTCTTTATCAGTTGTCAGGAAAGTAGTAAGACAATCAATTAGGATTTACAATGAGGAGCGGTTACACATGAGTCTTGATTATCAAACACCGTCAATGAGGTATGCAGCATGAAGTTATCCACATATCCACAGTTATTAACAAAAAGAAAAAAAGAAGCAAAAAAAGAAAAATTAACAACTACTAATAATTGTCAACTTTTTTCAGGACGGCACATCCATCATTATTCATTATTCATTATTCATTATTCATTAAATACTATGGCTTTCCTCTTTATAAATTAAATCGGTCAAATTATTCCTTATTGCAATTTTACATCACCTCAAGATCAGAAAAATCCTCAACCGGCATGGTCAACTCCCGCTTAGGTTTTTTCTTGGTTGAATAAATTGATTTAAACTCACTTTCAATTAACTTTAATGTAGAGGCCTGAAAATACTGTTCTCCACAAAATTCACATTCCTCACATGGCACATCATTTACTAGTAAAAAATGATCATTATGTTTATATAAATACTGAACACGTTTTTTCTTTAATTCTTTATGTCCGCAAAAACTGCAAACTTTCATAATTCACCTCTTTCATAGGTTGTTTTAAATTTGGGAGGTTTAGGTATATATACTGTGATAATAACAAGTTGTTTACCTCTTTGTCCACAGACAATATGTACTGGTTTCCCCTCATCTGTAAATCCTGCTACTAAACAACTTTTACCTCTGCCTGTATCATCATATTTCTCAATAATTTTTCCATTTATAATTGCTTCTTCAACCTCGTAAATTAAAAGATTATCATTTTGTCTTTCCTGGTCACCATGTCTGGAAAAATAATAATATTCTTTTTTAACACAATCTATAATCCAATGTAATTGAAAAATATCATCCATTCAAATAAAATTCTCCTGTTATGGTTAGTTGTTGGGTTTTGTCGGAGTTGGTTGGGGGGGAACAGTTTAAAGACAAAATACAAAAGACAAAAGACAAAATTGAAGAATAAGACAAAAGAAAAAAGACAAAAGACAAAATATAAAAGACAAAAGACAAAATATAAAAGCTTGCCCTGAGCAAAAGCGAAGGGAAAAAAGAAAAAATCTGCTTATGGATTTGTTTTGATGTGCAGGATAATTTATTTCGATCTTTATGATTCATTTAAGAATATTCAATTATTTAATTTTCTATGCATCCTGGATACTCCCGCCCCAAGCATGAGAGAAATTTCATTTACTTCAGACAGTAAATTCTTTCGTTGTTTATCATTTCCCAGTTTAAGTCTTTCCATAATCTTTAGCCAGTATCTGCTCTCATTAGCTTCCCGCAAAGAAATTCTCAATCTTTGAACAAACTCTTTCAGGGAAGAGGATTGAGCCTCTTCATAGTTGGCTCCGATAGAGGTTGCACTCTTTGAGTATTGATACCGAAAAACATCATATTCTTTTTTATAGGGAATCGTAGCTATAAATTTCATTGAATCAACAGCAAACTCCA
>JAWODZ010000070.1:0-26646 GCA_046483025.1 bacterium
CTCAGACGCCGATATCCTTCTTCCAGATGTTGTTCTTTGTAATCGATAATTGCCTCTCGTTCCCAGGGAAGTATCCAATGAGATTTAGGAATATTCCCATTATGGTGATTCTGCTGATTCTGTCGTTTCCTCCAGCTGTAGTATTTTCCGGTACTCAGTTTAATCCAGAGAAGCATTGTGGTGAGTGCAATGCCTGTCTTCTTGTGCCAATAGTTCAGATACCTGATGATTTTGTTCCGGTGGTCAAGGGAGATCCACCCACCATTTAGATCTCCCCATCCGCTTTTTTTAACTTAAGATTCTCCTCCAATAGTTCAGCTATTACCTGGTTCCGATCTTTGAGTTTTTCCTCAAGTCTTGAGGTTTTATTTTTGTCCTTCTTTCTCCCCCGTTTCCTGGAGAAGACTTCAACTGCATTCTCAAAGAACTCTTTTTTCCAGCGATAGAACTGATTGGGATGAATTCTATGCTTTTCACAAATATCCGGAACTGAGATATTTTTTTCTAAATGTTCCCTAAGAATTAAAACTTTCTGCTCAGGGGTGTAACGTCTGCGTTTCATAATACGGTCTCCTTTCTGTGGTTAAAACCACCTTAATTTAAGACCGAATTATTCAAATTCCAACTGAAGCGTGTCAGTAAAATTTAACGCAATAAAAATTATTACCAAAAAAAATATTATATTAATTATTTTATTATACATTGATTATCCATTTCATTTTTTAATATGATCCAAATTTTTATTTATTTGATTACATATCATAATCTATTTATTAAACAAATGTAACTGATTAACATAATTATTAATTCTTTTTTCTGCCATTGTTATGTATTTTTGATTAATATCATATCCAATATAATTACGTTGATCTTTAACTGCTGATAAACAAGTTGTACCGCTACCTGCAAAAGGATCTAAAACTACATCTTCTTTAAAGGTATACAACTGAATGAGACGGTGGGGTAGTTCTTCTGGAAAAGGAGCCGGATGTCCTATCTGTTTTGCTGAAACAGCAGGGAAAGTCCAGACACTTTTTGTCCAGGACATAAATTCTTCTTTTGTAATTGTATTTTTTTTACCGATTCTTTTTCTGGAAAAAGTATCCTTGGAAAAAATTAAAATATATTCATGAATATCTCTTAATACAGGATTTGCTGCTGAAAGCCAGCTTCCCCACGCAGTTGAAGGACTTGCACTTGATGCTTTATCCCAAATAATCTCACCTCGCATTAAATAACCAATTTTCAACATTCCTTCGATAATATAGCTATGAAGTGGGATATAAGGCTTTCTTCCCAGGTTAGCAATATTGATACAGGCACGTCCACCAGGTACTAATACTCTATACACTTCCTGCCAGACATTTTTCAATAATTGCAGATATTCTTTAAGAGAGAGATCTTTATCATATTCCTTGGTCACATTATAAGGAGGTGATGTTACCATTAAGTGAATACTATTATCTGGAAGTTCATTCATTTTTTCACTGGACTTACAAAAAAGTTTATTAATTTTATTTTCATTGATTGTATTTTCCGTATAATTGATTTTTTTCTCATTTCGTAAACCTTCATATAATCTACTTTTATAAAACTTACTGGAATCATGATTAATTCGACCCGGTGTTCCGAATGAACTGGTTTTAGTCCCGAAATGCTTTTGTGAATCAGGTTTTTTATTCATTTTATTTCCTTATAAGGGATAGAAATTTTTCAGCTTTCCTTTCAAAATTACTTTCTTTATTTGCTATTTCAATAATCCTGCCTAGTTCTTTTTTTGATTTCATACTGGAAAAAAATTCCCGTTTTTCTGATAATAGTTTATCAAGATTATTCAATAATTCCTTATATGTGTCCATTCTAATAAATCCATCATTAGATGTAGATTTTAAATTCTCACCATTGTATTCGATTGGAGCAGGGTTGACTGACCAAAAGCCCTGTATTATCCCTGAAGTTTTAAGATGATCAACTTTGTCATAATAACTCTTTGTAATTGGTGTATTACCTAAAATAATAATGGGAATTTGAGATGCACTATAATTTGAAACACGTATATTTATACTTTTACCAATTGCTTTTAACATTGAATCAGATCTCAATAATCCTGGATTACCTTTATGTGTTTTAAAATCACCCAAACAAATTAGTCTGTCATCTTTTAATTCCCAGTTCCATACAATAGACATTTTAACTTCAAATATCGCTATTAAATCATCAACCGATTGGATCTTTTTTCTATTTTTACATAAAGCTACATCTGCAGGTGACCGGGCTGTAAGACCGAGTTCATCACAACTAACACCCTGGACTGAATAAAGATTTCTGGACCTAGCAAATTCATTGAGTAAATCTACAGAATATTTTTCTGTGAAATTTCCAATTAATGCATTCCTACTTTGTAAAGTCGACATTTTTCCTTTATATGATTTGGGCCAATAGGCATAATAATGGGACTCATCACTAAAATAAAAAAGCTGTTCGGGTGAAGCAAATTTATTAGCTTCCTTAAAAAATTCCATCTCTTTTTGTTTTGTCCAAAGCTGCATTATTTGTTTTCCAAAACTATCATCTAACACAAATTTCAGACTATAAAGTATGTAATCAACATAAACAAGTTAAAAGATAATGTCAAATAAATTTAAAAAATCTTGTCTCTTTAATCTTGAGCCTTGAGTCTTTCCCTTTCTCCTTTCTCCCTTTTCCCGTCATCCCTCCACCATAACCACCGCCTGAGCCGCAATAGCCTCACCCCTGCCCAGCTCTCCCAAACCTTCATGAGTAGTAGCTTTAATGGAAATCTGATTGTGCTTCAGTTCCAGAGTCTGAGCAATATTTTTAATTATCTGAAGTTTATATGGAAAAATTTTTGGTTCTTCAGCAATAACAGTCACATCAATATTATTAATATTAAATCCGGCACTTCTAACCATACCGCCTGTTTTCTTCAAAAGATTGATACTGGATGCATCTTTATACTGCTCATCAGTATCCGGAAAATGCTCACCGATATCTCCTTTTGCAGCTGCCCCCAAAAGGGCATCAGCAATTGCGTGGCATACAACATCAGCATCAGAATGACCTTCAAGTCCTTTAGGAAAAGGAATGATTACTCCTCCCAAAATCAACTTCCTTTTTTCAACCAATGGGTGAATATCATACCCAAAACCAACTCTGTTCATTTTTCCTCTAACAGTTTTTCCGCAATTTTCAAATCCTCCGGAGAAGTGATTTTAATATTTTTCTCCTCACCCTGGATTACCCTGACCGTATACCCTGTCTTCTCCACCAAAGCAGAATCATCAGTTGCTGTTTGATTGGTTTCCCAGGCTTTTTTATATGCTTTTGTCAATATTTCTTTTTTAAAACACTGAGGAGTCTGTACTCTCCACAGTTTACTTCGGTCAAGCGTCCTGCTGACAGAATTGTTTACCACTTCCTTTACTGTATCAGACACCGGTACTGCTGTGATCACAGCACCCCATTTTTTGGTTTCTTCTATACACTTACTAATTATTTTTTCAGAAATAAAAGGCCGCACTCCGTCATGAACCATGACGATTTCTATTTCAGCCGGAATTTTCCTTAATCCATTCCATACGGAATGCTGCCTGGTTTTTCCTCCGGCAATCACTTCTGTATTTTTGACAATATTCCACTTACTGACTAATAGATCAGTCTCAGCTACTTCATTCTCAGGAACAATTAAGATGATTTTCTGGACTCCCGGGCATCCTGCAAATTTTCTTAAAGTATGAACAATAATAGGTTTATTATGTAAAGATATAAACTGCTTTGGAATCTCAGCCTTCATCCGTTCCCCCTTTCCACCAGCAGCGATAATAACAGCAACCTTTATATCTTTATCCGACACCATAACCTCTTTTAAATAATTAACATGGCATCTCCATAGGAGAAAAACTTGTATCCCTCCCGAACAGCTTTTCTATAGGCTTTAAAGGTAAACTTATAACCGGCAAAAGCACTCACCAGAATAAGAAGACTGGAGCGGGGCATATGAAAATTGGTCAAAAGTGCATCCACAACTTTAAATTTATATGGTGGATAGATAAATTTATCAGTCCAGCCGCTGTCTTTTTTAATATGTTTGTCAATAGTAAGAATAGATTCCAGAACCCGAACCACAGTGGTTCCCACTGCTATAATTCTCCCTTTTCTGTCAATGGTCTCATTGATCTGTCTGGCTGACTCTTCTGAGACCTCATAATATTCTGAATCCATCTTATGACGGGAAAGATCTTCTACTTCAATAGGACGAAAAGTTCCCAGGCCTATGTGAAGCACAACCGGTACAATCCTGATACCCTTACTCTTAACCTTTTTGATCATTTTTTTATCAAAATGCAGGCTTGCAGTAGGAGCAGCAACCGCTCCCCTTTTCTGTGCAAAAAGAGACTGATATCTTTCTCTGTCAATTTCTTCCGGTTCTCTTTTAATATAAGGTGGAAGAGGTATTTTACCTATTTTTTCAATTATTTTGAAAAAATCGCCATCATAAACAAACCTGATAACTCTTCCGCCAGATACAGTATTATCCAGTACTTCACATTTTAACTTATCTCCCACCATAAGTTTATTGCCGACTCTCACTTTTCTGGCCGGTCTAACTAATACTTCCCATAAATCTTTCTCTAATTCTCGCAATAGAAATATTTCAACTTTTGCATGAGTTTTATCCTTTATTGCCATAAGTCTGGCGGGAAAAATCTTGGTTTCATTAACCACCAGACAATCTTTTTCATCAAGATAGTCTATTATATCTTTAAATTGCTTATTTTCAATAGTTTGATCTTTTCTGTTAAGAACCATTAACCGAGATCCACCTCGCTTTTTGGGCGGATATTGAGCAATTAATTTTTTTGGAACTCTGTAATTAAAATCTGATAATTTCATTGAACACCCCAATACGAATTTATTTTTAAAAAAGATTTTTCTGCTGGGAGCCAGAAATTGGTATTCCTAAAATCTGATAAGCCCGTTCTGTTGCTTCTCTGCCCCTGGCAGTGCGTTTTATAAACCCCTGCTTTATTAAATACGGCTCATAAATTTCTTCAATTGTACCGCTGTCTTCACTAACCGATACAGAAAGTGTATTTAACCCAACCGGTCCCCCATTGAAATTCTTAACAATCACATTAAGGATCCTTTTATCCATTTCATCAAGACCACTTGAATCAACATCAAGCCGAAACAAGGAGTTGTCAGCAATACTTTTAGTTATATATCCGTCACCTTCTACCTGAGCAAAATCTCTTACCCGGCGTAATAAACGATTAGCAACTCTGGGAGTTCCCCGGGAACGGATGGAAATCTCTTTAAGACCATCCTCATCAACCTCCACTTCAAGTAAACCAGCTGACCTTCTGAGAATTTTGCTAAGATCATCGGAATCATAATAATCCAGTCTGTTCACTACTCCAAAACGAGCTCTTAAGGGTGATGTAAGCAGACCTGCCCGGGTAGTAGCCCCAATTAAAGTAAATCTGGGAAGATTAAGACAAACACTTCTGGCATGAGGACCGCTGTCAATGACAATATCCAGTCTGAAATCTTCCATGGCAGGATAGAGATATTCTTCTACAACCGGATTCAAACGATGTATTTCATCAATAAACAATACATCTTTGGGCTGAAGATTGGTTAAGATTCCTGCCAGATCAGCCGGACGCTCCAAAGCTGGTCCGGTGGCAATTTTAATGCCGGTGTCTAATTCATTTGCCAAAATATGAGCAAGGGTTGTCTTCCCCAGACCAGGTGGTCCGTAAAACAATACATGATCCAGTGCATCTCCCCGCTTTTTTGCTGCTTTTACAAAAACTTTAAGATTGGAAACAATCTTCTTCTGTCCTACAAATTCATTGAAATTCTGCGGTCGTAAAGTACTATCATATTTCTTTTCATTTTCCTGTACGGCAGGATCTGTAATTCGTTGAGACTGCATTCCTATTATTATACCCTTTTAAAAATTTACTACTTAATAAGTGCTTTTCTGATAATTTGCTCAACTGAAGCTGAAGGATCCTCCTCCCATGCTCTCTGAACCTCTTGGTTCGCCTTAGCTTCACTAAAACCAAGAGATATTAAGGCTAACACCGCATCCCGGTTAGTAGGAGTTGTCACTGCTGTTTCAGCCTCAGTCTTTTCTTCAACTAATTTTTCAATCTTTCCCCGTAATTCCAGAACCAATCGTTCAGCTGTTTTTTTCCCGATACCAGGAGCTGAGGTTAAGGTTTTTATATCCCGCTTGCAGACTGCATGTTTAAATTTTTCAAAAGGAATCCCGGAAAGCATACTCTGGGCCAGTTTTGGACCAATCCCGGATACTGATAAAATCATTTTAAAAATTTCTCTCTCTTCTTCTGTTACAAAACCAAATAATTTTACAGAATCTTCCCGATGGTGCAAATACGTCCAAATACAGATTTCATCCCCGGTATCATCCAGATCATTAAAACTTGATAAGGTTATTAATATTTTATATCCGATCCCATTTGATTCAACAATCAGAAAGGTTGGATTTTTTTTAATTAATGTGCCACGTATATACGAAATCATACTTGTATTTTACTCTAATCTCCATACTTATTTTTCCTGAATTCATGACAAATAGCTACAGCCAATCCATCAGCTTCATCTTCCTGTAATTTTATATTATTTATCCTGAGAATCTGTGACACCATGGCTTGTACCTGTGTCTTAGAGGCTCTCCCCACCCCTACAATGGATTTTTTAATTTCTCTGGGCGAATATTCTGTAATTGGGATTCCTCTTTTTGCTACTGCTAAGATAATAACTCCTCTGGCATGTCCTAATTTTAAACTGACTTTAGCATTTTTATTAACAAAAACATTCTCAATTGCCATTACATCAGGATCATAATCATCTAAAAGATACTGAACATGATCATAAATTTTTTTAAGTCTTTCAGGAAAAGATAATTTAGGATTAATGCTGAAATTCCCGGAAGAAATTTTTTTTATAGAGTTATTTTCTGAGTCGATCAATCCATAACCGATGTTTCGTAATCCTGGATCAATCCCTAGTATTACCAATAGTGATTAATCCTTTATTTCTGATTCATCAATATCAAAATTAGAATAGACCTTTTGCACATCATCACATTCTTCCAGATCTTCCATTAAAGTAAGAACGCTCTGTGCTTCTTTTCCCTCAACTTTTATCGTATTTTTAGGGATCATAGTTACTTCAGAAGAAGCAAGTGATATCCCGCTATTCTTAATTTTTTCTTTCACCTGGATAAAATCATCTGGTGAAGTTATTATCTCATATACATCATCTTCGGTACTTAAATCTTCTGCCCCGGCTTCCAGTACCAGTTCCATGAGTGCATCTTCTTCAATATCCTCTTTATTCACTGCTAGTAACCCTTTTTTATCAAACATCCAGGAAACACACCCGGTTTCACCTAAATTACCATTATACTTGGTAAGAAGATGCCGAATATCTGATGTGGTTCGATTATTATTATCAGTTAAAGTGTCTATCATGATAGCAACACCTCCGGGCCCGTATCCTTCATATATCTTTTCCTCGTATACTATACCCGGTAACTCACCGGTACCTTTTTTAATAGCTCTTTCAATATTGGATTGGGGCATATTAGCAGATTTTGCTACATCAATCGCTGTACGTAATCTGGGATTTGATTCCTCATCACCTCCACCTTGTCTGGCTGCAGTAGTAATCTCTCTTATTAGTTTGGTAAAAATTTGCCCCCGCTTAGCGTCTTCTTTTGCCTTTTTTCTTTTTATTGTACTCCATTTGGAGTGTCCGGACATATTGATTTCCTCCAAAACTGCTTAGTATTACAAATTAATAAAAAAATGTTGAAAGACACTTATATTGCTTTATTATAATTTTCAAACTATCTTTCAATCTTTCTTTCTACTGTTATTTGAGAAGGAACAATCCAGGCTTTAGTCCATTCACTCTCACCTTCTCTGCTCCCGATACGTTTTACTTTCTCCTTCAACTCCTCGGCTTCTTTGCGTGTTTTACAATCGCCAACTCTAATCTTCCATAACGGTGAGGCAAATTCCAGATAAACTTTTTCCTGAATTTTATAAATTGCTTTTTGTTTTGCCTTTCTGGCCAAATCTTCATAAGGTGTGGCTAAAAGCTGAACCCTGTATCCTTGTATGGTAACTTCTTCTGTTTCAATAGGTAATTCTTTATCTGTCGTGATAGTTCCACCCTGCACATTGTCTTCATTTTCACTTTTCCCCGCGTTATCTTCCAGTATATCAAAATCTTCATTTAGAGTTAATGGGTCAAAATCTTCAATATACTTTTCCCCCTTTTCCCCGGCTTCTGGTTCACTCTTCCACCCTAATTGAGAACTGGAACAGGAAACCATAAAGACAGGTAAAATCATTATATAAAAATACTTTTTATGTATCATTCATAACCCCATTTTTTTAGAATTTTTATCAATATAATATACAAAAAAATAACTGCGTGTTCAAGTTATTTTTTTGTAAAATTATTATATAATCTAATTGAAATAGTAAATAAATTATTTATTCAGAATCATTCTATAAAAATCGTTTATTATTCTTTGTTTACAGGTCTTTTCCCGAAACATTAAATTTAGCAAGAAGTTGTTTTTCTGATTCAGCCATAGTTAACAGAACTTTTGCCATTGATTCCACCAGATTGAACTGGTTTTCCATTTCTTTGGTATAATTATTAACCTTTTGTACTTCTGCTGCATTCTGTTCACTTACACTGGTTACGCTATGCATGGCTACATTAACATCATGGGAAAATTTTTCAATTTTATTCAGGGAAGAAGAAATTTTCCCCATGCGCTGCTGATTGATATTTACAAACTTACGAATATCTTTTATTGATGAAACTGCTTCATCCGACAGTTTCGCAGAACCTTTGATCATTTCCAAGCCGGTATTCATTACCTCTTCAACCTTTTTCACCCCTTCTTTAAACTGTTCGATCAAATCAAAAATCTCTGAGGTATGATTTTTGGTCTCCTGTACCATTTTCCGGATTTCCCGGGCTACAACCCCAAAACTTTCTCCGTATTTCCCCGCTTTTACCGATACCAGATTCGCATTTAATCCCAATATATTAATCTCCGTGGCAATATCATTAATAAACCACATAATCCTATCAATTTTATTGGAATAATCACCTAATTCTTCAACCACCTGCCAGGAATCAGTTACTGATTTTTCTACTGTACGAAGACTCTCAATGGTCTTCTCCATTGCCGTAGTACCACTGGTAACTGCTTTTACAGTTTGTTCCGCAGCTTTGGCATTCTCATCGGTTTCTTCATTGACGGTTTTAATATTTTTTAACAGATGAGTTAACGTATTCTGGGTTTTCTTAACATTTTCATTCTGGGACACAGTTCCCTGGTACATTTCATCCATAGCAGTATTAATATTTGATGTCATTGTCTTTGTTTCGGTAGTACTATTTGCCAGTTGATGACTCATATTCATGAGCCGTTCAGCCTGGTTGGTAATGGTATATATTAAACTGCGAAGGCTATATGGTTCACTGTTTAAAGTAATAACTGGGATCCCCGCTGCAACTGCATCATTGATCGTGGGAATCAATCCCCTGTCAGTAGCAACAACAGCAATACCATCAACTTTTTGTTCAATTAAAGATCGGAGCACAGGATTGTAAACTACAGCGCTGATGCTCCTACTTTTCTTTTTTATATTATCCTCTGGAACAATCCAATCAACCTGCACCTGACGATCTTTCAATGTTTCCCGGGCCATTTCTACACCTTTTTTAACTGGTACCCAGAAGGAAGCATGAAATTGTCCCAATACACTGATACGAATAGGATTTTCAGGTTTGTCAACAACAGGATTAGCTAACCGTTTCTTAGCAGCCTGAGATTGAATAATGCCTTTTTCCTTATCCCAAAACTCAGTGTAATTATCCGGTGTTATCACATCCATATGAGTAAGAAGCCGTGGGACCTGCGGTTCCCAATCACTAACCAGATAATTGTAAAGATGAATAACCGGATCATGCCCCTGAGCATAAGGATCTTGTCCCAGTGTAGCATTGATCACCCCAGAAGTAACATATTGCATAGTATCCTCAGTAAGATCATGGGAGACCATTATAACCTTATCTTCTTTCTTGCTCTCTATCAAGGCTCTTGCTGCACCACATGGCGTATTGCCTTCAGATATATATAATCCTTTCAGATTAGGATGGTTTTTCAAAAGTTTTAAAACCTGATTGTAACATATTTCTTTATCTTCTTTACTTTCAATAACCTCAACTATTTGCAGATTCGGGTACATTTGCTGAATAGTACTCACAAATCCCTTTCTTCTAAGTTCTGATCCTACGTGTTTGGCAGAAGCTATTACAATCAAAATTTCTCCTTTACCCCCAGTATACTCTCCCATGAGCTCTCCGCAACGGCTTCCTTCAAGAAAGGAATCTGCACCTACATAACAAAGTCTTTTGCAGGGGATATCTGTAACCGTATTAAATTCACCAGCCACATCCTGTAGATTTTTCACCAACTGATTGAAGAAGATAACGTCTGGTTCTTTAGCCTGAGCGGCTGCAACTTTAAGGGGATCAGTCTGAACCTGCAGTTTTGTAGAAAAATCTCCCTGGGAAAGACTGGCCATGGCATTTTTCCAGTTATTAAGATCTTTTAAAAGTTTCTCCCCTTGTTTTATTATTTTTTTATTGAACTTTCTCATCTTATTCCACCTCAAATTTTGGTAGTTAATTACATGTATTTTCATAGTGATATTGCATATATTGATGCAATACAGTATGAAAACACCTAAAATAAATTAACTTCTTATGTCTAATCAAAAATTTTTAACCCACTTTATTAAATTCCAGTTGCTGAATTAAAAATAATTTCTATCCTTTTTATTTACAAATACTTATTCCCTTTTAAAATATCGAATCACAATAAAAACAGTCCTTTCTTGAAAAATATTTCTGGTCAGATAAATATTTAATTTGCAAAAATCATTCCTTTGAATTGATACATTTACAATATATACTTAATTTAAATAAAACCAAACAAATCACTTCACGATTTACCTGTTGACTTTATAATAAATAGTGATTATCTTTTAATTCAAAATATCTTAAATCCGGGAGAATTAATGCCTGAGGAAAGTGATCTAAAAACAATTGAAAAATTACAGGAAGCACGGTCAAAAATATTCACCGAAATCGAAAAAATCATTATTGGTCAAAAGCATATCATTGAACATCTCCTTATTACACTTTTTTCTCGTGGTCACTGTCTTTTGATCGGTGTACCTGGTCTGGCTAAAACCCTGCTTATTTCTTCTCTTGCCAAATTGCTGGATTTAAAATTCAGCCGGATTCAATTCACTCCGGATCTCATGCCATCCGATATCACCGGCACAGAAATTCTGGAAAAGGATCAATCCACTGGTAAAAAATTTTTTCGTTATATAAAAGGTCCTGTTTTTGCAAATATTATCCTGGCAGATGAGATTAACCGAACCCCGCCGAAAACCCAGGCTGCGCTGCTTCAGGCTATGCAGGAGCATGAAGTCAGTGCATCCGGACAGACATTTAAACTTCAGGAACCCTTCTTTGTTCTTGCCACCCAGAATCCTATAGAACAGGAGGGAACATATCCATTACCTGAAGCCCAGCTTGACCGTTTCATGTTTAACCTGTGGATCGATTATCCCTCAGCAGAAGAAGAAGTAGTTGTGGTGCAGTCAACCACCGGCAATGTACAACCGGATCTTAGTCCTATACTGGACAGTAAAACTATAATTCACCTTCAGGATCTGGTTAAAAAAGTACCTGTAGCAGATAACGTGGTTGAATATGCAGTAGAACTGGTACGAAAAACCCGTCCTGATAGTGAAGAAGCACCTGCATTTATCAAAGACTGGGTCAGCTGGGGTGCAGGCCCTCGAGCTTCCCAATATCTTATTCTGGGAGCAAAAAGCAAATCAATTTTCGACGGACGCACTACTCCTGATATAAATGATGTAAAATCGGTAGCAAAACCTGTTCTCCGTCACCGCATAGTCACCAGTTTTAATGCAGAAGCCGAAAATATAAAATCTATTGATATTATTGAACGATTGTTAAATAATATGGAGAGCTGAACTAAATGGCTGACTGGAATATAGCTCTATTGATTCCTTTTTTTATCCTCAGTCTGGCAGTTCTGGTCAAATCATCAGATATTTTTACAGATGCTGCGGAAAAAATTGGTCTTAAACTAAAAATACCTCCTTTTATAATTGGAGTAACACTTCTGGCTCTCGGCACTTCTCTGCCCGAACTCGTCACTTCCATCATCAGTGTCATTAAAGACTCCTCTGAAATCGTTATTGGAAACGTTACCGGATCTAATATTTCCAATATATTTCTGATTTTAGGGTGCTGTGCTGTGTACAGCAAAAAAATGAAAATTAACTATGATCTGGAAAAAGTCGATCTGCCTTTATTGATTGGCTCAGCATTTTTATTCTCTATAATGGTGTGGGACGGAAAATTTACTAAATTTGAAGCCATACTGTCCCTTATCGGGTTTATTATTTATATCATTCAGAGCAGTCAGGCAAACAAAATCCATTTAATTGTACATAAAGATATTAAGGAAGATATTAAAAAAAGTACTGAGATTCCAATGTGGAAACCCTGGCTCATGCTCTGTATAAGCGGAGTCCTGTTATATTTCGGATCCAACTACACTGTTCAATCCATTATTCATATATCAGTAAAACTCTCCATAGGTGCAGAGATCATATCTGCAAGTGCTGTTGCCCTGGGTACCTCACTTCCTGAACTGATGGTCAGCATTAATGCAGCCAAAAAAGGTAAGCCGGAAATGGCGGTGGGTAATATTCTTGGGTCTAATATTTTTAATACCTTTGCTGTTATGGGCATACCGGGGTTAATGGGTACTCTGGTCATTCCTCCCGGCATTGTAGCGGAAGTGGTTCCCATTATGGTTATCGCCACCCTGGTCTTTTATTTTCTCACCCTTAAAAAAGAATTGACCCAGTGGGAAGGTTTTATTCTGCTGTTATTTTATGTGCTGTTTATTTATACTCTTTTTGGGTAAGGAAGATATTAATAAATTATTTTTTTTAATCCTACTTCACCACCATCATCTTCTTATGCATTACGTGTGACCCCAACCGGGCCTGCAGGATGTATATTCCGGAGGAAATATCACATTCCTCGGAATCAGTAATACTCCAGGAAAGAGCGTGTACCCCTTTCCCGAACCTTTCATCAGCAATGACCGAAACCAGTCTTCCCGAGGTAGCAAAAATCTGAATCCTGACTTCCGAGGATAGGGGAAGATAAAATGTAATCCGGGTTTCAGAATTAAAGGGATTGGGATAGTTCTGATACAGAGCAAAGCTGTCAAAGGAGATATTCCAGTCTTTGAACACAGAGGTTAATCTGAAAGCACAGGTACACCAGGTTATATTACGCTCATCCCTGGCTGCAACTCCCCAGTATACTGTTTCTCGTAGATCTGATATATCCAGAATAATATGGGTTGTTGTAATGTTTTTTTCCTTCAACCATAGTCCTTTTTGGAATAAAGAATCAGTACCCATGTATAGATCATAGAGGACGGTCTCGCCGTCTACCTCAACTGCAGGTTCCCAGGAGAATTCCATATAATCGGTGGTATCCCGGATAACAGTTTCATTCTCCGGATACAGAAGAGAAAATTCACCCGGAGGATCATCCACCGGCTGTACCTGTACCACAAAGGTATCCTGATCCGCCATCCGCCACCAGTCACTCACTTTTAAAACAATTGAATCCCGGCCAAACCAGTTGGGTTGAGGAGTAAAATCAAGTTCTCCCGCATCTTTGATATAATTGAGGGTAAAATGAGTATTGTTCTCGAGACTGAAGCAAAGCTCTGTTAAGGGATCAGTGGCATCTGTGATGTAATCATCCACCCTGAATTGAAAGCTGCTATCCTCTTTAATGGTAATATCCGGGATATTTTCAATCTCAGGCTTGGTATTGAACCTGGAGTTGAAATGAGCCTGAATAGTACTTGGTTCTTTAATATAATAGAAAAGTGGATTATCTAATGAAGACACATCCCCCCTCCATTCCCAAAATTCTATTCTATTGCTCAAGGAAAATGCTTCCAGCTTCACTGTAGTTTCCGCATCATACCAGCTGTCCGGCGGAGTAGATTCCACCCGACCACTGTCCGGAGGTATAATCAGTAATTCCAAGAAATATTGTTCTATCCACTCCGCTTTTAAATGTAGGGGGCCAAAAATATTCATTTCCAGTTGACGATCAGAGCTCTGTACAGTTCCGGTCCATTGAGAAAATCTATGTCTTATTCCGGCAGAACCGGTGGAAACACTGTCAATGGAAATCTTTGCTCTGTCTCCTGACTCATACCATCCTTCCCCCTGCAGGGTCTCTGGAGCATAATCAGACTGCAGCTCAACATAATATTCGGTATTGAAGTAAGCAGTTAATCTCTGCACCTCCTCCGTTACTGTTACAACGCGTTTTTTCCCTGCTTCCACTTCCCATGCGTGGAAAGTGGATCTGCACCTGTCTCCCCGCGGTTGAGGAGTAGGAACATCTATTTCATGTTCTTCTCCGCTCTCCCAAAAAAAAGTCATAGGCCCGGTACATTCAATACCATCCACTGTAAATTGCAAACCGGAAGGATTAGTTGTAATAATCACACTTCCTTTCCTGAAATATGCCGTGAGATCCCAGGGTTTAGAAATAGATAGACTCATTTGTTTATCAGTGCTTTTTATATCTCCTCCCCAGGTATAAAATCCATACCCATCCTCAATATTCTCAACCACAGTAAAAATAACTGTCTGATCTGCTTCCAGCCAGGCACCGGGCTCACCAAAAGGAGTTATCTCTCCACCTTCTGCTGGATCAACTGTAATATCCACCCAATAGTACTTGTTCCATCCTGCCTGTTGCCTGACCGGTTCTGACATTGTAATTATGGGAGCAGGATTCGGACCGGTATAGCCATTACCTTTCCATCCGCAAAAAATCATACGAGTTTCCGGATCTACGGAATCAACCGTGTCAACAGATATATGAGCTTCACTGAGTTCATCATACCATCCCTCACCCTGAGGATTGCCGTAATCGGACTCAATATCCACAAAGTACTGGATTTTCCAGCAGGCAGTTTCTTTTATGGGATTCCACATGACAATACATGAGTCAGTATTGACTCCGGTATAGGCTCCTTTTCCGACTCCTTCCCAATGTGTAAATACGTATCTGACACCTTCTTCTCCGGTTACCGGTGAATTGATATAAAATCGGGCTGTATCGCCTTCCTGATACCATCCTTCTCCTTCCGGTGACCCATACTCTGAATCGATCTCAAGTAAATATTCCTTCTGCCAAACTGCAGATAGCTCTACCGGGCTATTCATAATAATCGTCAGAGAGGTATCCTGAGAGGAATAATTATCTTTTGCTTCCCACTGCCACTCTAAAAACCGCTTTCGTATTCCCTCATCGGCATGAATAACTGAAGGGATTGTAAGCGTCACTGAACTGTCTTTCCCGTACCATCCGGAACAGGTGTCCAGATCAGTGCCGGTGGATATTTTTAGTTGGTATTTTTTATCCCAGTCGATTATTTCTGTAATGGAAGTATCCATACATACGGAAGTATCTCTAACTGATCCTGTATAGGACCCCTTTCCAGAACCTATCCAGCCTCTGAAAAAATATTGAGTGGTACGGGCTGAATCCAACACCACAGAATCAGCCGATAGGGGGACTACGGAGCCGGGTAGATATTGCTGTTGTAATACCGGATCAACCCGAGAGCTGTCAATAATGGTTAAATAATACTGCAATATAAAAATGCCAATATCAGCCCTGGTGCTGTCAGCATCAGGAGGGCTATCTGGATGTCCGGCATCAATACAGGGGGAGTTCTCTTGTAATTGAAAATTATAATTATCCGCATCAGCAAACAGAGGATTCTCTTTTACCAGTCCCTCACCATACCCCTTGTGTTCAATGCAATTGTATACACTGAGGGCTTTTGCTCTATCCCCATATTTTTCAACTTTATGAACATAATTATATAGATCACCAAAACTTTTCTTTTTTGTATTTCCCCAAATAATTGAATTGACCACAACCGGCTTATCACATATATTCGGATGCATATTAATTTCAACCCCTTTGGATTTTTCTGGAATTATATCACACCAATTATAACATACAATGTTATTGGAAAACAATACTTCTGAATTTTGAATAATCACAGCACCACAGGTAGATATATTATGGTGAATTATATTCCTTTCAATAATGGGAGCAAAATCTTCCTTTCTCTGATGATCGAATCTCCCCCAGGCAGCAATACCACTGCCGCTGGCAGCCACATTATCATAAATATGATTATTGCGAATTATGGAAAACCAGCTCCAGGTTCGAATTCCACCTCCCACAAAATTATCAGCCAGATTATTTTTTGCATCATAGTTGCGATATCCACAGTTTTTAATAGTGAATCCGTCCACCAGAGATTTATGACTCATGGTTACTCCACTGGGCCCGTCAGGTCCCGGACCACTTTTATTACGAATAGCCGTCTCATTCAATACATGGTTTCTCTCGTTTAAATAGCGCTCTTTTCCGGAAAAACCGCCCAAAACCATTATTTTTGATTTAATATTAATCGGATCATACACACCCTGGGCAACCCACACCCATCCCTCACCCTCCTGATTTTTCAAATAATTAATAGCAGGCTGGATCGCATTAAACGCATTCTTCCAGGAACTTCCGTCACCAGACCCGGAAGCATGCTGATCAACATATACCAGAGGGTAATCCGGTTCTTCTTGATAAAGAATATCCAATATCTGCTCCTTGGCCTCCAGTCTCTCTTGTACACTGCCCTGTTTAACCGCTTTACCCAACTCTACAACCCTGTTCCATTTGGAAGCGTATTTTTCTGTTTGAGAAGTAATAGTTTGAGGATGGATACCGGATTCAACAAAAATAAAAATAGTGAAAACAGTAATAGTAATTTTTATTTTATTCTTTGAAATTAACATGGGATATACCTTTGAGATCATAATAATAAAATAGTAAAATCAGGAGGGTAAATCAAGAAAAATTTACGATTTGGATTCAGAATGATTAATCTGAAAAAATTTGGTGTAACCACGATGATCACGAAGATTATTAAGGTTTAAAATACAAAAGACTAAAGAAAAAAAGTAGGATAGAAAAGGGAAAAAATAACACCCCTCTCCTCGGCTGACGCCGAGGGTCTCCCCTCAAGGGGAGAATTCGCTGATCCTCCCTTGAAAGCCTGTCCTGAGCTCGTTAAAGGAGAAGAATTAGGTGGGTGTACTTAATGGAAAATAGAGAATGGAGAAAAAGAAACGAAAAATATTCATTTAGAGGATGCATATTTATACCACTATGTCTATGGTTCTAAGACTCTATGACTCCAAGATCAAAAGAATTTTTCTCTGGACGAGGTCTTGTCCTGAAATAGGTTTACAAGTAAAATAACATTTTACTCATTTGTTTCCAATTCTTATCTAAGTCTCAAAACCCTCTCTACCTTGTTTAATTTTAACTCAAAATAATAATTGACAATCTTGTCATCCTGAGGAACGAAGTGACGAAGAGGTTATCCTGCGCGACCGCAGGGAGCAAAGAATCTCATGCCAATTACAGTACAATAGACTATCAAGTTTTGCTGAAAATGGATATAATTCCTTTAAAGAATCGTACTTTAATAGCAAAAACCATTATACATTATCCCTTTTTGGCGTGAGATTCTTCGCTCGCTTTGCTCGCTCAGAATGACATTTTGGAACGGTTAGCCTGAAAACTGTAAACCTTTCTCAGGACGACACCCTCTTTCCTTTCTCCTTTTCTCCCTTCTCCTTTTCTCCCTTACACCGATACCTTATCATTCAAACAAACCTTATGCTAATGAAAAAAAGGTGCAGACAGCACTACAAAGTAAATTCACACTGTCTGCACCCTTAATAACTGAAATAAAAAATAATTTCAGATAATCGCTACTCCTTCCACTCCGGCAGTCTGCCCGGTGTCCAGGGAACTCCTGTTTCTTCCATCTTTTTCTCCAGCTCTGCCAGATCGGATTCAACAAGTTTTTCTAAATCATTATAATATTGGGTGAATTCTTCCTGGATGATCTTATAAGCATCCTTTTCAGTCTGAGTTAACGGAGCAGTAGAACTGTAGTGAGTGTATACCAGTGTTCTTAAACGATCAGAAATGGAAGTCGGCGGATTTTCATCATATTCACGGATAACCGGATCACCATTGAATGCAAGTAATATTTTCTGCAGTCTGTCTTCCATATCTTCAGCTTTTGACATCAGATCTCTGGCAGAAGGAGTATTATGGATAGCCTGTTTAACAGTCTCCAGTTTCTGAGAAAGTGCCTCTGCAGATTCTATACTTCCCTGAACTATTCGGTATAATTCTGCAGCTTTTTTCTGAAAAGCAACAAGTGCAGCCCTGTCTTCAGCCGGAAGAGTAATGTTGCCGAGCGGCACCACCTCAAAATCAACCGGATCCACAAGTGTTTTTGTTTTTCCTCTTACTTTCTGAGAAAGGGATACTTTATAGGTTCCCGGCATAACCAGATATCCTTCAGAAGCTTGCTTAAGTGGATCAAACTCATCGACATTATGAACCGGACGGGTACTGGGAGTTCGGAAATCCCAGACTATTCTGTGAATCCCTTCTGAAGGCGAAGCAGTAATTGTACGTACTTCCTTACCATCTTTATCATAAATTGTAAATAACAGGTGTGGTTTTTCTTCCTCTTTCTCGGCTCGTAACTCTTCCCAGGTTGGATAGGGAATGGGTTTTCCTTCTTTTCTCAATTCTTTCTCTTTTTCTTTTCTCAGCTTACGGAGAGTTTTGGGGACTTCTTTAAGATAATAAGTGAAAGTTGCTCCAACTTCCGGATTCTCTGCTGCATAATAAGTGGACCCCTGACCATATTTCCCCCGGGAAGGAATATAGATGAGTGCATCTTTTACAGGAAAGACATGTGCTTCTTTCTCAACCAATTCTTCATTAAATAAACGAAGAGGGGTATAATTATCCAGCACATAAAAACTTCTGCCAAAAGTAGCAAGAACCAGATCATTCTCCCTCTCCTGTATCGCAATATCTTTCACTGCAATATCAGGAAGACCGGATTTCAGTTCTATCCATTTCTCACCACTGTTGTAAGTAAAGTAAACACCAAATTCAGTTCCTACAAAAAGAAGATCCGGATTTTTATGATCCTGAGCAATAGTCAGAACAGATTCATTATCAGGAAGGTTATTGGCAATCGATTCCCAGCTTTTTCCTTTATTAGTACTTTTTAGAATATATGGTTTAAAATCATCCCGTTTTTTGTTGTTGAAACAGGCGTATACTACCTCAGCATCAAATCTGGAAGGGCAAATATCATTCACATATGTCATATCCGGTACACCCGGAAATTTTTCTATCTTTCTCCAGTTTTTGCCTCCGTCTTCTGTAACCTGAATAAGACCGTCATCAGTACCTGCATACAGCAAATCTTCCTGAACCTCAGATTCAGCCAGTGAAACAATTGTTCCGAACAATGAAGTTGATTCGTTCTTGGCAACTGCATCACAGCTCCAGACTCTTCCCATAATCTCTAATTTATTTCTGTCCAGCTGGCGGGTCAGATCTCCGCTTATCACTTCCCAGGAATTTCCTCTGTCTTCGCTTCTGAATACCTTATTGGCAGCACAGTAAATCCGGGTATGGGAATGAGGACTGATAAACAGAGGAGTATCCCAGTTCCATCTGTAAGTGTATTCATCCTTTCCGGGCTGGGGTTTAATGGAAATGGATTCTCCGCTCTGTCTGTCATACCGGACCATATAGCCATACTGAGACTCAGCATAGACAATATTAGGATCTTTCGGATCAATAGCAGACCAGAACCCGTCTCCTCCGTTGGTGACAAACCAGTCACAGTTCACTATTCCCTGACTGCAGATAGTGCGGGAAGGACCTCCCAGACTGTTATTATCCTGAGTGCCCCCGTACACATAATAAAACGGTTTACTGTTATCCACAGCGACCCGATAAAACTGAGTTATGGGAAGATTGGGAATATGGCGCCAGTGTTCACCACTGTCATACGACTCATAAATGCCACCGTCACCCCCTATAAGAAGATGATCAGTGTCCTGAGGATTTACCCATAAAGCATGATCATCAACATGCCGTTCTTTAAGGCCGAGGCGTTCCCAGGTTTTACCGCCGTCTACAGTTACCTGACTGTAGGTATCCATGGAATATACTTTATCAACATCACAGGGATCACAGAATATTTCATTATAGTACTGGGGACTGCGGGCTACATAGGAACTCATTTTTTTCCAGGTCATTCCTCTGTCAACCGAACGATAAAACCCCTCTGATTCATCCGCTGCTTCTATTATCGCATAAATATAATCAGGATTGACCGGAGATATTGCCAGCCCAATTGCACCCATATCAACTGAAGGAAGCCCTGTCTTTAATTTATCCCAGGTTTTTCCTCCATCTGTGGTTTTATAGATTGCGGTTTCAGGACCACCGTCAATTTTAGTAAAAACATGCCTGCGTCTCTGATGTGAACACGCATAGATTACATCAGGATCCCGTGGATCCATCACCATATCTGAAACTCCTGTATCCTCGCTGATGGTCAGCACAGCTTTCCATGTTTCTCCTCCATCTGTGGTTTTATAGAGGCCTCTTTCTCCTCCGGGGCCCCATACTGACCCTTCACAGGCTACGTATACAATATCAGTATCTCTGGGATCTATGAGAATTTTACCAATCTGACGTGAGGTTTCAAGTCCCATATTCTTCCAGCTTTTCCCTCCGTCAACAGTTTTATACACTCCGTTTCCGTAACCAAGAGCCCTCTGGCTGTTGTTCTCTCCTGTACCGGCCCAGACTACATAATGATTTTCCGGATCCATGGCCAGACAGCCGATAGCATATACATGGTGGGTATCAAACACCGGTTCAAATGTAGTACCATGATTTTCTGTCTTCCAGATATGACCGGAAGCAACACCAACATAGTATTCACTGGGATTATCCGGATTAACAGCAAAATCAGCAATCCGTCCGGAAGCATAAGCCGGTCCGATCGATCTGAATTTTAATCCGGAAAATGTGGATGAGGTTGTCTGCTCATTTTCATCTCCGGCAAATACAGATGCACAGAGAATCATTATCAAACCAACAACCAACCAGATTCTTTTTTCCATAGTATTCCTCCTTTGTTAAAAATTAGTAGTTTAGTAGTAGTTATTTTTTTTCTTAATCTATCTTCCCCTCATAATTACTATTGTATTTAAATGAGACTGTATCGGAGTACCGGGGTATCGGAGAAACGGGGAACGGAAGATAGCGACTATTCCTTTCTTTTATCCATGTATCTGTTTACCAATATATACTTTATCTTCCTTTTGAAAACCATACACTCCGATTCACATCGTCTCCGATACTCCGTTTCACTCACATGAATGACCATTACTTTCATCAATCACAACTGACTTCTGCACGCATACGTTCTTACGTTCTAAAGCTCTCAAGTTCTGTTTTTTCCTTTTTCCTTTGTCTTGTTCATTATTCCTCCTTCTCTTCCTCAACAAGAGCTTTCTTTTGAAATAATAGCTGATAATACTCACGTATAAGTTTCTGATACTCTTTTGTATATCCCTCTTCCGGAAGTCTGAGTATATCACGTCGTATCTGTTTTTCTAATCTGCTTTTATCAAAATACAATGCTTCCGGACTGGTACGAATAATTTCTTTTCCGGCAGTTGAAAGCCTTTGTTTACTGTAATCCCTTTTTCTCACTGAATGCTGGAGCTCGAGCATGCGGGAAAGAATACGCTGCTGACGTTCAAGGGTTTCCTGATCGAAATTTCTTTCCTGTAAATCCTTTATAACCTTATTCATGTCTTGCAGGGTTCTATCCAGTCTTCCGGTATACTTTTCCTCACTGCCAACCTCCCGAATTAATTTTTCCACTGCTTTTTTTATAGCCTGCTGCTGCTGAGCCAGTCGAGACATGGCAGCCTGCTGGGCCAAAGATAAACTACCTTTATCCAGCATATCCATGGTCTCTCTGTTGAGCCTGCTCTGTTCTCCGGCCATCTGCTGCATTTGCATTAAAAAATCATCCATTCCCATTCCTGTTCCTCCCCCCTGCATTCTCTCCAGAGCTTCCTCTATAGCCATAACTCCCTGGTTTAAGCTACCTACAGCTTTATTCTGAAAATGGGAGACTGAGCTCTCTTTATTTGTATCCATGTTTTTTAAAGCTTCCTGCATATTAGCCTTAGCTTTGCCCAGGGATCTTCCAATCCTGGGAGTAATAAATAAGGTTTTTTGAGATAAAGCCATAAGAGAATCCACCACCTGATCCAATCCGGACATCAGTCCGGTCTGAAACACCGCTGCCTTACTTTTAGTTATTCTTCCCCTTTGCCGTGCCTGGTGTAAGCTCTCCTGCTCCTGAGAAATTCTGAGCAGGGTATGACCAGATCTTTGCAGGGCTTTTGTCACTCGATTTTTCTGCATCGCTTTTAATGATTTACTCACATCTTCCATCATCCGGGTAACAGTCTGCATTGATTTTTCTATTTTTCCTCCGGATTCTTTTGCCTGGCCGCTGTTTCCGGACTGCATCATACTGATCATTTCCTCAGTTCTTTCACTTAACTTTCCCCTGTCTAGAGAATCTGTAGCAGCTTTCATCTGATTAAGAGGCATCTGAGAAAGCTCGGACATATCTTTGTACAGCTCATTCATATTTTCTTTGATATGTGGAATATCTTGTTGTATCGTTTCTTCCTGTCTGATCTGGTCTGCAATATCTTTTTTTTGTTTCCCGGAAAGTTGCTGATTAATTTGTTTTTGCCGCTCAGTAAGTTCCTGAAATCGTTTTGTCAGTGCCTCGCTTACCTGCTCAACTTTTAGTCGCTTTAAAAGTGAAATCGTATGTTCTATTGCTTTTTGAAAGTTTTGCTGAGCCATTTGGAAATTATCTATACTTTTCCTTAATTTTTCCGGGTCAATATCCTGCATGATTTTTTCAAGTTCCTCCAGGACTTTTCTTAATTCGGGAGAATCTATCTCTCTGTATAAATCCTGCAGTTCTTCATACTTCTCCAAAGTTTCGGGACTAATCATTTGATTTTTTTTTAGTTGATCAACAACATCTTCTAAACCCCGGTTTAAATCCTTCATTTTTTGATTCAGATCCTGCTGTTGTTCCGACACCTGCTCAACATTCTTCTTTTCCTCCCAGTCAAGCTCTCCCTCACTCTTCAGCTGTCTGGAAATTTTATCTAACTCTTTCTTTATTTGATCACTGCTTTTATACACCTCTTCTAGCTCTGCTATTTGATCTTCCTGTTTAGCAGAAACTTCATCAAATATCTCAGCCATTGAGGGAAATCTGGCGCTGTATAGAGGAGTTCTGACTTTCTTGGGTCCTGAGATACGGTCATTATCAAAAACTTCAATAAAATAGTGAATAATATCCTCCGGAAAAAGATTGAGAGAATCAACCCTCCATGGATACTCGACCCTTACCTCAGAAGGTTCATGACTGTCAACCGGTAAGCTGATAAAAGAATGAATTTCCTGACTGGAATCTAATTCTTTTCCCCGGGAAACCTGATATCCAATTCTCATATCAGAAACACCAAAATCATCAGCAGCATCTATGATGAGGGGAACAAGCATTTGCTCATCCAGATCCATGGACTGTTCCGGTGAAAGGACATTAATGACCGGAGGATAATCAGGTTCAATCCTAATAGAATAGGATATAGGGTTACTGTTTTTCAGACCGGAAGAATCTTTTATGAACACAAAATAACTGTCAGGATGCAGAACATAAAAAATTCCTGTTCCCTGGTTTGAATGTATCTTTAAATCCATATCTTGTCTATTCTTAAAATCAATCGTAGATTCGGATAATTTCTTATTCCCCTGTATGGACATTTCTACCCGGGTTCCCTTTAAACATTCAACATCACCCCGGTTTGGGGGAAGGGTTTCTGCAGGAAGTCTGGAATATGCCGGTGGCCTCAGTTGTAACTGCAATTTTTTAATAAGCGGTCTGATCAGCACTTTAACCATAAAATGATCAGTTTTCACTTTATCAGTCTGCACAAAATATTCAAAACTTTTTCTCACGGAATTGAATTTTTTTACAAATGGTGGTGTCAGCTTCTCCCCGAGGAAGTCAGAATCAGTATTCTCATGTTGATAATAAAGAAACAGATTTTCCGGATGAGTACCATCAACTTTTACTGAAATATCAATATCTTCACCCTGGACTATGGTAGTATTTCCGGGTAAAAGAGTCAGTCTGTAATCAGGTGAAACAGCATAAGTAGTAAAAGGATGAATCAGCCGGTTAAAACCTGCACTTAATTGCATATTAAAGAACAAAAAAAAGATAACTGTAATCAATAGAGAAATTAAAACAAATTTGAGAGGTCTCAGAAAAACCTTCTTGGATACCGATTCTTTAAAATTATACTTCTCACTCTGACGGGCAGCTGAAATCAAAGCTTGTAGGGCCAGTTCTCTGGAAGTACCATACCTGTTTTTCTCTGAACTCAGGAAAATCTGTAAACTGTTTGCCAGTCTGTCCCCTATTTCAGGAAAAAAATCACCCACCTTTAAAGCAAGAGTGTTATCATCAGGAACATCCTTTCTGAAAAACAATGAATATAAAGGAATAAGTAACTTCTGGACTATAAGATACAATCCTGCTGTTATAGATACTATCATAAGAACAACTCTAAACCAGGAAGGGAAACGAAACAGATATTCTGCTGCTGTAGTGAAAAAAACAATAGTAACAAAATAAAACAGCAATTGTAATATCCCGGAAAAAAGGATATAAAATTTGGTTTTAGTTCGCAAATCCTGAAGCTTTGATGTTATTATTTCTTTAATGTCTTCTATATGCACCATACTCTCAATTAAGGAATGCCCAGATTATAATATTCGCTCCCATCTTTAGTGCTTGTCTTCTTTTCTCAGGGGGATCATTATGTACCTGGGGTGATGCCCAGCCGTCGGAAATATTGGTTTCATAGGTATAGAATACCATTAATCGCTGGTTATCATCAAATATGCCAAACCCCTGAGGAGGTTTTTTATCATGTTCATGAATTTTGGGAAGACCATGATCAAAATCGAAATGAATATGAAAAATCTCATGGGAAAAAGAAAGCTCTGTTAATTCCCGGTTGGGAAATACTCGTTTCATAGTCTCTCTGAAATATGTATCCATACCGTAATCATCATCTGCATATAAGAATCCGCCCCTTAACAGATAAGTTCGTAAGGATTCAATTTCGTTATCAGTGAATTCTAATTTGCCGTGTCCGGTTAAAAAAAGAAAGGGATAGGAAAAAAGGGTTTTATCCGAAAGTGAAATCTTTGCCTCCTGCTCAGCTATGGTAATCCCGGTTTCTTTTTTTAAAAACCGAGATAAATTCGGAACTGCGGAAGGATCATTATACCAGTCGCCGCCACCTCTGTATTTTACCCGGGCAATTACAAAGGGATGTTTTTCAAGCAGAGATTGAGAAAAAACCGGCAGAGAAGGAAGTATTAATAAAATTATTAATGGAAAGATAATAGTAAGAAGATAGAAGTCAGAAGTTGTAAGGCACAGGGTTGATGAAGATATTGGAGAGGATATCATCCTTACTCTGATAGTTGAATTATTTGCAATTTTTTTCTTTTTTTCCTGGAAAAACATAAAACAATTATCCGCAGTCCTATCTAAAAAACACGAAAGCCTATCATAACCACCATAACAATAGCAGCAATGATTTTTGAACCTTTACCGCTAACTGCTCCCAAAAAAGCACCCAGACCAACAGCTAATGCATTATCCCATTTGCCGGTACTTACACCTTGGAGCAGGGCAGCTCCCACAAAAGCTCCTACAAAAGCACCCAATACGGTCCCGATTACAGGAGTAACAGGAGTACCAAGAACCGCCCCGATAAATCCACCTATTACTGCTCCTGCCATAGCCCACTTATTACCACCATACTTTCTTGCCAAAACTGCTCCGAAAACAGCCTCGATTATTTCCATTAATACTGCAATCCCTAAAAGCACTCCTAAAAACAGAAGAGTTATTTTTTCAAATCCGGTAATAAGTCCATAGATCAGGGCATCCGCCACAATGACAAAGGTACCGGCAATCCCGAAAGGGATGACAACCACTCCGGCAATTAAAAAAATCCAGAAAAATATCATTCCTACAACTTCCATAATTCTTTCCTTTTAATTCAGTTATTAGCAATTAGAACCTATAAATTAATTCTCACCCATCACCCAACCTCCAATACCCCTTGTCCGTTCTCTATCCTCTGTCTTCTAACCACTGACTTCTGGTTTTTCTGTCTTTGGTCTTCTCTTAACACCATCTCTTTATCTCTCCCTTCGACCAGCTCAAGACAGGCCCTCAAGGGAGAGAAAATGTCTGATCTTATCATTATTAATTAT
>JAWODZ010000090.1:0-3316 GCA_046483025.1 bacterium
CGTAGCCCGGGAATCTTCTGACCCGGTTGTTATTGCAATAGCCCGTTCTGTTGGACATGCTGTAGCAACTGCTCATATGGCTGACCATTCGGTAGGGGCAGCATTATATGCCCGAAGAGCTATCGAACGCTCAGGAAAATCAGTTGATGCCGAGTGCCAGTGGCAAATCGAACAATTACCTAAAGAAATTAAAGAAATTCTTCTTATGTTGATGGAAGAAAAAGAAAAGCATTTTAAAATATAAAATAAAACTTCTACGCTGCCTTGTATCCAGATGCTGACTCCCTTTGAAGAAAAGATTGCTTTAGATGTTTATGGATTACCCGCAGGTACTTATAATGTAAATATCAATGACATTGAAGATTCTTTTACTTTAGATGTAGATAATATCCCCAGACGATATAAAAACATTTTTAGTAATATTTTGGCAAATTTTTCCGCTTCTAATTTGAATAGTTTTTTGAATCATACCACCCCTTATAAAACCATTTAAAACTTTTAAAAATAATAAATAATCTTCTTCTTGTTGCAATTTACATTTCTAATTTGCTAAAATGATTAAAATTACACCCCATCAATGTTGCTGCTATTTTAAAAAATTTATTATATAAGGAATAATAATGCCTAAAGAAGCCAAAGCACGCATTCGAATTAATAAACTTCTTGAAGAGGCAGGCTGGAGATTTTATGATACTCCTAAAGGTAAAGCAAATGTTCTGTTGGAAACAAATACTAAACTGACAGAAGAAAGACTAAGCGACCTTGGAGAGAATTTTGAAAAAACAAAAAATGGTTTTGTAGACTTTCTCCTTCTTGATGAATCAGGTTTCCCGCTGATTGTCCTGGAAGCAAAAAAGGAAGACCGGGATCCCCTCACAGGAAAAGAACAAGCTCGAAAATATGCCCGCTCTCTCAATGTTTGCTTTGTCATCCTATCAAATGGTAATCTCCATTATTTTTGGGATATCCAATTTGGCAACCCTGATATTATTACTAAATTTCCCACCCTCGAATCTATTAAATATAAAAAAGACTTTAATCCGAATCCCCAAAACCTGTTACACGAAAACATTCAAGATGATTATATTGCCATTACCCAAAAACCTGACTATAAAGAAAATCCGGATTGGAAAGACCCTAAAACCAGCCAGGAATTTATCGATAAGAATAAACTTAAATTTTTACGCCATTATCAGATTAATGCCATCAAATCTATTCAGAATGCGGTCAAACAGGACAAAAACAGATTTCTCTTTGAAATGGCTACCGGTACTGGAAAGACATTAGTAGCTGCAGGAGTGATCAAATTATTTCTCCGTTCTGGTAATGCCAAAAGAGTTCTCTTTTTGGTTGACAGACTAGAATTGGAAGAGCAGGCTAAAAAGAATTTTATCTTATATCTGAGAAATGATTATAAAACTGTAATCTACAAAGAAAATCGAGAGGACTGGATAAGGGCAGAAATTGTTATTTCCACCGTACAATCCCTTTTATTTAACAATAAATATAAAGATCTCTTTTCACCTACAGACTTTGACCTAGTTATTTCTGATGAAGCCCATCGTTCAATCAATGGCAGTAGCCGAGCACTTTTTGAATATTTTACCGGATACAAATTAGGACTAACCGCTACTCCGAAAGATTACCTGAAAAAGATTGATCGTGAAAAAATGGCTCAACAAGATCCCAGGCAATTGGAAAAAAGACAGCTTCTGGATACCTATATTACCTTTGGTTGTGAATCAGCTGATCCGACTTTCCGTTATACCCTATTAGATGGTGTCAGGGATGGTTATCTTGTCAACCCTATTGTTGTAGATGCACGAACAGAGATTACCACCCAGCTTTTGTCAGATAAAGGTTATTCAGTCTATATTGAAAAAAGTGCCGAACACGAAGAAGAAAATGAAGTAGATGAAGATAAAGAAGTAACATTTTATCAGAAGGATTTTGAGAAGAAATTTTTCTCTAAAAAGACCAATATGACTTTCTGTAAAACATTCTTGGAAAACGCCTTAACTGATCCTATTACCGGAGAGATAGGAAAGAGTATTATCTTCTGTGTCAGCCAGACCCATGCTACAAAAATAACCCAAATCTTAAATGGCTTTGCCGATAAAATATTCCAGGGTAAATATAATTCTGATTTCGCTGTACAAGTTACTTCACTAATCACTGATGCCCAAAAGATGACTATAAATTTTGCCAATAATATTCTCAATGGCCATACCAATTTTATGGAAGGTTATAAATCCAGTAAGACCAGGGTATGTGTTACTGTTGGTATGATGACTACGGGGTATGACTGTGAGGATATTTTAAATATATGTTTTATGAGGCCGGTCTTTTCACCAACCTATTTTGTCCAGATGAAAGGGCGCGGTACCCGTAAATATACTTTTGCCCATCAGGAAAAAGACCAAGCAGGCAACATTGAAAAATTTAATAAGCAAAAAGCAAACTTTAAATTATTTGACTTTTTTGCGGTCTGTGAATACTTTGAAGAAAAATTTAATTATGATGAAGTAATTAAGTTACCACCTACGGGAGGAAAGGGAAATGGTCCTGGTGGAGATCCGCCTCCTGTTTCCCCAAAAGAATACGAAAATATTGCTCCTGACCCATTATTTAAACTTAATGAGACCACCATCGGTGCCAGAGGGATGAAGGTTGACCGCAAGTTATTTGAAAAATTTGAAGAAACTGTAAAATCTAATTCTTATATTATGCAGTCCATCGAAGAGGGGAAATTCAAAGAAGCCGAAGATCATATTAAAAAAGAAGTCTTTGATAAGCCGGAAGATTATTTTAATCTGGAAAAGTTGAGGAAGTCAGTCAACGTTGATCGTCGCTTAACCTTGAGAGAAATTTTAGAAAAAATCTTTGGTAAGATAAAGAAATTTAAAAGCAAAGATGAATTGCTGGAAGAAGAAGTGGATAAATTTATCTCTATCTATCATCCCGAACACAAAATGGTCTATATTATCCGGCAATTTATGAAAGCCTACCTTACCGATAGAGAAGTAAGGGAAAATATTGAAACAGGAGAACTCCAGAATCTGGCAACCAACCCCAGATTTGACATGAAGGATTTGCGAGAACTCGGAAAAAAATGGAGAGAAAAAGCTGTTGAATACATTAAAGATTATGTTTCGCTAAATACTTTTATAGCCTAAAGGAGAAATATATTGGATATTGATACCAAACGCAGAATAGATACAGCACGGGATATCCTGGTCGGTAAATTACCGGATCCCAAATCCCAGGTAGAACAGATTACCATCGCCCTGATTTATAAATTTATGGATGATATGGA
>JAWODZ010000092.1:0-22607 GCA_046483025.1 bacterium
ATTTTCATTGGTAGCGGTACCTCCCGGTCGAGCACTAGTAATACCAGATTTGTCCGCTTCCGGCCAGCGTCGGCTTTCGACGTTAGCAGTTCCAAGTGTGGTTGTCCGAACCTCAACGGCCGATGCCGTCTCGACGTACAGATAACCACGTTTCGAACAGCCAAAAGATTACTGGAATAAAGCGTGACCCATTGTTATCATGAATACCGTGATTAGTCTGCTCCGAACCGTAGTTGCCGTTTCGGTCTCGGTGATGTTGATCGTCGGTTGTGCGGCGACAAGTTCTTCGGCGGGGATAAAATGAATTCCACACTGTTTTCCGGTATTTGTTGCAGAAGTTGAGAAGTTTGTCCATCAGTTCCGTCATTTTCATAATCAATACCTGATTTCATGGTAAGCAGATCACGAATTGTAATACTGCTTTTATCCTGATGACCTGTCAGTTCAGTGGTTAGATAATCTGAAATGGGATCATCAAGGGAATCAATAAATCCTCTATCACGGGCAATGCCGGCTAATATTCCCATTATCTGTTTGGTGCAGGACCAGATCAAATGTCTGGTATGCATGTCCTTGTCATTTTTAAGATAATTTTCTGCAACCAGTTTTCCGTTTCGGAAGACAAGCAGACTTCTCAAAGACCAGAGATTTTTTTGAGAATACGCTGTCCGGTAAATATCTGTCAGCGCCAAGGAATCGATACCCTCTTGGGAAGGAGTGGAAACAGGAATGCCGTCATTAATATCCTGCGGACTGATTGACTGAAAAGGCTGGTTCAAAGGATCGTTTACCAAGCAACCATTCAAGAGAATTATAGTCAGAAAAAGTAATATTTTTTTCATCTTTTTATAATTTTCCTATTTTCCATCTCAGGTTCAGAGAATGTGTCAGATATTGCAGCTTGGGAGATTGAAAGTACCCTAAGTATTCAAATTCATACCCAAGAGAGATTCGTTTACTTAAAAGATTTAGAGCCAGAATGTCCAATACAGTATGATTAAACAAATTAAAAGAACCAAATTTAAAATGACTATGAGCATTGTGGATGAAATCGGAGAATTTAAGGGAAAAGAAATATTTCTCTGTGCAAGGAGGATTTCTGGAACACCAGCCGGCCAGGGAGTTGGTCAGGGTGACTTTCCATAACATTTTTTTCCAGGGGTGCTGTACGATTAATGTTGATCCCAACTCAATACTGGTGAACCAGTACATCTGTCCGCTTTGGATTTCCGGATACAGATTCCATCGGTAATGGGTGGCCACAGAGGGCCCTAAAAAAACTGGTGAGATTTTACTGTCATTCAGCTGAAATCCATATCCCAGATCAATTGGTGTAAATTGAAATGACAGTCCGACACCTTTATTGGAGTTTATACCCAAAGTCAGATCGGGTGAACAGAAAAAGATACGCTGTTCTGTTTTTTTTATCAGAGAATACCCGATGACAAAATTAACTCCCTTGAATACCAGACCATAAGTGAATGTATCCTTTGTTTGAGAATGTTGTAATTTTAGATGAATAAACTGTTTGTTGTTTATATCAATATCTTGAGCTTTTACACTGGTTGTAAGAATAATCATTATCAGCGACAGGATGATTTTTATATGTCTATGCATTCTCAGCAACCATGAATAATTTTCGGGTCATTATTTTTTATTCCCAACAAGTTACAGCCGGTGAATTTTTGACAAGAATCGCATATTGGAAATAATCGGTTGTAGGATGATTATCTGCTAACAAATCGGAGGAGATGAGAAAATTATTGGTTTTAAATGGAGAATCTTTTCCCATTAAATTATACAGAGTTACATCTCCCAAAGCTGTTTCAGACAGAAAAAAACTGTACATTACTCCATAATCAATAGACATGGTTTGTCCGGAAGTTGAAAGATAGTGTGAATTGTGATAAAAGGAATTTAGGCTTAAAATCTTTCCGCCGACAGACACATCATCATTTTTTTCCAACCTGGTAGCAAAACTTTGACTACCATAACGATTATTGGTAGATGAAACCTGATAAATATGAAATCCGCCCCATTGTCCGAAAAATCTTTTGGGAATGGAATCCGGCAACCATTCATACACCTTCAGGAAGTTATTGTAAATTGTCTGTTCTCTGATACTGAAATCACGGGTGGAATAATACAAAAATGTATGGGGAAAATTTTCCACAATCATATTAAAATGAAAGAAGTCGGCCCCCAGATACTGCTGATAGACTTGTTCATGGTTTTCAATTGCTGTATCGAGGGAACAGGCAAGTGATTGGATTGTATCATACCAACCATTTGAATATTGTTCTCGTTTAAAATCACAATTATTTAATTCAGTGTAGAGATGTTTCAATTCCTGGATATAAGGAGGTTCATTTTCTGAATCAATTGGCAATAAAAGATACAGGGCAAAGACAGCGGCATCCATTTGATGTTCTACATCTATTCCTATAAAAGTAACTCTTTTGCTTTCCGGAAGTGAAAGATGGTAGGTTCTCATATTCTTATAGAATTGATAATTCTCTCTGGAATAGGAAGCAGTACCTTTTAGAGTATTCATATATTTCTGTAATACAGTTTCATCACCTGAGGATAAATAGTAATTAATTAAACAGGAGGCGCCGTAACCATTCTCATCCAGGTAATAACGCAGGTTTGTTTTTTTGTTTAAGTACTTTATAAATTTGAGTTTTAGGGGATAATTTTTCTGGGTAGCATGTTGTTCGCCAGTAAGAAAAATATCATAGTCGTTCAGGCATGAATCCAGCATAGAAAAAGAGGAAAAATCTTCATTATTCTGGATATCCAGGCAGCTGGAATTACTACAGAGATAGTCAGTAACCTCTTCTGAGAGTTCTGTGGTATAATCTTTATTATTTGTGGAATTAGTAGCTGTTTTTTCACAGCTGATCAGGAAAACAAAGCACAGATAAAGAAACAACAAAAACAGGAAATTTTTTTTCATTACCGGTCCTTAACAGTTTTTTAAAAAGAGTATATTACTACTTAAAACCTTATTCAAATGTATTTAGAGAATCTGCCTTTTCTGCAGTTTGCTCTTGTATTAAATTATTATATTTTTCCTGCAGATCACTGATAAAAATTGAATTGGAAAATTGAGCATTATTTAATATGGATTTAATTTTTTCTTTGGTCTCTTTTTTGTCTTTTTTATTATATGCTTTATGGGCAAGAAGAGCAACAGCTATATCTTCATCTCTGGATGAAATTACTTTTGATTGAATCCATCCCTTCTTTTTGTATTGTTTACCCGTTACCTTCAGCCACTCATTTTTTTTATCTACAACAGCAATCAGATCCATTGGTTTGAGTTCTTTATCTGTAATGGTTATCAAATCAGGTCTGCGGTAAATGAATGTTTCTTTGATGATGACTGCAGGACTGGCATCTACAGCTACTACATATTCAGAAGCCCATCCTTCCGTGCCATCAGATAATCTTACATAAAGATATTTTCTTTTTTCATCTGCTGAATCAACTTTTGTTTCTCCCAACCAGGTTATTTTTTCTCCCAAAGCCATGGCAGAAAGCCACTTGGCTTTTCTGGAAGGTTCTGCTCTTACTGAGCCGTGGTCCCATATACAAACACTGGATATTTCTTTTTTTTCTTGACTTTCTTGTGTGATCTTACCTGATGTCGGTTTTTTCTTATTCTCATTTTGGCAGGTAAATATAAAAATAGAAACTAAAATAAAAATAAATATCCTTAAAAAATTTTTAGACATAATTGTCTCCTTGATTTATAGTATATGTTATGTAGGTTATTCCTTGAGTAAGGAATTATAATAAATTTTATTGATTTTTACAAGTTTCAATTCAACAGATCCAATTCAAAAATCCCGTTACAAGAAGATTCCGGATCAAAAATAAAAACAAAGACTGATATGATTCTGGGAGATATTCATACTGATCCGGTCATCTGTATTTTTTTTATGCAAAGAAGTCACCAGATATCCAACGGCAACGCCGACAACAGCTCCGGTAATAACATCAGTCGGGTAGTGCATACCGGCTTTAATCCTAGCATATCCTGTTAAAGCAGCAACAGTAAGACTTGATACCCATAAAAATTTCCCTCCTGTAGTGTTTCCGTATATATCGGTGCTAACTTTGGAAAGAAAAGTTGTAGCTAAAAAGGCAGCAGCAGTATGACCGGAATAGAAGGCAAAGGACGAGTGAGAACTGTAAAATTCATACCGCTTCTCAGCACTGAGTTTTGTATTGTAAAGATAAGGACGTTCTCTGTGAGTTACAATCTTGGTTAAATGAGTAATAGTCCTCAGAAAGAAAAATGACTCCGCCATCATAGTTCCCAGAGTAATGCTTTGAGTGAATTTCCCGCGGAACACAGGAGGTATAGAGGAGAGGAATGCAGAGAATATCAGAATATTTCGGTAAAGATCACTTTGATCAGACCAGCCGGGAGACCAATAGTAAGTTGCAGAACGGTCAAATTTGTTTATATTGTTCCTGTTCAGCGTTCTTATCATATAGACATTGGGATGATCCACTTGTCCGGAAAGATATTCATTCCACAGGGATAACCCTGTTCCAAGCGGCAGTAATAAAAGATCCTGATTTTTAAGTTCATAGGGAAAATCTCGATCTTGAGGATACAGAGTATTTATAGAAAAAATAAAAATGAATAATGTTATATGTATTTTTATTGTATTCATTGTATACAAAAATCAGTTAACCATCACTTCTGCGTTTTCCAGTATTCTTCGCACTTCCTGATATCCTTCTGCTTTTTTTCCCTTGCGCAGAAAAATAAAATCAAACCGGGTGTCAGTTTCCAGCAATTTCACAGCTTCCTCTACAGCTGCTGCGAATACATCTTTATATTAAACATCATGACCATTCTGGTCAGTTAATTCCATTTTTGTACTCCACCACATCCTTCCTTGAGTAAAAGTCGAGTCAACACTTGTATAATGTTTCATCTGATAATGATCGCAGAAATATCCCCAGGGAAGATGCTTTGGAGGTACAGGGAAAATGTTCATTCCGGCATCCATCATTTTATGATAATCCTTTTGCTTAAGAAGTACATAATTGTAGTTTTTCTCCACCCCGGACCAATCAGAATGTGGCCCGTATATTCTGCTGCTTCCATCATCTATGAAACTGCGGCTGGTTCCACCAAGTACTTCTGGATTCTGAGCAAGACGCTATACTTGTTTAAAAGAGAATAATTTTCTTAATGAGTAGGCAAGTGTGTTATAACAGATTCTTCTGTATCATCATCCTTATATTCCGGGTCTAAAGGATTGGAATGTTCAAGTTTAACACATGAGAATACGAAAAAAGTAGTGATAAGCAAAATAAAGAGTATATATTTTTTATACATTTATATTTCTCCCGAATATTCTCGATAATCTTTAAAAATTAATGGCGAGAGTAACTGATCTATTAATAAAATTTGGATTTACAGTTACCATTTTTTCCTGGTCAGATGCAGGATTTATTAGTTCATTAATCAATGCAAAAACCAATAACCCTCCCCCAATACCATAAGAGACTTTTGATAAATTGTCCCACCGCTCAGCTTCATTAAATAAGTACACAGTATCATCGGCTGTGTCTGCAGATTTATATTCATCATAAGCTTTTGCAGATTGACGGTAAAAACTGTATCCCATGATAGTGGCTACTACACCGGTACCAGCAGCTATATAGGTTATGGTACGGTTTCTGGTGTGTTCCGGAACATTTATCTTTTTATAATAAGATCCAAAAAGATTATCAATTTTTTTTGTATCTGTAGATTCGATAAAATCTCCAATTTTTATTGGCTGGTTTTCTGAAATAATTTTCATGGCACATTTAGAATCACGAAATTCTATAATCTGGGCTTTACCTATTAATACTGTTGTATCATTAACTGAACGATACATATTGTATATATGATCAATTCTATAACCTGAAGATTGATCAATATTTAGGAGAATATGATCACTGTGCCTGTGTATAACGTGCTGTGAATATGAAATGCTGCTTAAAAGCAGTATAAAAAAAACGAGGGTGATTTTATTATATTTCATAGCTCCTCCATGTATTCACAAATATCTTATATTTTAATAATTTATTAAGAAAATGTCAAGTAAAAAATACAAATACATGAAATATTTATTTAGATAAGGTTAAAAGAATTTTATTTATTTGGCAGAGCCGGACAGTCATTAATTAAAGTTTTTTCATATACCATGAAATGGCGCTGGGGTCCGTAAAAATCAATAATTGCTTCGTTCCCGTTGACTATTGCAGTAGGTGAGGGTTCATCTTTACTCCGGTTGCGGTATCCATTTTTACGGAATAATTTTTGTGAAGAGATATTTTCCGGATCAATGGTCAACTCAATGCGTCTACACTGTTTTTTAATCAAATCATTTTCAACAAAATTAAGCAACCTGCTGCCCAGACCAATTCCCTGTTCATTAGGATCAACTCCAATCTGCCATAAAAAATAGGTGTCCGGCTTGACTGAAGAGATAAATCCCATTACCCAGCCAACAACACGATTTCCCTTTTTTGCAACAAAACAGGTGTTGTTGAAGTAATTAATCATAATTTTATACAGATGGGGGCCATAACTTTCCAGCGGAGGACAATGGCGTACCAGATCATATACTTCAAGAAACTCTGATACTTTAGCAATGTCAAAAGTCAAGGTTTCATCTTTCATTGAATGTAATTGTTTCATATAATTTGTTTTTTTACGGATCAGCTGGGCAGTGCCGATATCATTTCTATGAAAAAAGGAACCTCTGATCTGTTTAATTGCACGTTCTATACGTTTATGTGCCAGAGTAATCTTTTCAGCATCTGCTAAAAAGGCCAAACCCCGTTCTGAGCCCACATTCAATTTGCCGGATTCATCAACCCCACAGCTGTGATACAGATCAACCTTCATTTTTTTAATTACCTCTTCATCAAAGTTCACATCCAAAATTTGGTATAGCTTTTGGGGATATTGAGGAGGTACGATATATTTGCATACTGTGGCATGTTTTTTAAAATGCAGTCTTGCTTCTTCACCCTGTAAGACAGAACCTATGCCATTTATAATATCTTCTTCCAAAAGACACATAATGTTCATCCATTCCGGGTCTCCGGGACGGAAATTATATTCAATGAGTTTAACACCGTGGTTTGTAATCATGAATTGACCATATAAAAAGCCACAGCAGATACGTCCGGTTTCTTCCTTATAAGCCTCTAAAGTCTGGCGGATAATATCAAATGCCTTTCCATAGTCAGCAAATCCCAGAAAAGGCAGCATATGGTTCCAGTCCGAATATGATCCCATACTTGCGGTATTTGGTCCTTTTTCCTGGGGCAGAAGCTTTTTAAAATCTTGAACAGCTGGCGTACTCACCAAGGCTGTATCATTCACCATACATTGCAGCGTGAACTCTTCTCCCTCCAATAATTCTTCTACAATAACCTGGGTATAGCCAGAATATGCCTTATCAATGATAAAATGAATGTAGTCAGTCACTTCCTGTTGGTTTTTAAGCTGATCTCCGTAAACTTTTACTCCCAGACCATCGGTTAATCCCAGGGGTTTAACAGCAACCCGCCAATTCATTGTCCGGGCGTATTCCACAGCTTCCCCTGTGCTTGCACAAACCCGAAATTTTGGAACGGAATGAGGTAAATATTTTTTTAACAGATTGCGGGTGAAAGCTTTATTGGATTCAAGCCGGGCAGCATGTTTGTCAGGTCCAAAAGCAGTGATGTTCTCCTTATCTAGCGCATCAACAAGCCCGGCGTTGAGAGGAGCAGCAGTTGTAATCAAAACCAGATCTACATTACTGTTTTGGGCATACTGAACAATAGCATCGATATCTGTAAAAGATCCTGTTTTGTGATCATCAGCTATGCTAATAATACCCGGATTTTTGGTGTCCAGGTAAGCATAGACTGTATAATCACCAAATTGTTTCAGGTTTTTAATGGTTATTTGTTCTTTAGCCCAACTGCCAACGATTAATATTTTTTTGATTTTCATAAATTTTTCAGTTTTTTTTATTTAGTAGTTAGTGTTATACTGTTGCCTATCCTGAGACGTTCAGACAACTTTTATAAATTATAGATTTTAATTTTTATTTATTTTAACTTTAATTACCTGGATTAATAGAATATAATAGATTTGATTAATTTTTTCAAGATGTTTTTTTATTTATTCTTTCTAAAGTCCGGAATGATTAAGAAAACACCTTCCCGGAAGCTCGGAGCTTGCGGGAAGGTAGGGTAAAGACAGTTATTGGGAATTCTTGTTCTTTTTTACTATTAATTTTGGTAAAAGAGCGATTTCAATGCGACGGTTCTGACTCCGGCCGGCTTCAGTTTCATTACTGGCTACAGGATGATACTCTGACATGCCAACTGCATGCAGGCGCTTTGGATCAATACCTGTCTTCTCCTGTAAAAAACGCACTACATTGGTAGCGCGGGTAGTGGAGAGTTCCCAGTTCGTGGGAAATCTCTTCTTCAGTCGTGAGTGAATAGGCACATTATCTGTATGTCCCTCAACCCGAATAATTTTATCCTGGGTGTTTTTGAGTACTTTACCAATCCGCTCCAGAACCTTTAATCCATCAGGGGTAATATTAGCTTTTCCTGACGGAAACAGAATTTTATCTACCATACTAACAGAGAGACGGTCAGCCATCTGAGTGATTTTAATCTGTCCCTGTTCGATTTCTTGCTTCATATCGGAAACCAGCTCATCATATGTACCTTTGAGTTTTGCAATTTCTTCTTCCTTATTTTGGGAAATATCACTGATTTTTTCTTCCAGTTCTTTTTCAATTTCTGCTTTTTCTGTTTCCAGATTATTAACTTTAAATACAAGATCATTGTTGGTGTCTTCTAATGTCTGGACTTCTGCCTGTATGTTATCATAAGAATCGTAAAGATAATACGACCCACCGATTAATCCCAGTGAAACAATGCTTAGAATTATGACAGCAATTTTCATATCAATCCCTCCTTTTAATGGAAAAAATATTATTTAATATCGATCTTATAATTTTCAATTGCTGTTTCTCCGGAACCATATATTATTTCATTCTTTTCCTTTCATATTTATTTTTGAATTAATGATAATATAACTATTATATTTAAAAATTAAAAATTTTTAAATATATAAATAAAAAAAGTATATGTTTTACTATGTACTGAAAATATCTTTTATCCAGATTTTAATTCGGTCTTTTAAACGGACAAGAAAAGAACTGGTTTCTTCCAGAAACGTATGTATATGCTCTGCTATTTCAGCAGTCTGCAGATACCCGAATGATTTATGGGGATTGGGTTCATTCTGCCATTCATACATATTGGTAACAGTTATATCAACCGGATGTACTCCCCGGCTGTTGGGCAGAAAATCATCAACCAGATTCCAGTTCAAAGCCACGTTATCATCCAGATCGGAGAAGTTGAACCAGTGGTTCTGAACATTTTCCGGTGTACTCAGCTTTCCATCCATCCCTGCTTTTTTCTGTTCCTGAGCAGCGTGGCTTAGTGCTACTGGCAGTCCTATAGGAGAGCCGAAGGTAATCCAGGTATGCACTTTTATATCCGGAGTGACAAGGGTGAGGACATCATAGGCAATAATGGAACCCATGGAATGGCTGAGGAGCAGGATATCTTTATGTCTGTGTTTTTGTAATTCAGCTACCAGTCGTTTTCGTATTGACTGCTTAGATGTAATTTTTTTCCCAGGAGGTGGTTCTTTTCTATAATAAGCAGCCAGATCACTGAAATATCTGGTGATGATTGATTCTGTTATATTTGAGAAATTCAGAGACATATCATCGTTCAGAAATAAACGGTCATACTGCTTCTCCAGAGCTGTCAGAAACTGTTTCTTAAGCTTTTTTGTCTGTTTTGAGTGATGGGGGATAACCCGGACAAAAGGTTCATACAGATAGTCTGGATCATCCGGATCAGCTGTATAGGGATTAAGAGGCTGGCCATGCAGAATATCAGCCCAATATGCCATTTTTATGGGAAAGTCCTGACGAGTCAGGCCTGCACAGGTAAATCCATGCAAAATGGATTTTTTCCACCATCTGGCAAGCAATTTTTTTGGTGGTTTGTTTTTTAAGCCATGGACGGCAATGATAACTGAACTCATAATTGATTTTTTTCTATACCATAAATTTTCCAAATAGGAGTTTGGAAAAGAAAGAAACAAGGGTAATGTCTATGAGAAGATCAGATTGAATTACAGACTTAATTTCATACCCAACTTTATAGCAAAATGAGAGAAGTCAATTACAGCTTTTCTGGGATTTATATACTCTTCACTATCAGTTGGTACATAAAAGAACATATTAATTCTGTTAATTAGATCATCTCCCCATTGTTCTTTATAATACACTAACGGACCTGCAATTCTAAGAAAATTATATGGATCTTGCTGTATCATTCTGTAATCACCTTCCCAGTCAGATGGTTTGTATGACATATAATTTACTTCGAAGAACAAAGATATGTTCGACAGCAGAAAAATTTCATTACCGATTCCTACATGGAATCCAAGTCCGTAATCAGTAGCTGTTTTTTCAACGGACTCCTCAGTAATATCGGTGTTTGTACCAGATATGGTTTCATTAAAAAGCCTACAGTTACTGAAATGGTAATCCAGACCGCCGGTAAGGTAAAAATTCATCATTATGTTATTTAAAGTTGGTCTAAACAAATTATAGTACATGTTTAATTTGATTGGCAGTGTTGATATTTCCTGGCGGAATTTTTCCACATATGTTCCATTGTATTCATTTTGAATAGAAGTCTTATTTCCCCTCTTAATCATATCAAAACCAAGGCCAATTTCGAAGCTGTTGTTTAAAATTAAAATAATTTCTCCGCCATAATCTATTCCGGAACCGATTTTATTTAATTTCCCTTCATAATTATAACCAGGTATAGTTGACTCCATTTGGGAATGCAGATAATTGGTGCTGTTTATTACATTGTTCAAATCTTGCGGTTGAATTGAACTATATGAAATCCAAGGCTTAATACACAATTTAAGCTGGGCATCAGCTGTACCTATATAGAATAATAAAAAAAATATTAAAATATTTGTAATATATTTTTTCATAAAGAATTTACTCCTTTTTATTTTTCTATAAATTTTTACAACCTATTTCAATTTCAATAAAGGCATGGCTCTTTCTTTATTTATTATACGGAGCTGAAGCAGAAAACCCTAAGACATCCATTCATTTAGGTTTGTAATATTTATATAAATTAATGAAAGATCATTAGTTAAAACCAGTGCCATGCGATTTGATTATTTGCAGAATATTAAATATAAAGAGAATCCTGTATTGACTCTCCCCATTAATTTTAATCGAAGATTGCTTCTAGAGCATGATATCTGGAATGTATTTTATTCACTGGTTTCTTTATTGCTTCTTCATCATTTCTATTATTACCAACTTCATGTAATTTTTTGACTGACTCATTAAAATTGTTCACAGCTTTTCCATATTTATCTTAATAATTTGATTGTAGAATGTCAAGAAAATTTTTTTAAAAACATTGACTTTTTTGAATAGAATCATGATATTATATAAATATGAGACAAAGGAACATGAGAATTTTTTTATATAACAAACTGTATAGAAATGTGTATCTGTTTATTCTTCTTTTATGCATTTTTAATCTGGGGATGATTTTCAGTGTGCCGGTTTTATCAGAACAAGGCAGGATTTCCGGTTTTATAGCAGGACTGATAAAATTATTCTATACTCCTCTCTGCCACCAGATCCCGGAACGATCTTTTCAGCTGGGGGGACATTTTCTACCGGTATGTTCCAGATGTACAGGAATATATATAGGATTTTTTTGGGGAACAACTGTATTTCCGTTTATTAAGAATAAGATAGATGATGTGTATCCATCCAGGAATGTACTGATAATGGCATTAATGCCTATGGGATTAGATGTAGGATTAAAATGGTTTATTCACATTGATTCCGGTTTACTGATTCATTCTTTTACCGGATTTATATTCAGTGCTGTTTTTTCTTTTTATGCCATCCCAGGAATAATGGAATTATCAGATATATTAATTAAAAAAGGAGAGATGAGTTATGGAAAACAAACCCAGTAAACTTGTTCCCGCTTTAATCGGTGGTGGTGTTATGGCAGTTCTTGGTTCTTTTCCGATTATCAGTATCGGGAATTGCCTCTGCTGTATGTGGGTGCTTTTTGGTGGAGGTCTGGCAGCCTATCTGTACAGCAAAGAGCTGCCTCCGGGAGAGATGTTAGCTTCCGGTGATGGAGCCCTGGTTGGCCTGATTGCTGGATTATTCGGTGCTTTATTCACCACTCTTTTGTCTTCTCTGTTTATACTCATTGGTTTCAGATTTTCCCCGGAAGTATTGAGTGAATTTATGAAAAGCAGCCGTGATATGCCGCCGGAAGTTCGAGATTTTATAGAAAACTGGACAACCGGAGGAGGGTTAGGATCTTTTATGGTGGTAGTGAATTTATTTATGCATTTAATCATTAATTCCATATTCGGAACCCTGGGAGGTCTGCTTGGCGCAGCAATTTTTTCAAAACAGAAGGAATAGATCCGAGTACCTAACTGCTGTTATTGTTCTGCTGATAGTATTTATTGCTGCCGGATGTTATAAAGGGCATGGATTAGAACCGGAACCGCCCGCAGGAAAAATTCAGGGGCAGGTGGAATTTATTGGTCAGTGGCCGGACAGTACCAGAGAAGCAAGAGTAGCGGTACTTAAAGAATATCCCTTTGGAATCAGTCATGCCGATATTCTGAGATTATTCAATTTTGTGCAGGATAATTATGTCACTGACAGTGACACCATTCCCCGGGGTACACGGTATTATCACTACAGCTTAGAACTCCCGCCCGGAGAATATGCCTGGATCCTGGTGGTCTGGTTTCCGGATATTCCCAATTATTTCCTGGGAGTCAAGGAGCTGGGGGCATATTATGAGGATATGGAACAGGAATATCCTTCCCTGGTTATGATCAATGCCGGTGAAACAGTACTGGGACTTGATATCAGAGCTGATTTTGCCAATGTCAACAATGAAGATCCGTTTTTTTAAAAAAGTGAGAGTGCAATACATATATATGAACAAACAAAGCATAAATAAATTTATAACAGTTGTAGTCATTATTTTTTTCAGTGTCATTGCTTTATTTGCCCAGGAGAAACATTTCCGTTTGCAGGGAACAGTGGTGGATGCTGAAACCGGAAAACCTCTCTATGGTGCTAATGTAATGGTTATAAGCACGGTGCTGGGGGATGCAACTGATAACAAAGGACATTTTATAATTACAGGATTACCTGCCGGAACTTACGACATAAAAGCTACCATGATGGGGTATACCGGGGAATTGAAAAAGGATATACTGGTCGGTTCTGACAGGGATACCAGCATTACTTTCAGTCTTCATCCCACGGTTATTGAACAGCCCGCGGTCATGGTTACTGCTTCCAAAAGAAAACAGAGTACGGAAAATATAGCGTCCTCTTTTGAAGTCATTGGAAGAAGAGACATTGAAACCAGGAATGTCCAGAGTCTGGAGGAAATAGTACAGAAAAGCAGCGGAGTGAATATTGTCAGAGGACAGGTGGATTTCAGAGGTTCCACTGGATTCAGCTGGGCAGCTGCCAGCAGGGTAATGTTTATGCTGGATGGCCATCCGGTGATCTCCGGAGATACAGAAGGCATTAACTGGAATATAGTTCCGGTGAATGATATCCAACGGGTTGAGATAATAAAGGGAAGCGGTTCTTCCCTGTATGGATCCAATGCCATGGCTGGGATGATTAATATCATTACCAAAGAACCCTCTTCAAAACCAGTAACCCGTTTCAAAACTTATTGGGGTTTTTATGACCAGCCCTCTTATAAATCCTGGAGATGGACGGATAATTTCCTTCCCTATCAGATTTCTCAGGGGGAAGCAGATCTGTCCCGGGCTTTGACCTATGAAGGCATAAATATTTCCCACAGCCGCAGGATAGGAAAAGTAGGGATGTTGTTCAGCGGATCCCGAGAGACCTCGTCCGGGTATAAGCAGAATGATAATTCCTCCAAATGGAATTTTTTCGGAAAAGTGAATATAAAATTTACTCCGGATATTTTTTTGCAGGTATCGGGCATCAGAGCTCAGCATGAGCATGATGAATTTATACAGTGGGTTGACCAGTCCAGAGCTTTGGAAGTGCCGGAAGATAAAATTGGCGATTGGGTTCTTTCCCGAAGAACCAATATTAACGGAACCTTTAATCATACCCTGAATAAAAACATGACCTATTCGCTCCGGCTGAGTTTTTATCGGAATTACTGGAAGAATCATTTTTCTGATAATAGAGATTTTTCCGGTTCTAACCGGTACAGTACTGAGGGAAGATTTAACTACATCCACAAAAATCATGATTTTACTTTCGGCACGGAGTTGAACAACTACAATACTAATTCAAATTTTTACGGGGACAGGGGCGTCAGAGAAATTGCTTTCTATGCCGAAGATGAGGCTGAAATTATTGAAGACATCAGGATTAAACTGGGTGCACGATATGATTATCACCAAGTGATTGATGGTTCTTCTGATCATCAGGTCAGTCCCCGTTTGGGAACTATTATAAAACCCTGGAAAGGATCATTGCTCCGTCTGTCCGCAGGGTATGGGTTTCGGGCTCCTTCCATAGCAGAACTTTTTACCAAGACCATTGTTTCCGGTTTTACTGTGGAACCGAATCCGGATCTCACTACAGCGGAAAAGGTCTGGGCTTTTGAACTAGGATTTAAACAGCAGGTTGCTCTGAAGACAGATAAAACCACTGCTTTCAGCAGTAATCCCCTGACCTGGTTTCTGAGCAGATTGGATCCGGCTTTTATGTTTGATCTCTCCTTTTTCTGGCATAGATATGAGAATATGATTGAACCCCAGCAGGCCTATATGCCGGACAGTACAGTGGCAATTCAGTTTCAATATCTGGACAGGGCCAGAAACCGAGGTATAGAAGCAAAACTGCAGTTCAGTGCTTTTAAGGGAATGCTGCGGACCTGGGCCGGATATACCTGTATTGATCCCGTCAATCTGAAGACAAATGCGGTTCTTAGTTATAGGAGTAAACAGAGATTCAGTATGGGAGTTGTATTACAGTATAAATGGATGGCTGCAGGATGGGATTATCAGTATGCCAGCCGTATGGTCAATATTGTAAATCTGGACGGTTCCGCCTTCGAACAGCGGGTGCCCATGCATGTTATGGATGGACGTTTAAATTTTGACCTGAGAACTTTTCTGATTACTCTGGAATGCAAAAACATGCTGAATTATAATTATATTTTACGGCAGCGGTATGTTGAGCCTATCAGGAGTTATGTGGTTTCTTTGCAGGGGGAATTTTAGTTTTTCTAAGAAAAAAGGGATATGGAGAATGGAGAAGGGAAAAAGATACAAAAAATAAAATGTAAGAAGTAAGACCCAAGATGCAAGATAGAACTTTAGAATGTTGGATAGAATTGTAGTTGCTAATGAGGGTGACACTGATAAATGAAAGACGACAGCGGACCACGGACGGCGAGACCGCGATTTGATGTGCAGCCAGTGGTCGGTTTTAAGTGGGCAGAGGAGTCTAAGACTCAAAGATAAAAGACACTGGTTCAGGTTGAGATTAAGATTAAGAATGTACGTGTATTCAAAGCTGACCCTGAGTTTTGACCTTAACCTGCGTCTGTATATTCTGTTCTGGAAATTGAATGAAATCAAGTATTGTGAACTATGATTTATAAATTTAAACCCTTAAACCCTTAAACTCTTAAACTTTTTTAAAAAAGGAGGTAGCTATTGTCTGAAAGAATAACAGATTTTCGGCAGCTGAATGTTTGGCAGAAATCACATGAGATTGTTCTGAATATTTATGAGATAACAAAAAAATTTCCCAAAGACGAAAGAGATGCCCTGGTTATTTTAATGCGCAGAGCAGCCATGGGTATACCAATTATGATTGCTGATGGTTTTATGCGCAGAAATTTCAATGACAAACAGGTTTCCTATAAAAAAACCCAGAAAGCTCTGGAAGAACTTAAATATTATGTGATACTATCCATAGAATTAAAATATATAAAAGATGGGGAGGAATTACTCCTTTCAATTCAGGAAGTAGGAAGAATGCTTACTGGTCTGGTCAGATCAGCACGTAACAAATAAGAAATACATAAATCAGGAGAAGATTACATGCCAAAACCGGTAATGATCAGTGTTTCCGGTATTCGGGGAATAGTGGGAGAAGGTTTTACTCCTCAACTTTTAGTGAACTATTCCTCTGCTGCCGGCACCTACTATGGTAAAGGGAAAGTACTGGTAGGCAGGGATACAAGAGTAACCGGAGAAATGGTAAGAAATGCAGTATTCTCCGGTATGCAGTCAGTGGGGTGTTCTCCAGTTGATCTGGGAATCTGTCCCACCCCAACTGTTGAACTTGCAGTCCAGGATTCTGATGCAGTAGGAGGAATAATAATCACAGCAAGTCATAATCCTATTGAATGGAATGCTTTAAAACTTTTAAATTCCCGGGGTCTGTTTCTGGATCAGAGGGAAAGCAAAGAAATACAAAAAATTATATCCGACCAGACTTATTCTTTTACCCCATGGGATGAAATAGGCATACCTGAACAGTATGAGGGAGCAGTTCAGGAGCATATCAATAAGATATTGAATATGGAATATATAAATGCAGAAGACATTCGCAAAAGGAAATTCAAGGTTGCGTATGACTGTGTCAATGGAGCAGGTGGTACCATTATTCCTCAATTGTTAAAAGAATTGGGGTGTGAGGCCTATCCCCTGAATCAGGAGCTGTCAGGTATTTTTGCTCATAATCCGGAACCAGTTCCTCAGAATCTGGGACAGCTGAGTAAAATGGTTAGGGATAAGAAAGCAGATATTGGTTTTGCAGTTGATCCGGACGTTGATCGCTTGGCAATTGTAGCTGAGACAGGTGAACCATTAGGAGAAGAGTATACAGTAACTCTGGCTGTAAAATTTATTCTTTCCAGAATTAAAAGTGATGTAGTTGTTAACCTTTCCACTACCAGGGCAGTGGAGGATATTGCCCGGCAGGCAGGAGTAAAATGTTTCCGCACTCCTGTAGGAGAGATTCATGTTGCTAAAAAAATGATTTCAATAAAAGCAGCAGTAGGGGGAGAAGGAAATGGTGGAGTGATTCTGCCGGAAATACATCCGGGCCGGGATGCACCTGTGGCTCTCACTTTAACTCTGCAGGCTTTACTTGAACATGGGGGCAGTGTTTCTGAACTGTATAAGCTGCTTCCTCAGTACGTGATCACCAAGCGAAAAATCCGAATTGATCAAAAAGACCCGGATATGATACTGGAAAAATTTATCAAGAATCATAATCATGAACAGCTTGATCTGACTGATGGAATCAGGATGGACAGAGCTGACAACTGGGCTCATATCCGAAAATCAAATACGGAACCGATTATTCGGGTAGTAGCAGAAGCAGAAAACAGAGAAAAGTCAGAAGCACTGTGCAGGGATATTTTAAAAGAAATTAAAAAGATATGATTTTGTGTTATCCATAGATAAAAAATTATTATTTTTTGTAATTTTCATCATAGCTCTGGAAGTCTCAGGAAAAGTAGAAAAGTTTAGATATACCAGTATCAAAACTGACACGGACAGTCTGGTATTCAGTTTTGAAGTGAACAACCTTTTCAATGAGACTATCGTGGAAGGATTGCAGAAAGGGATGACAACGGTTCTGGAGTACAGGATCCAGTTATGGGAAAAACGTTCCTTATGGTTTGATAAGCTGATAACAGAGGATATAATAAGGTTTAAAATAAATTATGATATCTGGGGTAAAAGGTATGGGGTTTTTAAAAATAACCAGAAACCAGTGATCTTAGATATCAATGGAGTAAAAAATGTTTGTCAGCGATTACATAATTATTCATTATTACCCTCTCATGAGTTAAAAATTAACAAAGAGTATTTTGTTGCTGTGAAGGTGACTTTGCGTCCCGTCTCAGTTGAAAACTATAGAGAAATCCAACGATGGGTAGTAGGTGAAGCCAAAGAGATTGATACAGAAGTTATAAAGGAACCCAGAAAAGCAGGTGAAAAGGCAGGAAGCTGGTTATTAGGCCTGGTGTTGAATTTAAGTGGTTTTGGTGACAGAGTAATCCTTGCCAGAAGTAATTCTTTTTTTATAAATGAAAATCAGGTTATTCTACAAGGAGAAAAACCGAATTGAACCGTTGCTCGGTCATTGATATCGGAACAAATTCCATACTTTATCTGATGGCTGAAATCTCAGATAAGGGTGTATTGCATCCTGTCAGTCAAAAGCTTTTCAATGTTCGGTTAGGTAAGGGGGTTGAGAACTTCAAAAAAATAGAGCACAGCTCCCTTGACAAATGCTTGGAGATTCTAAAAAAGCTAAAAAAGTTAGCACAGGTTCAACAATCAGAAAAATTGATAGCAGTGGGAACAGAAGTGTTTAGAAAAGCAGAAAACAGAGATCAGATATTAAAAAGCATCAGAAAACAAACCGGGTTGGAAGTCCGAGTTCTTTCGGAAAAAGAGGAAGCAGAAGCAAGTTTTTCAGGTGCAGTAGCAGGGAGTAGAGTAAGGGGTGAAGGCTGGGTAGTGGATGTTGGGGGCGGGAGTACAGAGATCATATTTGGAAAGCAAAGACAAGTAATTGATTTTATAAGTATGCCTTTAGGGGCTGTTGGATTGACAGAAAAATTTATAAAATCAGATCCTCCCTCTGTACAAGAGATTTCTGATCTTAGAAATAAAGTGTTTACAGAATTAAATCAGTATTCAATCATAAAAAATTTTTCCAGTAAAATGATGATAGGAGTCGGAGGAACTATAACCACAGCAGCAGCAATACATTGTAATCTTAAACAATACGATCCTGATGTTATTCAGGGGAAAGAACTCCGATTTTTTGAAATTCAGGCAATAGTAAAAAGATTATGTGTGGTTTCACTGTCAGAGAGACAAAATATTTTAAGTTTTGATCCTGAAAGAGCTGACATTATTATCGCCGGTTTAGTAATCGTACAATCAATTATGGAAGCAGGAAATTTTCAGAAAATCAGAGTAAGTGATCTGGGTGTACGATTTGGGCTGGCAGTAAAAGAGTTGACTTCATAACTAAGATGGGTTATATTTAAGACAAAAGACTCGTGTGCCAAGCAAAGCTAATATAAACAAGCTGGACAATCCAGTCTGTGTAACGGTTAACCGCCGGCGCATAACTGAACCAAGCGCATAAGGAGGTAACGAATTGTAACGAATTGTGCGAAGCCATAGGGAGGGCAGTTTGTCAGCCGTAATGCAAGTTCACCCTGTTAGATATTTATCCAATAGGGTGAATCCTGTTGGATTAATAGTATCTAACAGGGTGAAGGTATTGAGCCTCGAAATAGTCTATGTTACAAAGTGTCAGATGTAAGTATGAAATAATATTGATAAATAAGGTAAGGGGAAAAAAATGAGAAAAAATATAATAATATCTTTGACATTTTTAGTGATTTTTATCAGTGTTTTTATTAATAAAGGGTATAGTCAAGATTATGATATGGTTATTAAAAAATCAAATCTACATTATAATGAAGAGTATGTTATTGCCTACGAACAGGATTCAAATATCAGTGATTCCAGTCAGGTAGCAGCTTTGATCTATACAGATCTGCTTCAGCCCGCGGAACAGGTGGAAATGACCAAGATTGGCGAAGAATGGGAGACAGAGTATGTTCTTTCAGATACCAGTGTCAAAATGATTTTATTTGCTTTTCAAATAACTAATGGTGCTGACAGCATTGATAATAATATGGGTGAATACTGGAGTATATTAGTTCATAATAAAGATGAACAACCAGTTCGGGGAGCGAATTTAGCTGAAGCAGTGTCCTATACCGGACTGGGAGATTTACGGGAAACTGATCTGGATTTGGCTTTTGTATATCTGGGAAAAGAACTTTATTTGTACCCGAATAATTATTCAGCTTTAAGATTAAAATATAATTTACAGTTGCGTAAATATGAATATTCATCTGATATTCGAAGAGAAATCGATGCAGAAGTCACACAAATGGTTAATGAAAATCCGGAAAGTGAGCAAAGCTTGGCATTTGCTCTTGAAGTTTATAGAATGATTGGTAATTCCGAGAAAGCAAAAGAAATGGAGAAGAGATTAATTGATCTGGACCCCGGAGGAGATAGAGCGGCAGCACAAAGATTAGGAGAAATTACTAAAATTGAACAGCCCGGAGTCAGATTAGACAGTCTGGAATTTTTTCTTAAAGAGTTTCCCGATACACGTTTCAAAGAATTTGTTTTATCTGCTATAACCACGGCTGCAATTGAGATCAAGGATTATGATAAGATGAAGGAAGTCGGGGATATACTTCTCGAATCAGCAGTTCAGCCTGCAGGTGCAGGAAGCCTGGCAGGTATTGCCGGAATTTTTACTGAGAAAAAAGAAGATGTAAAACGGGCTGTACTCTATGCTGAGAAAGCTGTAGAGCTGGCCCGGTCATTTGCCCAAAAACAGCCACCTCCGGGGATAAGGCAACAAGAGTGGGAAGAACATAATCAGAGATTACAAGCCCGGTATGAGGATGTACTGGGATGGGCTCTGTATCACTATGGAAAATCTGAACAAGCCATAAGGTATTTAGAAAAAGCAGCCTCAATTATGCCTCAGTCATCTACCTATTTTCATTACGGTACAGCTCTTTTAATGCTGCATGGACCAGAGATTCAGCATGAAATGCAAAAACCGGATTCCGGTAAAGAATCTGTTACAATTACTGCGGGCTTAGAGGAAGGCCTGGAATATCTGGCCGGTGCTGTTGCTTTTGGGGGAGAAAAGGGAGACCAGGCCTATGATTTGCTTCAGAATGTGTGGATTAAGGCAGGCAGAGATACAACTGAACTAACCGGTTTTATAGAAAAGCAAACCAAAAAAGTTGAGCAAGAATATGAGCGGCGTATCCTGGCTAAAAGAGATATCAGACCTGCTCCGGATTTTGATCTTGAAAATATACAAGGAGATTGGGTGAAACTCTCTGATCAACAAGGAGTAGTCATAGTTCTTGCATTTTGGGCTACCTGGAGTAAATCCAGTTTAAAAATGTTGAATGTTTTGGTAGAACTTGCTGATGTTTACGGGGATAGTGTCCTTTTTATAACTGTTTCTACTGATTTTGACTGGAGAAGGGCGAATGATTTTGTACAAAAAACACGTTTCCCCTTACCAGTATTATTGAATGATGAAACAGACAAAGAATATGATCTTTATGGAGTGCCTGCTGTTTTTGTGATCGATAAAGAACTGAATATATATTTTGAACATAAGGGATACAGTGACGATATCAAAGAAGTACTGGCAGTGGAGTTAGATTCTTTAATTGAGCAGTAAAACTATAAAATATTGGGATATTTTAATATATGAAAGTTTTTTATACTTCAGATGTGCACGGTGACACAAATTTTTATAGAGAACTGGTTACAGTCTGCCGGGATAAACAGATAGATGTTTTATTGGTAGGTGGTGATTTACTTCCCAGGAAAGGGCATAACAATAAAAGTATCATTGAACAAAAAAAATTTATTCATAATTTTTTAAAAAAAATCCTTACCAGAATAAAAGATGAAACAGCTGTTGAAATATATGCCATATTTGGTAATAATGACTGGGCAGCTGTTTTAGAGGATATAAGAGAACTTGAAAAAGCTGAATTGGTTAATCTATTACATCGAACTTATTTTAATTTAGAGGATAATTTATTTATTTCTGGATACCCTTTTGTGCCGCCAACAAAATTTTCCCCCAAGGATTTTGAAAAGAGAGATTTGAGTGAAGATAAGGCTGTTGATCTTACTACTTTTCCGGTGATAAGTACAAATGGAAGAATTAAAAGAATTAAAGAAAAGGTTTTTTTACAAGATCGTCCTTCAATTGAGGATGATTTAAAGGAATTTATTAAGTATAGGGAAAATCATCCGGATCAAAGAATGATATATGTAATGCATTCACCGCCTTATGGTACAATGTTAGATCGATTGTATAATTCTCAACCTGCGGGAAGCAAAGCAATTAAAACATTTATTGAAAAAACTCAGCCTCTTATTACTCTTCATGGACATATACATGAATCTCCGGTAATTTCCTATAAATACCAGGAAACGATCGGTTCAACAATTTCAGTAAACCCGGGCCAGGTGGGAGGATTTCTTTCCGGAGTTTTATTTAATACTGACGACCCTGAAAAAACAATGTTTCATATTCAATATGACAGATAACATATACAACATGATGTCAGAAAAAAAATTATTAACAATAAAAGCTTTACCTTTGGGAATAAGTATTGTTCTGTTTGCAGTACTGTCTTCGGTTTTATGTGCTCAAACAAAAGTGGATTCTTCTCTTAAGGGTAAGGTAATTTCAAAAATAGAAATTTTAGGGAATAATTTAACTAAAGAGTATATTATTCTACGGGAAATGAAAACCAAAGAGGGAGATAGA
>JAWODZ010000157.1:0-5078 GCA_046483025.1 bacterium
ATTATAAGTTGCATAAGATAACATACCATATAAAAATGAATATAAAATAAAATAGAAATGTCTTTTCTCATCAGAGACGGTTAATCTTTCAATAATAAGTGTAATTATAATCCCTGGTAAAAATAATAATAATAATCTTAATGTAAATTCTGAAATATCCATATTATATTTTTAATAAAAATAATTATTCATTAATTCAATAAACCTGATAATTATATTTTAATATAATAATCTAATTTATAAATGTCAAGTAAAAACAATGTTATCGATAAGTGAGAAATGACAAATACTTTCATCAGGTGGATTGGAGAGTAATTCTGGAGGAGTGGATTAGTTAAGAAGAGAAACTACCCCCTCTTCTTCATAATATTCTCAAACCTTCTACTGCTGATGGGGTGGTGGGAGATTATTTTTCCGTTTAAAATAATTCCAAAGGTTCCGAAGGGGCAGGGATTGTTTTGAGCCTGCTGGTGGTTTTTCAGATTAACTATTTTTGGTGAGATATTAAATTCTGTTTTTGCAGTTTCACAGATTTCATTTACATTTTTTACTGTATAGGGGCATTGATCTGCTCTCAGGATAAACAAGCCTTTTCCATATGTTCCGGTTAATTCCTTCTGATTATTTTTAAATTTCGGGGATGGATGGGATTCATCAAATTTCTTCACTACCAATTCAAAATCAGGATTTGCCTGATCAACCGCCTTAAATCCGTTTTTCAAGAAAATAGTGCTGTTTCCCATAAAAGAACCTTTACGAGTAACTGCAGCCACACCCTTCAGGTTTTGTTTTTTTGCATCCTGCAGACATTCTTTGAGCATAAGAGATCCGTACCCTTTTCTCTGATATTCCTTGCGGAATCCCGCATATAAACAGTGAATAAAAATATACCCTTCTGCCTTCACCGGCCGCCAGCAGTATTCTCCGGGCAGGTATTCAATCATGCCCTGGGCTCCTCCCTGTTCCGAATACAAAGTTTTAATTTTCAACCCTTCCTGGAATTGAGCTTGCAGCCAGTCCAGTTTTTCCGGATACCCAGGTCTTTTGGGATTTTTGTATCCACATATACCAAATTCGCGGATGTTTTCCATATTGGTATCGATTATTCGTACATCTTGCATGTTGTTTTCCTTATATTAAAACCACGGATTTATAATTGCTGGGAGTTTTAAATAATATGGATATTTTATTTTTTTAGTTCATTGCAGACACCCGGGGTTTGCTTATTTTCACACAGTCTCTAAGCCAGGGAAAATAATCTTTTCTCAAAATTTTTTACATAGTATCAAATGTGTTTCCTGCCTTTTTGAATAAATGTATATCCTTCCTTTTCTAACAGTTTTTTTTGTTCAATACTTCCTCCGGGATACTTCTCATTCAATTCTCCGGTATTTTTTATGGTACGCCACCAGGGAATGTCTTTATTCATTTCTACAGAGGCATTGGCAACTGTAGAAATAAAAATTCCTGTTGTCAGAGTGCAGCAGTATTGAGCTTGATGCAGGACGGCTAATTTTTTGCATATTTCAGTTGAGGTGAGAAGTTTCCCTTCCGGGACTTTTTCCATTAAGTCATAAATCTCTGATGCTGGTGCTATAACGACACTATTACCTGTGGTTGCACCCATCTTCTTCAAGGCAGGGGCACACGGAAAATTAGGTTGGTAACTTATAATTTTTGGTAACCCTTTATTGTCTTCCAATTTTTCCTGCCAAGTCTTCGGCATAATTGAATCTCCTGTAGAGTATAATATTCAAACTTATTGTGAAACAATATTTAATTTTTAAATTATTTATTATCCTTTCTTTGCTTTAAAAAGCACACTGGTTACCAACTCAATGATAAAACCATAAATGATTCCCATAATAAAAGTTGCAATCATGATGTTGGGGCCATCCATGATGGGGAAGGCCATAGGGATACTTCCCACTGCTCCTAAAATGATGCCGTGAGACCACCATTTAAGTTTTAGGGCACTTATCCCGATCATAAAACCGGTAATACCTCTACTGAATAATATTGAGAGCTTTAACCCCAGAGTAATAGGTTGACTGGGATCTGAACTTGCCATAGTCATGCAGATAAAACCACAGATAAATCCTGTGATAGTTGCGATAACTATTCTTTTGGTACTGGTCATGTTAATTCCTCCTTTTTTTTTGTTAACATTTTAATTTAACTAAGGATTGTTCAAAAAGTCCATTATTTTCATAAATACCATACCGGACATAATCATGTTATATTTTTTTTATTAAAATTGTCAGTCTTCGACAGACTCAGACTGGCAATTTTATGACTTTTTAGGCAATTCTCATAATAATCTCAGAGAATTGTGAATACAGTAGTAGTAATATACTCTGCAAGTGTGACAAGTGTATGTCAGGGTTTATAAATTTTATAGATTTTTTCTGCACTGCGGGCGATTTTTTCTCTAACATGGCCAGGCTTTAGTACTTCCACATGAGGACCGAAACCAAGAATATAGCCATACACCCAGTCACTTTCCGGAAACTGTACCTCCGCAATAATATTCCCGTTATTTTTATAGGTTAACTGTTCCTTTTTAAAATAATCCTCAACTATGGTTTTAAGTCTGGGAGAAAATTTCAAGGTGAGGTCGATTTTTTTAGGGGATGAATCTGTCCAGTGAGAAAGATCAGTATATTTTTTTTTCCGTCTGGTAAAGAATTTATCAGTCAGTTGTAGATTCTTAATGCGGGATAATCTGAATATTCGATAATCCTGTCTCAATCTGCAATAGGCAAACACATACCAGTTATACCCTTTAAACAGAAGGGTCATGGGTTCAATAGTACGCCGGACTGTATTTCCGGATGGTTTGTGATAATCGATAGAGGTAATTCTCTGATTTTCTGTTACCTGATAAAGGGTTTTAAAGAGATTTCTATAGGTTTCAGGATACCCCCAGGGAATAAAATCAAGTGCCAAAGACTGGTGATCATCCAGCACCTCAAGGGAGGCAGAACGAGGCAGAAGGGTGGCAATCTTTTCAATGGTCAGATTAACCGCCTGATCCTCAAGAGTAGCATTAATCCCTTTTAAGGCATTAATAATGGAAGATATTTCCCGAAAGGAGAGTACCTGCCGGTCAATACGATAGGTGTCCATGATAGCAAAGCCACCCTGCCTTCCGGTTTGAGAGGTGAGCGGTATTCCGGCACAGTCAATGGTATCAAGGTCCCGATAAATGGTGCGGACAGAGACATTAAATCTCCGGGCCAGCTCAGAGGCAGATACCTGTTTACGATTGAGAAGCATAAAAATCATTGATATCAATCGTTCTAAACGCATTTTACCTTGAAATTTTGGTTATTAGCCAATTATGTTTTTGAAGTTACTCTTTTCTGAGCAATCTGTTTGACCGTATCATAAACAATCTGTATGGGAATATTTTTTTTGTTGGCAATTTTTTTACAGTCATCATATTCCGGGGAAGTAATTTTATTTTTATTATCAAGGGCTCTTACTTTTACTCGGGCTTTTCCCCAGGGAGTGTCCACGGTTATAATTTCTCGATGGAGAATGTTTCTTTTTTGAATCTCGGATATTCTTACTCCCAACGTGGTGGTTTGATTAAAGATAATTTTGGTTAACAAATTAATTTTTTGAGGATCTGCCAGAACATTGAGCACTACTCCGGGACGATTTTTTTTCATGATCACAGAAGTCAGGAATACATCCCTGGCCCCATTTTTAAAAAGAGTATCCATTAAATGTTCGTAAAACTGAGGATTCATATCATCGATATTGGTTTCTATCATTTGTACCATATCATGTTTAAAATCAGAAGCCTTATTACCAATAGTCAGACGTAAGACATTGGGGATATCAAGATCGCGGCTGCCCAAACCGTATCCGGTTTTTTCAATGGTCATGCCGGGCATTCCCCCGAATCTAGTTCCCAGAGTACTCAGAATAGCAGCGCCAGTAGGAGTCACTAATTCCTGCTCAATATCAGTGGAGTATACCGGGATTGAGGTAAGCAGTTCAAGAGTGGCTGGAGCGGGAACAGGGAGTACTCCGTGAGCACAGGTAAGGGTGCCGGTTCCGACATGGATTTTAGAGGCATGAATCTGCTCAAGGCCAAAAAAATCAAAACCAATAGCGGCGCCGATGATGTCAACCATGGCATCTACAGCACCCACTTCGTGAAAATGGATTTCATCCACAGATTTGGCATGAATTTTTGATTCAGCCTGGGCCAGACGCTTAAAAATTTTTTTGCTGCTGGTCTTTACCTTTTGATTCAGATTACTGTTATCGATAATTTCAAGTATTTCATTTAAACCGCGGTGGTGATGATCTTTTTCCACTGAGACCTGAAATTTGGTTCCGGATATTCTTTGTTTCTGATCTTTGTATTTTTTTATGGTAAAATTTTTTATTTTAAGTTTCTTCAGCTCAGCTTTTAAATATTCCATTTCAAGTCCGCAATCCAAAAGACTGCCCAAAATCATGTCTCCGCTGGCACCGGCAGTACAATCAAAATAGCCAATTTTCATTTTATCTCTCCTTAATGGTATAAAAAGTGGATTTGTCGAGTCGTCCAAAAAGTAGAAGTTAAGAAAATGTCAAATGTAACGAAGCAAAAAACATTGTTTATTTATTGGATTCGTCAGTCTTCGACAAACTCAGACTGATAAATTAGTGCCTTTTTGGACCGTTTCTATATCCTAATCACTTCTATTCAGATCATTGATCATACTGGCAAGATAACCGGCTCCGAATCCGTTATCAATATTTACTACAGCTATGCCCGGAACACAGGAGTTGAGCATGGTGAGCAAAGCAGAGATTCCCTTGAAATTTGCACCATACCCGATGCTGGTAGGTACGGCTATTACCGGTTTATTCACCAGTCCTCCCACCACACCGGGAAGGGCTCCTTCCATACCTGCCACCACCACAATAACCTGGGCGGAGAGGATCTGTTCTCGGTTCTGGAGAAGGCGATGCACTCCTGCAACCCCGGCATCATAGAGTCGGTCAATAGCATTACCCATACATTGAGCTGTCAGAGCCGCCTCTTCTGCAACTGGCATATCTGCAGTTCCGGC
>JAWODZ010000188.1:0-35094 GCA_046483025.1 bacterium
TATATAAGTTTATTTATAATTGTTATTGTAGCGTTATTTATAACTCCGATTATTGAAACTTTCGCAAGTGATAGCGAGCCTGATTATATACCTATTGGTTCGCAGTTCATGAGCTCATTAATAGGAAACGATTTTACTATCATAGCTAGCGATTTTGATGAAAGTATAAATTTTGATTTTTCGGATGTTGAGGACTTTGATTTTTTATATAATTTTACTAGTAATTATCCGAACTAGCGAGATCATCAGCTTCCTTTTTTTCTGCAGAGGTTGTCATTACTATACAATACTTCATGTTTTCCATAAAAAACAAGATATGAGATTTTGGTTTTTTAAGGTGGATTACACCCAGGTAGCCACGAATTCGGTAACCGCATCCCCTTCTGCCATTGATTTGGCTATTTCAACTTTACCCTGCGAACATTTCAGTAATTCCAGAGTACCGTCCATCCATCCGGCCATGTCATAATCCAAAATTCTATAGGGTTCGGGAAATTTGGTGATCTGTAAGACTACCCGATGAGATGATGATTCTGATACCTGTAATTCACCCTCCGGGTAGTAACTGGTAAACACCCGGGCAGCTCTTTCAATTATAAATTGGGGAGAACCGACCTTGAAGAAAAATTTATAAATACCCTTCTGAGCATAACTGGCACTGAATTTTCCTGATTCCCAGGCACCGCAGGTTCCCCCATTGTAAAACAGATCGCATAATTTTTGGGTTGGTTCAACCATAGCATAGTATAAAGGATATAAATTGGTTGCTAAAATTGCATCTTTTTGAATACTTTTTGCTTCCGGAGACAAAGCATTTACCCATTCATCATAGCGGTCTGGATATTTGGTTTTAACAAATGCGGGTACTGCCAAAATGCTGCTCCCCTTTACTTGCATCTTTTTTCCCTGTTCCATGGAACATCCTCCTAATAGCGCTTAATAGATTTTTTATCTTTTACTTAAAAATTATAAATTCTTATTGTAATAATTAACTAACATTAAAATAAATGGAATAAGATAAAAATATATTCTGGTTTCATTGACAACGCCAAATACTACATTGCTGGTGATCATTATCAACATAAGAATTGATAAGCGTATAATAAATTTTTCTTTATATTTTAAATTTAAATAAATTATAAAACCTATTAGAGTTAATAGAAAAACTGTGACAATGATATTAGTTGAAGTAATGTTATGGTAAAAAAGTTCTTTTAAATTATCCATCAATCTGATATGATTTCCATACACTTTGTGAGCAGAGTCTTGACCGACTTCTTCAATGATAGATTTCTTAAAAAGCAGGTCGCGTGAGAGTTTGGTATAGGCAATACCGATGCCAGCTAACAGCCATCCTGCGGCGAAGGGTAATTTGTGCTTGATTTGAATGAAAGGAAATCCGGGAATCAATAAAACTTCATTTATTATCAGCCATAAACAAATAAAAAGGGAGGATTCTTTATTGACAATACCGATAAGAAAAACCGGAAGAAAATATCCAAGCCCTTTATTTTTAAATACACCATAGGCAAATAGAAGAGCAATTATTAATTCCGGGAAATCAAAAAGAATAATATACTTATAATGCTGCATAGCAATAAAAATTACTATGAAATAAAATGTATACTTTAAGGCAGATTTTTTACTACGAGTTAAATCAGAAAACAGGAAAAAACACAGAAAGTTGGAGAGGAACAAGGTTGCATAAATAAAAAATTTACTGGCAGCTCTAAAAGAAAGTCCGGTAATTATGGATATAGCTTTCACTAAAATCGAGCCCAACAGACGATTCTGAAAGGCTCGATAGGACGGCATTCCTCTTAAAGCTCCCTCGCCAACTAAAACCAGTCTTTCAAAATTATAATGGATAATATGAATTTCATTAATAATCCGGATTTCAATGATGGTGAATAATAAAATCAATAATAGAAAAACAACTTTTTGATGGTTCAAAAACCAGGTGTCGATTCTATCAGCAATAGTATTGTTATCAGATTTCACCAAGACTTAAATCTCCGTAAATTTTTATCATATTCCCGTCCAGGTCTACCCTGAGATTTCTACCCGGAAAAGCTCGGGGAAGTTTTTTACGCAGGTGTTGTATTACTACAGCATTAATTTCTTGTTGAATATTTTCAGGTACATTATCCAGAGTAGCCATATGAATATCAACAATATATCCTCGTCCGTATTCGGAACCTTTACCTGGAGTAAAACTGGAAACAATATCAAATAATCCGTCATGAGATTTGTTGAGGGTGGTTCCTCTCGCTCTTCTGGCAGGATGAAGAGAGTAAAGGCTTCCATATCTGTTCTCAAGGTAGTCATCCAGCCAGTCCAGAACTTTTTTAAGTGTTTTTTCCCACTTTACCAGGGAAGGATGCATGATTTTTATATTAATTTTTTATAATCTTCAGCAGAAAGAAGACTATCCAGCTCACCTTTATCAGACAGCTTGATTTTTATAAACCATCCTTTGCCATATGGTTCCTTGTTAACTAACTGGGGAGTTTGTTCTAACTCGCTGTTTACTTCTTTAACTTCTCCTGAGACAGGAGCATAAAAGTCCGATACTGCTTTTACTGCTTCGATATTTGCACATGGTTCAAACTGCTTGGTTGCATCACCAACTTCCGGTAATTCCACAAATACTATATCACCGAGTTCACCCTGAGCATAATCGGTAACACCCACAGTTGCCACATCACCATCAATTTTTACCCATTCATGTTCTTTAGTGTACTTTAAATCTTCTGGTACATTCATTTTCTCACCTATTATTTTTGTTCGGGTTTTATGGTAAAATTATCTAAAAAATGAGTATCGAATTCACCTTTGACAAAATTTTCATCCTGCATGACTTGTTTATGAAAAGGAATAGTAGTAGGAATACCTTCAATAATAAACTCCTCTAAACTTCTTCTCATTCTGCTTATAGCTTCTTTTCTGTGAATGCCATATGTTATTAATTTGGCAAGTAAAGAGTCATAATAGGAGGGAATTTTATACTGGGCATAGGCATGGGTATCAACCCGTACTCCCATTCCCCCTGGTTCGTGAAATGAGGTAATGATTCCTGGTCTGGGTAGGAATTTGTTGAAGGGATCTTCAGCATTGATACGGCATTCTATCGCATGTCCCAAAGGTTCTTGCAGAGTGTTCAACGAATCCAAATTTCCTTCTTGGGCTACTCTCATTTGTTCTTTCAAAAGATCAATATTATACACCATTTCAGTAACCGGATGTTCTACCTGAATCCGGGTATTCATCTCCATAAAATAGAATTTTTTATTTTTATCCATTAGAAATTCTATGGTCCCGGCACTTCTGTAGCCAACGGATTCTGCACCAACTACGGCAGCTGAGATAAGTTTATGCCGCAGCGAAGAGTTAACAACAGGTGAAGGCGATTCTTCAATTAATTTTTGGTGTTTGCGCTGAATGGAACATTCCCGCTCGCCCAATGCAATCACCTTTCCCTTGCCGTCACCCAGCAGTTGTACTTCGATATGTCTGGGACTTTCAAAATATTTCTCCATGTACAGATCAGGATTGCCAAAAGCAGCTGCAGCTTCAGAACGCGCCATATTAAAAGCCTTTGCCATTTCTGCATTATCTCTGATAATGCGCATTCCTTTGCCACCTCCACCCGCAGCTGCTTTAATGATTACAGGATAACTAATATCCCGGGCCAGCTCCAGTGCCTCATCTTTGTTGTTTACTGCATTCTCGCTTCCCGGAATAACCGGTACACCTGCTTTTTGCATGGCTTTTTTAGCAAAAATTTTATCACCCATGTTTGATATCATTCTGGCAGTAGGTCCAATAAAAGTAATGTCCGATGATTCACACATTTCAGAAAAATCAGCATTTTCAGCTAAAAATCCATATCCGGGATGAATACAATCAGCATTACTTATCTCTGCTGCACTGATGAGGCGAGGCATATTAAGATAGCTTTGTGCAGCGGGAGGGGGACCAATACAGATTGCTTCGTCAGCAAATCTCACATGCAAAGATTCCTTATCTGCTTCTGAGTACACGGCAACGGTTTCTATTGACAGTTCTTTACAGGCGCGAATGATTCGCAGGGCTATTTCACCTCTATTGGCAATTAATACCTTTTTTATCAAACTAGTATCCTATTGTTTTTTGATCAAAAATAAAGGTTGGTTATATTCCACAGATTGTCCATTCTCGACCAGTATATCAGTAATTTCTCCTGATATTTCTGCTTCTAATTCATTCATTAATTTCATGGCTTCAATGATACATAAAACCGTTCCGGTTTTAATATGATCTCCGATATTTACATAGGGATCAGAGTCAGGTGAGGGAGCCCGGTAAAAGGTGCCAACCATGGGAGCACATATTTCCACCACATTTTCGTCTCTTTTTTCCTCTGAGGTCATTTCATGAATCGGTGCTTCTTTATGCTGATGTTGAAAGGAGTCTACATTTAAAGAACCAGCCTGAGGTTGGGCGATAACAGGGGGTTGTAGTTGTTGGACTCCTGGTGATTTACTTTTGTTTATACTGATTTTAAAATCATTTTCTTCAATTTTTAACTCTTCAATATCATATTTTTCAACTAATTTTACTAATCGCCTTATTTCAGCTATATCCATATTCCCTCCCTATGGGATGTTTTCTTTATTTTACCCGTTCAATATATTCATCACTTCGGGTATCGACTTTTACTTTTTCCCCCTGTTCAATAAAAAGAGGTACTTGGATTACTTTTCCTGTTTCCAGAGTGGCAGGCTTTGTTCCTCCGGATGCAGTATTCCCTTTTATCCCCGGTTCAGTTTTATTAATCTTTAATTCAACAAAAATGGGAAGATTAATATTTATGGTTTCATTACCATCAAATAAAATTTCCACTTCCATGCCTTCGATCAGATAATCGGTAGCTTGTCCAATTATCTCCTGTGAAATGAAAATCTGATCATAGGTATCAGTATTCATGAAAACAAACTGCTCATCTCCCTGTTTGTATAAAAACTGCATAGTTTTATTTTCCACCCTTACATCTTCCACTTTTTCCCCGGAGCGGTAGGTTTTATCAAGTACCTGACCGGTTTTCAGGTTTTTTAATTTTGTCCGTACAAAGGCTCCTCCCTTACCAGGTTTAACATGCTGGAATTCTACTATTGAAAACAGTTCATTGTCAATCCTGAGAATAAGACCATTTCTAAAGTCAGATGTTGAAGCCATTTGCTTAATACCTTTATGTTGATGATTTTATCTCATTTCTTACAAAATAAACTTTTAAATATAATATTTTTAGATGAACTTGTCAACTTTTTACTTGGTATCTTTTTTTGATGAAACTGGTTTGAGAAGTAGGTCCTGAAAATCAAAACTGAAATCAGTGGCTGGAGAAACCGGTTTCATGGTAGCATGATCTATTGATCCGTCCGGCTGCAAGGTAAAGCTTATATAAGCATCTGCCCGAAGTTCCCGTTTGTTCCAGCAAGCAATGAAAGTATCATACTGCCAGTGTTCAAGGTAACCGGTAAGATCAGGTGTATTGGTAAATTTGATTGTTAATTGATCCTGATCCCGGGAAATCATAATATCTCCATACCATTTATCACGATAAGTTCCGGTGTATGCAGCAAGTTCAAGGGATGGTTTGGAAGTCTCATCTCTGCTGCTGGCAGCTGAATTGATGAGAGACAGCACCATGGAGTCACGCTGAGTGACAATTTTTTTATATATTTTTATCCATTGTGTATCTGATGCGTTCAAAAACAAATCAAGAATATTATGGGTTATAGCATTAAAGGCAGCTCCTGATTCCTGATTGGTCAGAACCATGATACCGATCTTTTTCTCCGGGAGCATAGTTAAACGGGATACATATCCAGGCAGGCCTCCGGTATGAGAGACTATTTTATAGCCTCTGTAGTCATGAATCCCGAACCCCAGGGCATATCCGGAAAATTGTGGTTGTATTGATTTTAATGGGGAAGGGAATGATTGTATCGGCATAGGTGTCACTATTGACCAGAGTTCCCTGGTTGTCCAACTGGGGAAAAGTCTTGTTCCGTTACTTATTCGACCTGAGTCCAGTTGCGTAATCATCCACTTTGCCATGTCTTGTGCATTCGACATAATACCTCCGGCAGGACCAACATTTTTATTCAAGAAGGGTTCCACTGTTACAATTTTTCCCTCTATACAAGCATGGGGTGCAGCTATATTTTTGTGTCGGGTGTAATGAATACCGTGAACAGTACTTGAAGACATTCCGATCGGATTTAAAATGTTCTGTTGAATAAACTCTTCCCAGCTTAGACCACTTGCTTCTTCAATTATTTTTCCTGCTACCAGATACAGTACATTGTCATAGGCATAGGTGTTGCGGAAACTGGATTTTAAAGGGATATACTGCAGCCTTTTTACTATTTCATCCCGGTAATAGGTGGAAGGTGGCCACCAGAGAAGATCTCCGGCACCTAAACCCAGTCCGCTGCGGTGAACAAGCAGATCTTTGACAGTCAATTCATGGGTGACATAGGGATCAGAGAGACGGAACCAGGGGAGATGCTCGATCACCTTATCTTCCCAGTTGATTAAGCCTTGTTTTTTCAGGAGAGCCAGGCCGGTTGCTGTAAATGCTTTAGTATTGGAAGCTATGGCGAACAGGGTCTGAGCATTAATTTTTTTTCCTTGCCTTTTTCTCGAACTCCATATCCTCTGGTCAGAATTACTTTCCCGTCTTTTACTATGGCAATACTCACTCCCGGAACGTCAAATTCCTGCATTGTCTTTGTAACATACAAGTCAATTTTTTTATGATCAATATCTTTTTGTTGAGCAGTTAACAGTAGTGGACATACTATAATTAAAATACTAAGGATAAATTTTTTCATACTTTCTCCTTTCGCGATAGGGATTAGTATTATTCAATATTTTAAAGTTTTATTTTAATATACGTGTTTTTTATTTATTGTCGATCATTCCTTTTCATTTATCGTGGCTATCGATATCACTGTCACCATTCACAGAAAACAAAATTGATTCATTTATGATACTCATATTGAATTTTGTCGGGTTTAAAATTTTTTTTTGAACACGACCAGATAGAATACAATGTCAAAAAGTTTAATATATAAAATATACATTACTCAGTAAATATTGTCAACATTTAAAATTATAACCCGGATCTAATAAAAAATTTAAAAAGCTCTTGACTTTCTGAATTTTTTTTATAAATTATTATTTCTGTATTGATCCGGAGTAGCTCAATGGTAGAGCGGGTGGCTGTTAACCACTAGGTTGGGGGTTCAAGTCCCTCCTCCGGAGCTTAAAGGCTGGTATAACTATCAGCCTTTTTTGTTTTTTTATAGATTTTTTCCGGTGTTTTTTGTATTTTGAATTTAAAGAGATCAATAAAAAGGAATGATTTATGAAACTGAGGCAGTTAGGAAAATTAGTGGTAATGCTTATTATTTTTATTATATCTATACCATCATTAACCAAAGCCCAGTCTCTGGATCAACAATTACATTTAGCTAGACAACTGGAAAAACAGGGCCGTATACAGAACGCTTTAGATCTTTTGGAAACCATGTATCAAAACCATCCTCAAAATGCAGTGATATTCTCCCGATATACAAATATACTTATGAAAACTCAGTCCTACGGTAAACTTCTTTCTCTCATTGCTGAAAGAGAAAAGCAGGGAAAAGCCATTCCTGGTCATACACTTCTTAAAGCACGGGTGTTATATCGGCAGGGTAGCTATGATCAGGCAATGCAAACCTGGAATGATATCCTCCGGAAACATCCCCGGAGCAGAATTATGTATTATAAAGTTGCCTCCGGTATGATCAAAGAAAGACTTTTAGAAGAAGCCCTACAGGTATATCAGGAAGGTAGAGAGAAATTAAAGGATGTCGATCTGTTCAGGCTGAATATTGTTAATGTGTATGAAGCACTGCTGAATTTCAAAGCAGCAACTGGAGAACTGATACAATATCTTAATTATCATCCTGAGCGTTACAAGGTTGTGGAAACAAAACTGCTCCGATATAAAGGTTCTGATCGGATTGTTGCTACTGTTTCTACGGTTATCAGGAAAGCTGTTAAAAAACAGCCTGAAAATACCCGGTTAAAAGAATTGCTACTAAAATATTTTATTGAAACTGAACATTTTCAGGAGGGCTGGGATACAGCTCAAAAATTTTTTTCTTCAGATAAACAAAACAATGAGAACATCTTGTTTTTATTTGCTGAGAATGCATTTCAGGCAGGTTCACCAGAAATGGCAGAAAAGGCCTATAAAAAAATCTTGAAGACGGATTCTATTTTTATTCCGGTGGAAAAAATATACTACCGACTGGGACTGACCATGGAAGCACAGAAGCAGTATGAACAGGCAATTGAATATTACACTCTGGTTTACTCAAATCAGAAAAAAAATCCTGAAGCAGCACAGGCACAGCTACGAAAAGCCCGTATTCTTAAAGATCAACTGCTTGATTTTGAGCAAGCTGAAGCTCTGTATCGATCACTGATTAATCAATCTTCGGGGTCTCAAGAGCTGTACGATTGCCGTTTTTCTCTGGGAGAATGTCTGGTTGCTCAGGAGAAAATTGACCAGGCAGAGAAAATTTATATAGAGGCAGTAGAAGAATTTGCTGCGGAGAAAAATCAATTGTGGATACGGGCTATAGTTTTCTTAGGTAGGATATTTTATTTAAAGAGAGATTTTGAGAAATCGCTGGAATACCTAGGTAAACTTTCCAGCTATGATATCGATGAAAAATATCTCAGCGAGAGTGCTTTAAATGATGGATTGAATTTAAGAATGCTGATAAAGCAGAACCTGAAAGATTCTCCGGAACCTATGCAGTTTTTGGCCAGGGCTGCATACTATGAAGAAATCAGGAAGTATACCAAGGCTGTTGCTACTCTTGATTCACTTATTGCAGATCATCCTGAGAGCAATTTGATTCAGTACGGCTTGTTACAAAAGGGGGATATTCTTATCACCTTAAAGCAGTTTAAAAAAAGTATAAAAACATTTCAGAATTTCTTAGAAGAATACCCCTCAGATCAATTAACTGATAGAGCTCTGGAACGATTAGGCTGGATTTATCAAAAACAGGGAAAATACAGGCTGGCAATTGCATATTATGAAAATCTGCTTACCAATTTCCCCCATAGTTTGTTAAAGGAAGAAGTAAGACTTAGAATCCGCAATATTGAGAAAGAGGTTCAGTAATGATCAAATATAAAACAGCTATTATTACCGTAATACTTGTCTGTATTTCATCAGCACAATCTGCCGGTATACTTATCCCCATGGATTTAAAACAAAACAACCATCTTAAAGCATATGGTGTTGCTTACTGGACTTTAGAACGAGGACTGAATGTACGCTGGCTTTTGAATTACCGGAGTGGTTCTTTTCTTATAGAAGGTGATGAAAGCATAAAACGCAGATGCAGTATCCTGGGGGTTTCCTGTGAATCTGTTTCCAGTTCAAAAGTTGCCTCCATTCTGCATACCATTGAAAACAACAACATGGAAGTAGTTCTTCTGGAAAAGTCACCTTCGATTGCGGTGTATGTACCACCCAATCATCAGCCCTGGGATGATGCAGTTACTCTTTCGCTCACCTATGCTGAGATTCCCTTTGATAAAGTCTGGGATAAAGAAATTTTGGAAGGTAATTTATCTGAATATGACTGGCTTCATCTTCACCATGAAGATTTCACCGGTCAATATGGAAAATTTTATGGTGCTTACAGAAATACGCCCTGGTATATCCAGCAGCAGCAACTTTATGAAAAACAGGCCAAACGACTTGGATTCTCCAAAGTATCCAGATTAAAACTTGCAGTAGCATTAAAGATTAAAGATTATATCCGACAGGGGGGGTTTATGTTTGCCATGTGTTCTGCAACGGATTCCTATGATATTGCGCTGGCAGCTCAGAATACAGACATCTGTGATGTGGTTTTTGATGGTGATCCCTTGGATCCCGAATATAAAAACAAACTGGATTATTCCCAATGCCTTGCTTTTGAAAATTTCGAGCTCATTACTCAGCCGACAATCTATGAATATTCCAATATTGACACCACTCCCTTAGATCAGACTGCAGCTCGATCAGGAAGGGAAGATTATTTTACTCTGTTCGAATTTTCGGCCAAGTATGATCCTGTTCCCACCATGTTGACCCAGGATCATGTTTCGGTTATTCATAATTTTATGGGACAGACCACAGCCTATCACAAAGATGTCATAAAAGAGAATGTGGTAATTATGGCGGAGAAAAAAGGAACGGATGAAGTAAAGTATATTCACGGTAATTGCGGCAAGGGAACCTTTACTTTTTTAGGCGGGCATGATCCGGAAGATTACAGACATTACGTAGGAGATCCGCCCACGGATCTTAATCTTCATAAAAATTCTCCTGGCTATAGATTAATTTTAAATAATATTTTATTTCCTGCAGCCAGAAAGAAGAAGCTAAAAACCTGAGGGCAATTAATTGTTTTTAAGAGACTGATACCCACTTTTTGAGGTGTTATAGTGTCAAAAATAATTGAGGAAGTGTATCGTCGAATGTATCGCATTGGAGCTGCTATTCAGATTATGGGGGGCAATAGTATTCACAGTGGCAATATTTCCCTGCGAGATCTGAGTGATCCGGATATTTTTTATATCACAGCCAGTGGTTCTCAATGCGGTTCTTTAACTGCAAAAGACATTGTTGCACTGCGGTTTTCCCGGAGAACCAAAGAGGATGAACGAGCCTCCACAGAAACGCCTACTCACAGAAGAGTGCTTCAGCTACAGGGAGTCAGGGCAGTTGTCCATGCACATTGTTTCTATTCCACCCTGATTTCTTTTGACAGCAGAGAAGAGCAGAATTTTCTGCAATATGTGGGTAAAGACGGAGAAGGAAGAGAAGCGTTTCTTTTTCATCCCGTGGATCTTTACGGCAGGTGGTGTGTGGGAGATGTTCCGGTGGGCAGTTACTTGCAGCCGGTAGGATCTGCAGAAATGGAGCAGAGGATTCCCCATTATTTAACTGACCATAGCGCCACAATTGTTCGGTCGCACGGTCCTTTTGTAGGAGCAGATTCACCAGAAAAGGCTTTCCATCTTTTAACGGTTCTGGAAACAAGTGCAGAAATAGCAGTTCTTTTAAGACGAAGAGGTATTGATGTAACCGGGATACAGAATTCTATCCAGTCCTCTTCAGAGGAGAAAATGATTTCTCTGACTTCCTATGGGTTTGATTATATTGATTTTAGCAGTTCTGAGGTAAAAGAAAAACAAGTTATACAGGAGTTTAGACAGAGCTTGTCATATAATTACATTAATCATTTGGGCAGTTTTGCAACTGGTTCCATGAGTCAGAAAGTTACAAACGATGAAATGGTTTTTTGTCCTCTCTCGGCATTGCCGGAAGGATTCAGCCTTCCCTTGCAAATAAAATCCCTTACTCCAAAACCGGATGACAGTCTTGATATGAGATTACATAAACTGATCTATCAGCACACTGATCAGAAAGCTTGTATGATTACTGTCAGTCCGCGGGCGGTGGCAGAAGCAATGGCGGTTCTGGCTGAAAAATATGGGGTAAAGACTTTGATAGGAGATGCCTCTTCCATCTCCTATACCGAAAAAGAGCATCCGGTGATTACTGCCATTGATGCAGAAGCAAAGTACTGTAATCCCAGACTGGGATTGGTTGATATGACCCAACTGAACAATACAGCTTCAGAAATTCCCATCCTGAATATGCTGCGGTGGCATAAAGGCTGCTGTGTGGTAGCAAACTATGGAGTGATTTCCACCAGTCAAACTACACTGGAGCAAGCTGTCCACTCTGCTGCTCTGGCAGAACGAGCAGCTGGATTCAGACAGGAGGTTTATTTCAATCAGCATATTGGAGGAAAGTGAACACTAACATATCTTATTCATGGAATCAAGTAGCAATACAAATAAAATAGCAATTGTCTATTGTATGATTCTTGGCTATTAAAGGAGGTAATTTTATGGAAAATTTTATTAAGATCCCCATTGACTCTTCTCACAGATTAATAAATCACGGTCCAACTGTAGTAGTTTCTACCAGAGATGAAAATGGAAAGTACAACCTGGCACCCATTGCCTGGAATTCACCGGTGGGAAAGAATCCTCCCACTTTGTTAGTCGTGGTAGGAAAAAGTCATAAAACCAATGACAACATAAAAAAGACAGGTGAATTTATTGTCTGTGTTCCCCATAGGGATCAAACAGAAATGGTTCTTGAAACCGGGAAAATATCCGGTTATGAAGTTGATAAGTTTGAAAAGTTTACCATAGAGTCCTTTCGGGGAGAAAGTGTCAATGCCCTGATCCCGGTTGATTGTGTGGGATTTAGTGAATGTACAGTGAAAAAAATAGTAGAGCTGGAAAAGGTGAATATTTTTATTGCCACCGTAGTCCAGGCCCGGGCAAAAAAAGGTATATTTACAGATAGATTATTGGTAGAAAAAGAAGAGGCAAAAACCATACATCATCTGGGAGGGCATCTGTTTTCCCTGCCTGATGCAGAGATTATCAATCTTTAATTGTCGGGATAGTGAATTGTATTTCCTGTCTTTTATCTTGAGTAAAACATGTGTGATGGAATTTCTATTCATACCGTAAGGCTTCAACCGGATCCAGTTTGGCAGCTTTACGGGCAGGGAATACTCCTGCAAATACTCCAATGAAGCCTAAAATTGTGGCTGTTACTATCATGACGGTTCGTGATATTACCGGTTTTCCCAAATAGGCCAATCCCTGGTTTTCAACCGGAACAGCGGCGATAAGTTTAATAATCATACCGGATATGAGTATTCCTCCTATTCCGCCCATGACAGCTATAAGAAGGGACTCAAAGATAAATTGTGAGATAATATGTTTGGCATGTGCTCCCACAGCAATTTTAATTCCAATTTCTCGGGTACGTTCTTTTACCACCACATACATGATATTGGCAATACCGATTCCTGCAACCAGCAGGGTCAATCCTCCGATTACACCTAAAAATATTTCGATTCCGGCAAAAATTTTGTTCATTTCTTTGATATTGGAAATAAAATCCCAGAAACTTAAGGCATTATCATCTTCTGGATCAAACCGGTGTTTTCGTCCCAGTACCCGGAACAGTTCCGATTTGATGAGTTCAGTATCAGTTAGTTTATTCGGTTTTACGATTATCATACGGAGACTCCGCCGGGGATAAATGGATTCAAAAGTAGTAAAGGGAATAATTGCTCTCTCATCATCCGGTCCATTACTCATACCCATTTGCAGCTTTTTTTGCATAATCCCGATAACGGTAAAGGGAACTCCATCCATTTCTATCTGTTTTCCAATGGGATCCTGGTCTCCAAATAATTCTTCTGTAATATCGGAACCCAGGTAAATAACTCGTCTTTTATCCACAACATCCTGCTGATTGAGAAACCGCCCCCCTTTTTTGGGATAAAATGTCCTAAGATATTCAAAATTGGGATAAACACCTTCACAATAAGTGGAAGCAGACTGGTCTTTATATTTCAATCGAACTCCCCATTGACCATGGGTAGGAGAAACTTCCTGAATCTGGGGAATGCTTTTCCGTATGATATTAACATCTTCTTTATGAAGTCGAATATCCCTTCCAATGGGAAGGCCCTGATATTTAATACTGGTTTCTCCACCATACACTCTGATGATGTTATTACCCGCATTCTGCATGCTGGAGATCATTCTATTTTTGAGCCCCCTGCCAAAAGCCATCATCAGAACAATGGAGATGGTTCCCCAGGTAATAGCAAAAGTGGTTAAAAATACTCTGGTTTTCTGGGTTTTCAGATCATGTAAAAAATCATTAATTAAAATCCATAAAGCCATATTAATATCTCAAACAATTAATTACTTGTAGATTGGCTGCTTTTTTTGCCGGAAAATATCCGGCGATCAGACCGATAGCGGTAAGAATCGAGAGTGCTGCCAAGGCCACCCACCAGGAAATGGAAGGGGTACCCACAAAATCATCAATGGGAAGAAGAGACATGACTCCGATCATCATAAGGGATATCATTAATCCCAGTAAAGCACCAATACCAATGATGAAAAAAGTTTCCAGAAAGAATTGACTCATAATCTGATATCGCTTTGCTCCCACAGATCTTTTTATGCCGATTTCTCTGGTACGTTCCTGAACCACTACAAACATGATATTAGCTACTCCGATTCCTCCTACCGTTAAAGTGAAAGCACCTACTATTCCCATGAACACATTGATTCCAATAAAAATATATAAAATCATTTTTTGAAATTCAGTGGTGTCCCAAATTGATAAAGCTTCCTTATCAGTGGGATCAAACTTGTATTTTCTGCCTAACACCTCATACACTCTGTTAGTCACTTTTTGATTGACTCGTGGATTAATCGGTTTTATTACCATGTTGTTGATATATCTGTCTCCAAACATGGTATGATAGGTAGATGCCGGAATAAAGGCTCTGTCCTTATCTCTGGAATTATAGGAGGAGTCCTGTTCCTTTTCTTTCATCACGCCTACCACTCGAAAGGGAGTATCAGCAACATACACATACTTTCCCACCGGATCCTGATCCTGAAAGAGGAAGGCTGCCAGCTCATTACCCAAAAAAACAACTCTTCTTTTTAATTCCATATCCTTATCATTAATATATCTCCCTCCAACATCAGGAAATATATTTCTTATAATTCCGTATTCGGGGATAATCCCGGTAACATTGGGGGTTCTCCTGCGGTCTTCGACTCGAAGGGGAGCATTCCAGTTGGAATATTCCGGGCTTATGTATTTGATGAGATTTATTTTTTCTCTGAGCATTTCCACATCATTTTCAGTGAAATAAATATCCCGGTCGGTTCCATATCCTTTAAAGGGTTTGGCAGTCTGACCAGGGAAAATGAGAATTATACTTTCCCCGATACCTTTCATGGTTTTCATGGTCTGCTGCTGAAAGCCATTTCCAAAGGCTAAAAGTACAATTATGGCAACCGTTCCCCAGGTTACTCCGCTTATGGTAAGAAAAGTGCGAAGCTTCTGAGCTAAAAGATCATTTACAAAACCTTTGATTGTTTCTATTATTCTCATAAAACTTTACTTATAAATAATTTTATATCAGCAATATATCCGTGTTTATGCTGTGAAAATCCGTGGCAATATATTAAATAGCCAAAACTATTCAATCTCTTTGATTTCCTTTTCCAGAACTGTATCTCCTTCATTCAGACCAGAAATAACTTCAATATTAATTGCATCACTTAATCCGGTTTCAATATATACTTCTTCGGATTTTTCTTCACCTGCCGGCAGACGTACAAAAGTCGAATCATTACGGAAAGTGACTACTCTTTCCGGAATAGACAGAACACTGTCCTTTTTTTCAATAATAATATGAGCATTGGCAGAAAAACCGGCCCGAAGCTGTACATCAGTTGTTTTTTCTATAATCACTTCTATAGGAAATACAGTGCGGTTTTCTTCATTTCTTGATTTCAGGGATAGCATTGATACTCTACCTGCCACATTTTTTCCGGGCAAAGCTCCGATCTCCAGATCAGCTTTCATGCCTTCTTGGATTTTCCCCACATCAATTTCATCTACTGTTCCTCTAAAGATCAATTGCTTCATATCAGCCATGGTTAACAATTCCGTTCCCGGCTGATAAGAGGTCAAAGGTACAATGGGATTACCAACATCAACCAACTTTTCAAGCACCCATCCGGTAATGGGAGCTTTAATAACAGATTCGATACGTTTGTTTTCTATGGTTACTCTTCCTTTTTCTATCAGATCCAGTCTTTCCTGAGCTTCCGTGTAATTCAATAAAACTTCCTTGTAATCGCGTTTTAAAAGTTCAAATTCATGATCCGAAATAAGATTTTTTTCTTTCAGCTCTTTATTTCGTTGAATTTGATGTTTCAGGGTTTCCAGTTTGATTTTCTGCCTTTCAACTTCTCGTTTGGTCTGTACCAATTCAACTGGTGTCGGATCTGGTTTTACTTTCAGGAGAGGCTCGCCCAGCTCTATAAAATCCCCTACTTCAACGTAGATTTTACCTACCACTCCCGGGATTTTTGATTTAACAGCAATTTCATTTACCGGCTCAATGGTGCCGACAGCCAGAGCCTTATCAACAATATTCTGACGTTTAACGGTTACAGTCCGAAATTGATCATCACCATTGCCTTTGTTGAGACTGATTATCACTATAACAATAATTATCAATAAAATTGATCCCAAAATCCAGAATAATTTTTTTCTTTTCTTCTTGGCCATGATAGTAACCTCTCTATAATTTTATTTACAATCATTTTATTTATAATAAACTATACGAGTTAATAATGTGTTTGTTACATCCTGTAATTTTTGTATATTTTTTAGCGGATATTTGTTTGATAGTTACTGATGTTTTTTCTTGTGAATTCAGAACAAGGATTAACGATTGGTGATTTTTGATCTATTACTTCTCACATCAAAAATCGTTGATCCTTGTTCGTAAATCAATTGCATACTAATTTTTTAAGTTTCAAGATATCCTTTCTTTTTGACAATCTCTGTTAAAAAATCCCGGATTTCTACATAATAGGGTAGTATACTGGTAAACACCAGTTTCTTTTTATGTTTAAACTTCAGATAAAAATATTGTTTACCCATTTTTTTCATATCCTTGGTTTTTGGGAATTTTACATCCTCCAAGTCAGAAAAGGGATAATCAGTAACTTTTCCTCTGCTATAGTCAAATACCTGGATTAAATCCGGAGAAATTATATATCGGATATTTTTGAATTTTTTGAAAAAGAAAATCCCTATTCCAACAATCAATAACAGGATAATTGAAAATAATAAAATTGCAGCTTCCATTTTATAAGTAAAATCGAATTGTAAAATTTGAACAATAACAGCAATAAAAATTAAAAGGTAAGGCCACAAATAAGTAAAATAACTCTTAATAAAATCAAAAATATTATTTTTTAAACTAAACTCTTTTGTTTCCATAGGTTTCCTAACAATTGATGATAGTATTTAGCGTATCAAAAGCATTTTTTTAAAAAGCATGTTTCCCTCAATCTGCAAGGAATAAATATACATCCCAGAACTAACAGCTTCATTTGAGTCATCCCTTCCGTTCCAGGTAATACATTTCTGTCCGGAATTCTGTGTTTCTTTGATCAGACTACGGATTTTTCGTCCTCTCATATCATAAATTTTAATTTCAACAAAACTTCTTTGCGGAAGATAATAGGATATCATAGTATTGGGATTAAAAGGATTAGGATAGTTATCATATAATTGTATAGTGCTGGGATGCTGATTCTCACTGTTATCTGCTATACCGGTTTCTTTCTTCTCTACTGTTAATATTACTGGAATTCTTATTCTTTTCTGCAAAGTGTCACTTACTGTGAACACAACGGATCCTTCATAATCACCAGGCTCTAGATCCTTGGTGTCGATACTAAGATCAACAGAAAAGTGACTGCCTGCGGGCACAGTTCCCACCCCATTATTTATTGAGAGCCAATCAGCTGTTTCTCCGCTATACCCGTCAATAACCATTTCTCCATTATCTTCACCGTGATTTTCAAATATCACTGTATTTCCGTCTGACACTATAATATCATCAACAAAATATCCATATAAAGAGGACTCATCTTCAGTACAATAGGCCAAATCTGAGGCAAAAGCCCAGCGAAGTATGACACCTTCGAAGTTATAGGCTGAAAGGTCAAACTCAACATCAGTCCATCCGTTACTGCTGCCGCCCCATCCGGCGATATTTGTGCCCATGTCCCATCCTTCATCTGAATGGCCAAAACTCCAGAGATGTTGGCAGTTATAAGCTGGGAATTCCGGTTCAATAACGTTGTAGTTTTTGCCTCCGTCTGTTGAAATCCAGACATTACAACCGTCCCATCCATCCCAGGGAGGATCAGTGCCTGCCGGATTTTCTACAGACCAAAAACCTTTCCAGGTTAATGCTGCGTTCTGAGTGCTGCTTAAATTTAGTGGAGGTGTTTGCAGATACTGAAGCCAGTGGTTGTCATACCCTCCTAATGCTGGATCTCCGCACCACCAGGAAGTTCCATCATTGGAATTGAAATCATCAACATGAAATTTTATTGATGCTGAATAACTGAAGGCTGCAAAATCAATATCATCCGGGCCTGAATTGGCTAAAGTGATACTTTTCTCTGCTGAATTACCCTGGGTAAGAGTAATATGTACATCATCTTCTTGTACGGAAAGATAATTTCCTCCTCCTACTTCATTCCAGATAAAAGGACTATACTCTCCGATATGACAGACATCCCATTTAATGCGAAAATATCCTCCGTTGCCTGCTCCAAATACAACAGGTTCAAAATCCATGGTTTCTCCCCAATTAGACCCCCAGCTGTTCTTGCATATCCAGCAGGAATCAGCATCATTCCACCCCACAATAAGAATCGCATGCCAGCTATCTCCATCACTGGTACTGGTCTCAGAAGGCTCATATACGCCATCTTTATAATACTTAAAATCTGAATATACCTCATAAGAAGCTGATACAGGATGATAGAGTAAAGCATTTTTGATATTATTAATATCAGCTTCACTGCCAGTTATGTAATTCCAGCCCGGTATTGTATAGGCATAATTCTGCCAGTCAGCACAAGCACTGTCCAGAGGAATCGTATCATCTGCACGATATTCTAAACACCATTCCGGCGGTATGCCTACTCTTTGAGCCAAATTGAATGCATTTATAATACTTCCCCCTTCTTCACAACTCCCATAGCTTGAAACCAATGTTTGTTCAGAAAGGTCAAGGGTTGTATCCGGCCGGTTATTATCTGCCAGCCACCATGATTCAATCTGCCCCACTGCTGAAAATGCCCAGCAGCTGCCGCATTGTCCCTGATCTTTTACTGAAGTAACATAGTTACCCTGATAATCATTATGAGACATTTTCCTCCAGTCCAGATTTGACGGTAAATTTCCTGCCTGAGGTAAGGTGGTTATATCTGATTTTGCCAGCACAGGGGGGGAAAAAGATTCCATAATAAGCTTTTTTCTCAGTTGAGGAGAAAGTCTGCTCACCCAGTTCTCCCCCGCAGTCCAGTCCAGTCCCTCCCGCTCAATTGCCTGTTGTATCTTAGATAATCTTTTAGAGTCAGCAAAGCTTATTATAGAGGTTAAGCCAATAATAATTAAACAAAAAAAGATCGTATTGATGGAGAAAAAATTGTTTAATTTATTTATTCTAATATTCTCAGCATAATATGTATATTTATCATTAGTCACTCGATTTTCCCCGAAGAAATAACATCCAAATAATTAACCAAATAATAATAGCAGCAGAACTGACTGCTAGAACTATCCACCCGCCAGATGCAGCCACTAAAAGCACTGCGGTTGAAGTCCACAAACCACCACCCATAAACGGTTCATGGAGAAGCTGCTTGTACCCAAAAGCGGAGGTAGCTACTGTTTTTTGTTCCGGATCTACGATTCGCAGAAGCAGAAGACCGGTAGCAGTCACTCCCATTGATTGCCCCATTTCTGCAATTGCTCTTTCAAACCAGCAATCAGGTAAAAGCCTCTGTGCCAGCCACATAATGCAAAACACATTCCAAACAATACCGGATAAAACAATTAAAAGAAAAGGGATGATATTATTGAAAACAACCTGAAGGTGGATAGTACTTATAGCTGCTACTACCAGAAAATCAAGAGCAGTGCCGCTAATCCGCTGCATAAGAGTATTATCAACAGGATTTATCTTACTTGCTTTGGATAAAAAAAGCTGGATTAAGAGACCACCAATCATACATAAGGGGAACAAGGGAAATCCAACAAAAATGTTTGATTCTCCAGTTTGGGAAAAAATACTTTCCAATCCAACCAGACAAAGTTTTATTCCTAAACCTATAAAGACAGCAATACCTATAATGCTTAAATGAAAAGCAAGGCTGTCTATAGAATCAGCAGAGGTAGTCTGATTCCCAGCACTCGGTCTTTCATCAACAGCATATAATCCTGTATTATCTTTAAGGGATACATCCCTTTTTTCTAAAACCTGCAGGTATCCTTTGTTTGCCGCCCAGTTGATCAAAATAATTCCAATAACTATAGCTGATATGATACCCAGGGTTGCTGAAGAAAGACAGTAATCCGATCCCTCAATCCAGGAGAGATGTTCAAAGGTCTCCCGGAGGCCGGCAGCGGTTCCATGTCCTCCTTCAAATCCTACCGGAACGATTACTCCAAAAAGATCCGGAATTCCAAATATTCCCTTCAATAAAAATAAAACCAGTAACATTCCCACCAGATACTGCCCCCAGACCACAATCTGGCCATAGGCAAGCTGGGGACCCGACCACTTCCAGATAACTGAAATCGAAGGAATGGTCACTCCTAAAAACAGAGTGGCAAAAACAATATTTATTAAAAATCCGGGAAGTTCAACCCAGCCCTGAATAAAATTTGAAACTGTATTGCTCCCTGCCACTTGAATTATTATCAGACCAATTATTCCTCCGATTACAGAGGAAGGGAGATAGAGTTTCTGCAACAATTTTATCTTTACCCGGGCAAATTTGCCGATAATTAAAAGTATACAAAGCGAAGAAAAAGAAAGAACTATATTCATAATATTTCTCCTGATTGTTACTTGTTGATTCTTTAGACTCTGTGTCTTTATGTCCTAGAGTCATTGTGTCTTAGAGTCTTTGACTCTTCTGACTTCTTACCTCCGGACTCTGATTTTTTAACATCAACCTTTTCAATCTAAAAAGTTCTCACGTTCTAAAGTTCTGAAAATAAATTTATACTAACCAAACCCACAGTCAAGAACTGCAGCTACCAATTGTGCATTGTTCATTACCAAAGGGTCTTACCTCTTGTTTCTTGAATCTTTTCCTATTCCCTATTCTCTATCACTCCCTTCTCCTTTTCTCCGTATTCCATTTTCCCTATTAAGTTTTATCCTTTATTTTTTTCCTTTTTCCTCTTTCCTTATACTCCTCTGCTTTCCCCAACTCCCCTTCTGTCCCGGCCACAATAACAGCTGCAGAGGCATCTCCGGTAATATTAACAGTAGTACGAAACATATCCAGAATACGCTCTACCCCTATGATAAGCGAAATTCCCTCCAGGGGTATACCGACCTGTTTTAACACCAGTACCAGCATTAGCATTCCGGCACCTGGTGCTCCGGCTGTCCCGATAGAAGCCAGCGTAGCAGTTAAAACAATAGTCAATTGATCTCCCAGTGTTAACGACATTCCATACACCTGGGCAATAAACAAAGCAGATATTCCCTGATAAAGAGCAGTACCATCCATATTGACAGTAGCGCCAAGAGGAAGCACAAAACTGGAAATATTTTTGGGTACTCCAAGTTCCTTTTCACAGGTATTGATGGTAACCGGCAATGCAGCAGCACTGGAACTGGTACTGAAGGCTATTAATTGAGGTGAGCGCATGGATTTGATAAATGTAATTGGATTTGTACCGGTAAATAAAAAAACTATCAAAGGATAAATAAATATCATGATGATCATCCCTACAATTGTAATTACAGCGTATTTTAATAAAGAAAATAAAATATCTGTTCCAAAACTGCTGACTACAGATGATAGTAAAGCAAAAACTCCATAGGGAGCAAGTTTTATGGCGATATTAACAATTTTTATGGAAGCATCATTAATTCCGTCAAAAAAAGTCATAACTGTAGACGATTTTTTGTTTGGTATCAGGGCTAACCCCAGACCCAGTAAAATAGCAAAAAATATTATCTGAAGAAGTTCTCCCTGAGACAGAGCTTTAAAGGGGTTAGTGGGAATAATATTTAAAACTGTATCAACCAGATTGGTCTCTTCCTGGATAGTGGAAATCTCTTCTCCGGCCTGAGCCTGATAGTTCTGCATCAGCTCCTGTTGTACATCAGCAGGCAGCCCACTTCCGGGTTCAAACAGATTGGCAATCATCAGTCCTAAAATAATGGCAAAAGCTGTAGTGAAAAAATAGTATACCAGAGTTTTGATTCCGATACGCCCCATCTTTTTACCGTCTCCCAGACTGGCAGTGCCTACTACCAGAGATGCAAAAACCAGTGGAATAATAATCATCTGAATCAGTCTGATAAAAGCTGTTCCTACCGGTTTTATTTCAGCAATACTTGATTTAAACACCAGCCCTGCAGCTGCGCCCAGAATCATCCCCAGGAGTATTTTGGTGAAGGTTTGAAAATCAAACAGGTGTTCTAATAGTATGATCAAGGCTGTAAATAGGGATACAGCTCTGATTATTTGTATGATCAAAGGGGGTACCGGAGCCAGTTTATTCATGGATATGGAATAGAGTAAAACAGATAGTAAAAGAGTGACAATGCAAATGAGAATCTTACCATTTTTATTGGATTTCATGTATCCTCCTGTTTATTTCAATTCAACCATGGTGGCACCCCATCCTCCTGATTCTGAAGATGCATTATAAAATTTTTGCACATGAGGCGATTTTTTTAATACCTGATGAACTTCGAATTTGAGCCTGCTTTTTCCTTTACCATGAATTATTTTGAGTGTTTTCAATCCCAGATCAAGGGCATTTTCAATAAAATCTTCTATCAGATCCGGGATTTGTTCCGGAAAGAATCCATGCAGATCAAGTGTGTCTGTAATCCGTATGCCCTGCTTGAACTCTTCCGGAATATCATTGTTTTTGTTTTTACTCATACTCTATTTTTTATTCCTTATAACCAGACGCACAGTTCTACCTGCAGCCCGGTCATCAATAATAAAGGTAATATTAGTGCCTTCTTTAACTTTAAAGGTATCCGGTTCAATACTTTCTATTTCAAAAATTCCAAGACTGCCGAATTCTATAGGCTCACCTTCAAAGTTTGCTTCTGGTGTGCCTCCTTCCTGCACCAACATGGATTCCTGATCATCCGGTTGTACATTGTTGTACAGTCGGGCATAATAAGTTCCAGGTGTAACATATTGTTCCTTATGATTTTTTCCATCCCAGTATATAGTATGTCTGGCCATTTCCAGCGGTTCATCCACTAAAATTCTGACAATTTCATCCTTATCCTTTGACATTGGATCACTGCATGTGAAGATCAGTGAACTCAGAAAAAGAAAACCTACTATTAATAATATCGCTTTTTTCATAGTTTAATGCCTGTTATTTTTATTTACATTCTTATCGATATCGCCATTGGTATCGAAATTGCAAATGAATTCAGGAATAATTTTTTTCGATTGCGAAATCGATTCCGATACCGAAACTGAGATACAACTCCTTAGGATAATCTGTTAATATTTAAACTATTACCGGGCACAGGTCTGTGCTCTGCCTCCGTCAATACTTATGGTGGTTCCGGTTATCCATCCGGCTTTTTCAGAGGCAAGGAATGCTATCAGTTCTGCCGCCTCTTCCGGTTTTCCCACCCGTCCCAAAGGATGGGTGGATTTACTGTGTTCCAGAAATTCCTGGTATTTTTTATCATTCATGCCGCTGCGTTTATGTAAATTAGTGATCATTACTCCCGGATTTATAGCATTAACCCGTATTCCGTCCGGTGCAAGTTCAAGTGCAGCGCACCGGGTTAACTGGTCAACACCTGCTTTACTTACACAATAAGAGAGAATATTGGGGAATGCACGCAGACCAGTTACACTGGAAACATTAATAATAGTACCTTTGGATTTTTTCAAGTGGGGGACAGCTAGTTTCATAAGATAAAACACTGACCTGAGATTGATATTCATCATATAATCCCAGTCGCTGAGTTCGGTAGTCTCAACACTCCCTGAACCAATAATTCCGGCTGCGTTGATCAGTACATCCAATCTTTTAAAGGTATCAATAGTTTGATCAATACATTTCTTGATATTTTTCTCTTTGGATAAATCCAGTGGAAGTATGAGGCACTCACTTTCATTTGCTGAGATTCTTTTCCGGGTTTTTTCAAGGTCTGTCTTATTCCTGGCAGTAATAGCGATATTAAAGCCTTCTTCCGCAAGCTTGATGGCTGTTTCCCTGCCAATACCACTGGAAGCTCCGGAGATAATTGCTGTTTTTCGTTTTGTACTGGACATGTGACTACCTTTCTAATTATTGTTCTTTAACTTATTAATGCATTAAGGTTCAGTTTTAAGATGTTAGAAGACAGAGGTGAGCTCTTTTTTTATCTTCTGAATCTTTGATCCTTTACCCTTGCTTCAGAACTTTTTTGTTGACCAGCTGCCCGGGAGTTTTTCCATTAAAAAAATCAATAATATTTTGGGCTGCCATTTCAGCCATTCCATCTCTGGTTTCAACCGATGCACTACCAATATGGGGAGTAATAATAATATTATCAAGTTTTTTCAGTTCCCGTGGAATCTGTGGTTCATTTTCAAAAACATCCAGACCGGCAGCAAATAATTGTTTTTGCTGAAGAGCCCTGATCAAGGCCTTCTCATCTATAACCGGTCCTCTGGAGGTATTGATCAGAACGGCTGTTGGTTTCATCATGGCAAGCTCTTTTTCACCGATGAGATGAAAGGTTGACTCCAGAAAAGGTACATGCAGGCTGATAAAATCGCTCTCTTGAAGCAGTTCCTGAAGTTCAACCTTACGGGCAGCAAATGGAAGTTTCGGAGAGACGGAATTATCACTATATAGAATATTCATATCAAAACCCAGGGCAGCTCTTGTTGCCACTGCTCTGCCAATTCTTCCCATCCCGATGATTCCCAGGGTTTTTCCATGGATATCCTGTCCGCAGAGTAAACGCGGCCCCCAGGATTTGAATTTACCTGCTCTGGAGAACCTTTCTGCTTCCCCTACTCTTCTGGCTGTGGACATCAGCAGGGTAAAAGCAAAATCAGCAGTGGTTTCAGTAAGTATGCCCGGGGTGTTGGTAACATAGATTCCTCTGCCAGTGGCATAGTCAACATCAATATTGTTATATCCCACAGCATAATTAGCAATTATTTTAAGATTTTTTCCAGTATCAATAACCTCTTGATCAATTTTTTCTGTAAGCAGGCTGAGCAGGGCATCAGCATTTTTGATTTCTTTTAAGAGTTGCTTTTTGTTACAAAAGTCACCTTTACTGATGAGGGCAACCTGTTTGAAATGCTTTTTCAGCAGTTCTATTCCCGTATCCGGAATTTTTCGGGTGATAGCTACTTTTATCATCGTTGGTCTCTCCATTTGGTAAAAGCTTTACTGGCAGCTTCCCTGATAAGTTCGGGATGTTTTTTAAAATAGCTGAGATCCTTTTGTGCTCCCCGGGAAGCATCTTCAATAACAGAGATATTTTTATTTTTTATTTTTTTAAAATCCCTGCCCAGAGATCCGGTTATGATGATGACCGGTTTGTTGTAATGTTCCGCCATGGTTAATACTCCTGAAAGAGTTTTTCCTTTTACGGTCTGTGAATCAATACGTCCTTCTCCGGTTATAATGACATCATTCTCTATGATATGTTTTTTTAACTTAACAGATTTCATGATAAAATCAATACCCGATATCACTTCTGCCCCTAAAAAAACATTGAGACCTGCTCCCAGGCCACCGGCTGCGCCTCCTCCTGTAAGTGCAGCAATGTCTTTATTTAGTGATCTTTTGACAGCCTTGGCAAAATTTCTGAGCCCCTGGTCAAGAAGCTTTACTTCTGAGGGAGAAGCTCCTTTCTGCTCAGCGTAAACTTGAGCTGCTCCGTTTTTACCGTAAAGAGGATTGAGCACATCGGAAGCAACCAGAAATTCACAGGATTGAATCCTGGTGTCCAGGGCAGAGCAGTCCAGGGAATAGAGTTCTGCCAGGGATTTTCCACTGTACCCTTTTTCTTTTGATAGCTGAATTGCTTGCTTATGCTGGTTAAAAAATTTAACTCCCAGACACTGGGCCATGCCTATACCGGCATCATTGGTGGAAGATCCTCCGATACCAATAATGATTTTCCTACACTTTTTCTCCAGGGCAGCCTTTATCAGTTCTCCCACCCCATAAGTGGTAGTATAGAGCGGATTCCTTTTTCCTTCTGGAATGAGATTCAGTCCTATTACCTGTGAAGTTTCAATAAGTGCATTAGCAGGTTCATTGGTCATGATCCCGAATCGAGCAGATACTTTTTTATCTCTTCCCAAAGGGCCTGAGACTTCGGCATAATGCAGAGTAACCAAAGAACTCAATGCCTCCAGAGTACCTTCTCCGCCGTCTGCGAGAGGAACTACATCCGTTTGGATCTGAGGATCAGTTTTGGTTACCCCCTGGGCAATAAGCGTACTTACTTCAGAAGCGGAAAAGGTTCCTTTGAATGAGTCCGGGCAGATTAATACTTTCATAGAGGTTGATTATTTAAATATTTCATTATGATTTGTTCCTTAATTCCATTTTTAGTACATTTGTTTCAACTCTATAGAATTATAAGAATCATTTATGATAGTATGCAATATAATTATTAAAGGAAAGATTTTCAAGAAATAATAAAATGTATAATAAAAATAGATTTTATAAACCATAAATTCTCAATATTAATAACAAAGCCTATACGATTAACATAATTAAATATTATTTTTTGTATTTTCATTTTTTATTCTATGAAATCGGTAATTGTAAGTCTTCCTATTATTTGATTATCAGACCGGTTTTAGTTCGGCCAGTTTTTTTTTGGGCTTTCTGGGCAGGGATAAACTCTGAATCAGCATCTTTCCAGATATTCAGTGCTTGCATCAGATAATCAACCGCTTTTTCCTTGTCACCAGCTTCCTCATATACCAAAGCTAATTCATACATACTTTCAGCTGATACGGGCATGATCTTAAGAGCTTGTTCCCTTATGTTAATGGCTTTATCATACTTTTTTAAATATTTATAACATATACCCATACGGATCATAGTGTCTACACTTGATGGATCCAGGTTAGGGTGTTTTTCATAAAATTCTTGGGCTTGCTTAAATTTTCCCTTGGATTCATACAAGCGGCCAATAGTAAGATAGGATTCACTGTTATGGGGAAAGTGTTCTGCATAATGGTTATAATAGTGCAGAGAATCCACCATTTGCTGGTAAAAGTCTCCCAGAACCTGCAGATAAGATAACAGGGAAGGATCAATGTTTAGTATGGTTTTTACTTCCGAGATTGCCAGAGAAATTTCATTGGAAACATCTGCATAGTATCTATAGAGTTCCCGGTGCGCCAGGATATCCTCCGGATACAGCTCTGGCCACATTTTTAACTTCATATAAAATTATTAATAAAGGTATAAAAATAATTTTAAATTTCAAGTTGTATATGTGTCTAAAAATTTTTATTTTAAAGTTTATAAAAGTAGGGTAGGTTGTAAATAAGTTGATGGGTGAAATTTCTGGAAAAAATCAAGTAATGCCTTTACCATTCATTAATCAACAGGGAGATTATCATGGAAAGAAAAAATGCTATAGCCCAGTGGGCTTTTGATACCAGACCCATTCTGGGACGATTCCATTTATGGCTGGAAGATGTAGAGGTAAAGGGAGAAAGTGAGCATGACAAAATAAGCCAGAGTATATCCTTTGTTAATGAGGGGATGGAAAGACTTTTTGTGATGACTGCGGCAGTAACGGCGTTGGGAACCAAATTATTCGGACGATACGGAGAAGGAAAAGGAGTGGAAAAGAAAGAGTTGAATCAGGTAAAAAAGGATGCGGATGCAATCTCCGCTTATGCCATGAGTGAAAGCTTGTGGTATCTTTCCCGTTCACTGCCGGAAAATCATGCCATCATGGTATGTCTGGGAGAAGGATTGATGCCGAAAGCCGGAGAAACACCGGAGATGGGTTCTAATCCATTGTTAGGATTCGGGAGGATTTATGCCCGGCCCCAGGTGGCAGAATTTTTGGAAGTACGAGTCCAGCAGTTGATTAATGATCCTACGTATGGATGGGAAGATTTTCGTCGGGAAATAACCAATGCAGGTATTACTATCTGGGGAGCTGCCATTGATACGCTGGAAAATACTTCCCGTTTTGCCAAAGGCAGTCCTACTGGTCCCATAACAGTTCTTCATCTTTTTGATCAACCGCTGACTATCACTAAACCTTATGAAGGGTACATGGGCAACCTGGTAATTCCCAGAAAAATAGTTGAAAATGCAGCAAAAAAATCTTTACTGATTGATTATTTTACTCCCCGGGAAAAAGTATTGGAAGCAATTAAAATGACTTACCCGGAAATAAAAAATAAAAATATACATGTTTGGACTTTAAGGGGCAAGAGCAGAGAAGCACGGCTGGGTGAATTATGGAAGGAATGGGAAAGCTTAGGAGTTCATCTGGTTGAAGATGATTGGAAGCTGCCAACCGGACATACTGTGTTTACTGAGTCCGGTACTTACGCTCCTTCCTTTACTGTTAAAACCTGGGAAGATGATCAGGGCGAAACTCATCTTTTTCTGGTTGACGGATATGCAGCATCTGCTGAGGCGATTCAGGCTTCCAGCCTGAGTCCAATCCTTGATCTAAATGTATCTCTGGCCATATTTTCTTCAAAATTCAAGCTTGATTATAAAAGAGAAGCTCAAGCCATGCATCTTGATCCTGATGCTTCAAACTTTTCGGAAAAATTGTCTTTTCTTTCTCAGGGCAAAGTGGATGATACACTTATTCAGAATTACAAAGAGAGTATAAACATAGCCAGAGATGCAGGGGTTCCCCTGAATAAACGAACTGTTACTATAGATGATTTTCTCCCGGAGAAAAAATGGGGTGTGATGGCCATTTCAGGGTATATGCTGCCGGATCCCTATTCCGGAATTTCCGGTATAGAGAAGGTTTCCAAAGATACTTATAAAGTGGCAGTACGATTATCCACTCAGCATGGGGATAAACTTATTATGCTCAGTCTGAGATTATTAGAATCCTTTGAGGAAAACCGGCTGATCTTCAATCCTTTATTAAACCGTTTTATGCATGGTGAGGATTATAAAACCCGCCCGGTTAAAATATCTGATTCAGGCAGGATCCGAAATGAACTGCAAACTCTCTGTTCCGAAGCTCTGGAACATTATGGATTCAAAGGAATGAAGATATATTTCAATAAAATATCACCAGATGTCATTTCACCGGAGAATCAAAAGAAATTACGCCAGATTCTCATCTGGTATAAAGAGAATCATCCACTCTGGTTCAGCTGGCTTGAATTTGGTGATTAAGGTAATTATTGTCTAAAAAAACAGGAGAATTATGAAGAAAGTATACATTGAAGATGTCGGAGAATATGAAGGAAAAGAAGTAACCATATCAGGGTGGTTGTACAATAAACGCTCCAGTGGAAAATTATATTTTATTCTGGTTCGGGATGGAACCGGTTTGATACAAGGTGTGGTGTCCCAGGCGGATGTTCCGGAAGAAGTTTTTAACGCTGCAGAAGAGGTTACCCAGGAATCTTCTGTCATAGTCACCGGAACCATTTCTGCGGATAAAAGAGCACCGGGAGGATATGAACTGCAGGTCAAGAATATTACCATCAATCAACTGGCCATTGATTATCCCATTACCCCCAAGGAACATGGCACATCATTTTTGATGAATCACCGGCATTTATGGCTGCGTTCTTCCCGGCAAACGGCCATACTGAAAATCAGGCATCAGATTATCAAAGCCTGCCGTGATTTTTTTGACGATAGAGGTTTTACTCTGGTGGATACTCCTATCTTTACTCCCGCTGCCTGCGAGGGAACCACAACTCTTTTCGAGACCGATTATTTCGGCAGCAAAGCCTATTTAACCCAGAGCGGTCAACTCTACAGCGAAGCCTCCATTGGGGCTCTGGGCAAGGTATACTGTTTTGGTCCCACCTTCAGAGCCGAAAAGTCCAAAACCAGACGTCATCTTACCGAGTTCTGGATGGTGGAACCGGAAGTTGCCTGGGCGGATCTGGATGATAACATGGATCTGGCAGAAGAATTCGTCACCTATATTGTACAGCAGGTTCTGGAAAACAAACAGGAAGAATTAAAACAGATAGAAAGGGACACTACCCTTCTGGAAAAAGTTGTTCCTCCTTTTCCCCGAATATCCTATGATGAAGCAGTGAACATACTGAAAGAAAAGGGAGAAGATTTTGAATACGGCAGTGATTTCGGAGGAGGTCATGAAACGGTTATTTCGGAAAAATTCGGCAAGCCGGTTATGGTGCACCGTTATCCGGCTGCCATAAAAGCTTTTTATATGAAACATGATCCCGAAGATGACACAAAAGCGTTAGGTGTGGATGTATTGGCACCGGAAGGATATGGTGAAATTATTGGCGGAGGACAGCGGGAAGACGATCACGATACCCTCTTGAAGAGAATCAGGGAACATGACTTACCCAAAGAGGCCTTTGACTGGTATCTGGATTTGCGCAAGTACGGCACGGTTCCCCATTCCGGTTTTGGTCTGGGTATAGAACGAACCGTAGCCTGGATTTGTAATTTGCCCCATGTCAGAGAGACCATTCCCTTTCCCAGATTGATGCATCGCTTACGGCCTTAGCTGTATCATCAGGAATAGATGTGAAGAAATACAGACAACATTTGCTTTTTCTTATCCTGATCCATTTTGTATTTTCCAGAGTGGTTGCTGAAGTGCATGTTATTCAGAGTGACAGAAAACAGGAAGTGATCAGGGTAACCGCAGATAAACTCCTTTATTTTTTAGGTACAGATATTCAAAGTATTAAAATATACCGCTACCTGGATGCTCCTGATATATGGGAACCGGTACCTTTTCAGATCGATGTTCCCAATGGATCATCTTATCAAAGCAAAGAGAGCGGAATACTTGAAGATACTGACCAGATACTTTTTATGGCCAGGGATCTGGGGGATAAAGCCTCAATTACCCGATGGGTGGATGATGCTGAAGCCGGAAACAAGGAAAGAACAGTACTTATTGCTGTGGATCCCCTGACCCAGGATACAGGGAGAGTGTATGTATATCTCTCCGAGGATCTGACCGGTTCTCAGGAAAAATATCTTACCTATGACGAAGAAGACGATATAGTAGAGTCCGGGGATTATCTTATTTCTCACGGAGAATACGGACTTCAGGATTCTATACTGTTTAAATCAGCAGTGGGGGGTGACAATATTGATTTTTTTGATACTCAGAAACTGCGTTTTAAAGTCAGGATCATCATTAATCTGGGTATATTCGGTAAAATCAAAAAAAGTGTTACAATTACTGAAGAGACCAGAAATAAAACAGTTTCTATTGCTGGGGTTCCCCTGGATATTAGTATGAAAAATATACGCACAGAATATTCCTGCACCGGAACTATTCATTTACAGAGGTCAGCAGTTTTTGAAATACGTTTTGATGCTGATGGCATTGGCGTTCATGAGAGCAGTAAGATTTATCTGAAAACTCATTTTTTTCCGCATTATACGGAATGGAGAGCGGATGAAGTAACCATACCGGAGTTTGATGAGGGCAAGATCAAAATGATGCGGTTTTCTGCAGATCTTAATGAAAACAGTGTCGGAATGATATTTTATAATCAATATAATCAGTCCGGAGTAAGGATTGACGGAGTAAGTTCTCAGGTTGATACTACCATTGAATGGGATTATAACTGGTATCTGATTCATGCAGATCCTGAATTTGCTGGTTCCGCCTTAACCACAGGTTCAGTTTTATCTGTTATGGATCTGAAAGTTGAGCCGCTCGGTGATGAACAGCAGTTATGGTTTCGGGATAATGATGATGAAGATAATGATGATACAGGAGATAAAAGATCGTACGGGGATGTGGGAGTGCTGATATCCGGAAGTTCCATCAGCGGTCAGTTAAGTTTTTTGAACAGAACCTATTATATCCCCGAAATTTTATCCTATGATCAGGCTGAACAAGAGATTGAAAAAGATAAACATCGTATTGAAACAAGCAGTGACTATCAGTATCCTTTACATATTACCACTCTTCCAGCTGAAGGAGGTCAGGTGAATGTTATTACAGTTACTGACTCTTCATTTGGTAAAAGAGAAGTTACCCTGACTGCTGTTCCTGACTCTGATCATGTATTTTCTTCCTGGTCCGGCGATTTATTCAGCAAGGAAGATACACTAACCGTTCTCATGGACAGTCCTAAATATATTATTGCTAATTTCACCAGATTAAGAGATATCACTGTTACCACTGATCCTGCGGGTCTGAATTTCATAGCTGATGATGAAACCTATACAGCACCTCATACTTTTACCTGGACTGAAGGAAGTACTCATACACTGAGTGTTGATTCCCTTATTCAGCCAGGGGAAGAGGTTCGTTATATTTTCTCGGAATGGAGTTCCGGAGAAAGCAGAAATTTTGCTTATACTGTACCTTCGTATAATGAAATAATAATCGGCAATTTCATGTCTGAATTCAGAGTATATACAAATGTTGATCCAGAAGTGGCTGGGTTCATTGTGCTGACTCCCTCCGGAGAATGGTTTGAGAGAGGTACTCTGGTACAGTGTGAAGCCTTTCCTCAGGGATGGTATACGTTTATAAAATGGGGAGGAGATCTTGATGAGGAGGAAAACCCGGTAACAGTAAGTATTGATTCCTCAATGTCAATAGAAGCAATATTTGGTAATTATCCTCCTGTGGTCTCCCTGCCGGATATTTACTTTAACGAAGATGATACGCTGAGCCTGAATTTTGAATTTTTTGATCAGTGGATCACTGATAGCAATAATCCGGATTCAACTCTTACAGTCAGTTTTCAGGAAGGTGAATATATTACGTTTCGTTCTGATTCTTCTGCAGGAAAAATGAAAATATTTACCAAAAACAGCAACTGGTACGGCAGCGATTCCCTGCTGGTGGTGGTTGAAGATCCTCTGCATGACAGCGGCCAGGATCATCTTAATATCACTGTATTCCCGGTTAATGACACTCCCCTTCCCTTCTCCCTGTTGGAACCGGCTGATGAGACAGAAATTACCCAATGTTCAGATTCCCTCCGTTTTTACTGGCAGAGAGCATCAGATCCGGATCCGGGCGACAGTGTGAAGTATATTTTTGAATTAGATACCATAAGGGAATTTACCAGTCCCTTTTTGATCAAAAAAAATAATATCGAGAAGAATTATTACAATTTTATGTCATTGGATTCATTATATAATACTATTTATTATTGGCAGGTAACAGCAGTGGATACCTGTGACAGTGCAAGAATGTGCGATAAAGTATTCACCTTCTATTTAAATACTTCCGCGGTTGAAGAAACAGAAACTGTGCCGAACAGATTCATTCTGCAGCAGAATTATCCCAATCCCTTTAATCATTATACAGTGATAGGGTATGGTCTGCCGGAATCAGAAATGGTTGGTCTATATATAATGAATAGCCGAGGACAAAAAGTTTGTACTTTAGTGAACAATAAAGTAGAGGCAGGATATCATACTGTTGATTGGAATGGGAAGGATGAAAACGGCAGAATAGTTTCTTCCGGTATATATTTTATTGTTTTAGCAACAGAAGAGAATCGACTGGTAAGGAAAGCGTTGTTTTTGAAATAGACAGTACATAAAAAAAAGAACGGGAGAACTTTAGAATTTGAGAGGGTTACCGTTCAGAGGTCAGAGGCCATGAAGACCGCGGACCGCAGACGGCGGACAGCAATATGTTGACTCTATGACTCTAAGATATCTTATTAATGAATAATGTATAATGAATAATGACCAGATTAAGCCCCTTTAGGGGCGGGATATTTATAGCATTAAGGGGAGCCCTTATAATTCAAGCCCCGTTAGGGGCGAAATACTAAAAAGGACCGCGAACGGTAGAAAGCTAAGAAATGCGGTCGGCGGTCTGCGGTCAATTTATAGGGAGAATGGAAAAGGGAGAAAAGGAGGATGGAGGTACTGACAAGGATCAGAAATGACTCTAAGACTCTAAGACCCTATGACACAAAGACTAAAGAATAAAGATCAAAGAAGCAAGATTCAAGATTCAAGAATCAAGATAAAAGATAAAACAGAACTTTAGAACGTGAGAACTTAAGAAGTATGGAAAATTATTGAGAAGAGTCCAGAAGACAATAACTATAATTCAATATATTCAGGGGGGATAGTATGGAGAGAAGAATACAAATTGGTATGATCGGAGGAAGAGAAGTTACGGATGAGCTTCTTTCATTGGCTGAAAAAACCGGTGAGCTCATTGCAAAAAAAGCAGCAATGCTGATATGTGGAGGACTTGGTGGAATAATGGAAGCAGGCTGCAAAGGAGCAAAAAAAGGCGGAGGAATAACCGTAGGTATTTTGCCGGGGAATTATATTTTGGATGCCAATCCTTATGTTGATATAGCCATCCCGACTGGCATGGGAGTTGCAAGGAATTCAGTTATTATACATTCATCACAGGGGGTGATAGCTGTGGGCGGTAAATACGGTACATTATCGGAGATTGCCTTTGCTTTCCAGAAAGGAATACCGGTTGTTTCTTTGAAAAGCTGGGATTTTGATAAGGCAATACAACAGGCTTCTTCTCCGGAAGAAGCAGTAGAAATGATTTTCAGGAAGTTGTATTAAAATCATAAATTGATTTTTTTGAGGAATATTATATGGATGCACATGCACATATTATTGTATCGGGCATGGTTCAGGGAGTAGGTTACCGTTTTTTTGTTTCCCGAACCGCCAGAAAAATGAATCTGACCGGATGGGTAAAAAATCTTCCCAACGGAGAAGTTGAGATTGAAGTTGAAGGACCGAAAGGACTGATTGAATCATTGATAAAGGAACTGCCCAGCGGGAATCCCTCGGCAGTGGTACGGAATGTTGAGGTAGATTGGCAAAAGCCGACGGGTAGATACGATGATTTTGATATCACTTTTTAAATTGAGGAAAGAAAATGGACATTATTAAAAGGTTGATTAGAAACGTTCCGGATTTTCCCCAGAAAGGGGTTGGATTCAAGGATATCACTACCTTGCTTAAGGATCCAAAAGCTTTTAATCAGACTATAAATAAATTATGTGAACCCTACCTGGATTCCAAGGTAGATATGGTAGCCGGCATTGAATCCCGGGGATTTATTTTTGGAGGAGCAG